>NZ_DS989904.1:3738785-4038785 GCF_000155595.1 Synechococcus sp. PCC 7335 | reverse complement strand
ACGTCCAACAGTTGACCTAGGCGATCGATGACTGCCTGCTTAGCAGCCTCTTCTTTGGGTAGCGAGATTGGCCAAATGGAAACAGAATGCGACAGCCGCGAGCCGACTAATACTTCACCATTTCGATCAAAGATAGTCCCTCTGGCTGGTCGCCTGGGTAATAGTAGAACTCGGTTGTCTTCAGCTAGCTCTCGGTTACGCTCCCCTTGAACGATTTGAAGGTATGCCAGACGACTGCCAATACCACCTATCATCGAAAGGCTCAGCAAAAGCATGATCACAATCGATTGGTACTGACGGCCAACGGTGCGTCCGCTTCTCTTTTCACGGAAGCTAGGCGAGCTAAAGCTAGATTGTGTGCGCTGAGAAAAAGCCATGATATTTGGGGCTGTAAACTAGAGCTACTCTATAGAGTAGCCACTAATTAGCGACTCTGAGCTTTAGAGTTGTCTAGCGTTCTAGTTTTCCAAGGCCCTAGGTCGAGGGGGTTCAGGAGCTGGGGCCGGTGCTGGCGCTGGCGGTGGCGGAACAGCTGTAGGCGGAAGTGGAATCGGTGCTGGTGTTGGGGGGGCAGGGGCCGTTGGCGCTGGCGTCGGTGGAGGTGCTGGAGAACTACTAAAGACGGGGGTTGGAGCAGGGGCCGGTGCTGGCGCTGGCGCCGGGGCCGGTGAGCTACTGAAGACAGGAGCAGGCGCTGGGGTTGGAGCTGGATCTGACGCCGGAGTCGAAGGCCGAGGAACCGGTGCTGGCGCTGAGTCAGTATCCGCTGAATCGCTTGATGAGTCGCTATAGTCTGTATTGCTGAGTGCAGTGCTAGGTTCAGAGCGGCGTTGTTCACTCTCGCTAGAGTTACGTGCCCCCGGTTTATCGGCAATCACTCGACCTGGGGAAACAGGTTTGGCCTGAATAGAGCCTTCACGGCCACCTAGACGCGGCAATTCAGGAAATTCTTCGATGGGTAGATCATCTACAAACTGATCAACAAATCTATACCAAGCCAGCGCCGCCGTTCTACTAGCTCCGCCAGTTGGGCTGCTGTCGTCATTGCCCATCCATACACCAGTTACTAGCTGGGGCATGTAACCAATAAACCAAAGGTCTCTATTTTTCTCAGAAGTCCCTGTTTTTCCAGCGACCTGTCTGCCAGGAATAGCGGCGTTGCCACCTGTACCACCGTTAACCACACCTTCTAGCATCCAGGTCATAATCGCTGCGGTATCTGCGTCTATAGCTTGCCTAGGCTTTTCGTTAAACTCATAGACCACGTCTCCTTGGCTATTAGTGATACGCGTGATCCCGTGGGCCTCAACGTGTTTGCCTGCTGCTGCAAAGCTGCCATAGGCGCTCGTTAGCTCCAGCAAATTTACTTCTGATGCCCCTAATGCCAAAGAATAAGCTGGTAGTAGGTCTGATTTAATGCCCATGCGACGAGCAAGCGCGATGACTGGATCAAAGCCAACGTCAACTAGTAGCTTAACGGCAACGATATTAATAGAGCTAGTAAGCGCACGACGTAGATCGACATTACCGCTATAACCACCCCCGTAGTTTTTGGGTTCGTAGCCGTCGATCACATAGCGAGCGTCTGCGTAAGCTTTATAGGGTGACATGCCAGTGGCGATCGCCCCAGCATAGACAAAAGCCTTGAAAGTAGATCCTGGCTGACGCTGAGCTTGAGTGACCCGATTAAACTGACTATCATCAAAGTCCGTACCGCCAACCATGGCTTTGATTTCACCCGTTTTGGGATCGATTGCCACCAAAGACGCTTGTTCAAATCCTTGCCACGCACCATACTCTTCGATAACTTCTTCAACCGTCTTCTCAGCGGCTTTCTGCCATTCGGTATTCAAAGAAGTTTCAACAACCAAACCGCCGGCTTCAAGCTCTGCAGGTGTCAGAATCTCTGCTAGCTGCTTCTTGATATAGATCGTGAAGTATGGGAACTCGCTATATAGGTACTTGGGCTCTTGGACTTCTATAGCAATTTCAGTCTGACGAGCTGTTTGCGCCTGTGATGAGGTAATCACACCGCTATCTTCCATCCGTCTAATCACTTGATTGCGCTGTTGTCTAGCGGCGGCAGGATTAACGACTGGCGAATAGACGCTAGGCGCTGGAGCCATGCCTGCAATCAAAGCGACCTCAGCAACGCTAAGCTCATCGACAGTTTTCCCAAAGTAGATCCAGGCGGCATCTGCAACACCGTAGGCACCTGCACCCAAATACACCAGATTCAGATAGCGCTCTAGTACCTTGTCTTTGCCTAGCTTTTCTTCTAGTCGGCGCGCCAAGATAGCTTCTTTGAACTTACGCTGAAAGCTCTGATCCAGGTTCAAGAATGTGATACGAGCAAGCTGCTGGGTAATCGTACTAGCCCCTTCAACCACGCTACCACTACTTAGATTTGCAAAGGCAGCTCGCCCAATTGAACGATAATCTACGCCATTGTGCTCATAGAACCGACGGTCTTCAGAAGCAATGAAGGCTTGGGCCACAACGTTAGGAATCTCGTCAAAGGTTAGGCTCTCTTGGGCGGTAGGGCCTACCTTCTGCAAGATTTGTCCGTCACCTGCTTTGAGCGTAATGGTGCCAGTGCGCTCAAAGGTCAACGCCTTGCTGACGTCCGGTACGGTTTCGTAGACGTCTAGCCAGATTTGATATAGGCGCACACTGGTACCAGCAATGCCTGCGGCTATGAGCAGCATTAGCCAAAACCTCACTCGCTTGTAAGCTAGTCTTGGTAATGGTAATGATTGAGTCTGTTCTAAGTGGCTGTTTGCGAAAGCTACTGGTTTTTTACGCCGAGAGGATAGACGACTGGAGCCACGTGGTGGACTGCTTGACCCTTTGAGTCGGGTAGACCATTGTTTGATCTGTGAGAAAAGGTTAGCCACGTTAGCGAACTCTCCAGACGGTATCACCGCCATAACAAAATTGAAGTGTTATTGAAGCGTTTTCTCCTAATCGCGTTTCAAAACGCGAAGGAGTCGCAATATCAAGATGCTGATTTGCTTATCAAAATTTATTAAATGCTACCACGGGCGACAAAGTTGCTTTTGAAACCGAATCTTGCAGGTCAAGTTTTAGAGGAGGGGATCATAGGCTATGCCAATGGCTCAGCTCACTTGTTCGGGTTGACTTACCAGGGCTAACTTGCCAGGGCCTAGCTTACTAGAGCGCTATGTCCAAGTGCGATCGCCATGACCAGCATTCCTAACACTAAAAAAGGCTGAGCACTGGCCTGGTATTTAACATCGTTTTCTAGTGGGTCACGCAGGAAATACATGTCCTGAAAGGTAATTTGCGGAATGATTAGCAAAATCAGCAGCACTGCGTACAGATTCTTGTGAATAGCAATCAAGTAGGCTGCCATTCCCCCCTGAAAAATATCAATCATCAGTACACAGATCCAGGCCGCTGTTTGTACACCGAACATTACCGGCAAGGACTTGAGGCCTAGCTCGCGATCGCCTTCTACCGCTTTGAAATCGTTGACGATTGCAATTCCTAAACCCGCCATACTGTAGATCAGCGTCAGGACAATCACCGTAGGATTCAGTTCACCAAACAGAGCATGGCCAGCCCACCAAGGCAGTGCAATGTAGCTAGCGCCTAGCGCATAGTTGCCTAACCAGCCATTTTGTTTGAGCTTCAACGGTGGTGCCGAGTAGATATAAGAGAGAAAAGATCCGCCTAGGGCAAGTACGAATAAAGTAGGAAAGTCGTGGCCGGCCCAAATGTCTAGGCCGTAGGCTACTGCAAGCCCAGCCAATAGCAGCACCCAGATTTGTACCTGGACCTGCTTAAGCGAGATTGCCCCCGATGGGATGGGACGATTGGGCTCATTAATTGCATCTAGGTCACGATCATAGTAGTCATTAATTGTCTGGGTGTAGCCTGTGAGGAGCGGACCAGACATCAGCATGCAGGCCGCTGAAATGAGAACGTTCTCAACCGTCCAGGTAAACTTTCCAGAAGAAGCCGCCCCACAGACGACACCCCAGATTAATGGGATCCAAGTAATCGCTTTCATGAGCTGAAGGCGAATTTTCCAAATCGAAGTTTCACCGGCCTCTGCTCCTTTCATCCCCAGAAGCTGACGAGCCTTACTGTTTTTAGGATCGTGAGGCTCACCTACAGTTTCCATTCCTGCAGAGTCGGGTAACGGTGCTGTAGAAGATTGCATATTATCTGACATTTTAGGCTCTTGTCCCTACTGAACTGAAACAACACTCTGAAGTAGCACGCGAAACAACACGCGAAGTAACGTTGGCCAAGTTGAAATTTCTCAGTTGAAATTTCTAGATTAAATTGCCGAATCAAACCATCGCTGGAGCAAAGTAGTCTAACCAAAAGTCTAGCCAAACGTGATGATTAGATAGCCTGACTGGAACTTAGCACCCGTAACGGATCGGCCTTTAAGCGCTGACGGCAAGGAGAGATTGTGGCGCTGATCGCCTGCCTCTACAGTAACTTCTGGTCCATATTGTGTCAGTTTTACCTGGGTCTTATCAAAGCCGGGCAAAAATAGTTTGACGCTACTGTTAGCAATATCTACGCTCATCGGGCTAGGAACAGATACTGGCTCGACCAGAGCAGGTAGAGCCTCAATAAGAGGTTGCCAGCCACCTGGTTCACCATCTAAACGATTGCCTAACTGACTATGATCTAAGGTACTCACCGGAATCGGCTCGAAGGCTGCGGCTGCGGCTGTAGATTCAGCCCGCTTGCCATAGGGCGCAGTCACAATAGCCCCAGCAACGGTAAGGCTAATTTGCTGGGCAGCGCTCCAAAGATATTTGCCAGTCGCGATCGCAATCTCATCTTCAGTGGTCACTACATAACCCCGCAGCTGCATAGGGTCTTTGACCATCGCTTTACCTTTGGCCACCATCGCTTCCACATTCTGCGTCTCAGGCCGATTCCAAAGATCTCCAGACAAACCACTGCTAAACACTGCGCCTGTAACAGGGCCAATGAATGGCGAAATCGAACGATAGAACTGCGAATCTTGAAAGACTTGCTTAAACCGACGGTAGTACCAGTCGATACCCCCAATCGCACCCCACATTCTTAAGCTAGCCTGGTTGCCAGGCCCATCATGCACAATCACGTCGTATTGATTGCTTTCGGTATACTCGCGAATTGCGTTAAGCGCTAAAAAGTCGTCCATACCAGGAACTACGCTGAGTTCTTGACCAAACACCGCTTTAAAGAATGGATCTCTTAGATACTGGGCCTCGAACTGCTTAAGCTTTTCCCAGTTCTCATCGACGAGTTGAGTAGTTTGTAGCCTTACAGCCTGAAATGATTTTTCAGCTACGCTCACGGGTATGGGCGTGGTGCCAATATCAAAGCCAGTAAGCAAGGAAAGCGCAGGTCCGGCCTCTTGAGAAATCAGTAGTACCCGTTTGCCTTCATTAGTCAATTTTTGGGCAGCAGCGATCGCGACTGTTGTGCGTCCAGTACCCCCTTTACCTAGAAATGTGAGAATAAGCGTCATATTAATCAGCTACAGGACGTAGTTCGTCTTCAAAGAACCAGGTAGTAAAGTCATCAGATTCAAAACTTACCAGAGCTCCAATGTTTTGACCGTCTAGAACCTTGAAGTCTTGAATAACAGCAGTTTCTCCTAGACGAGCCGCGAGTTTTTTGTCGACGCGATCACGCATGCGACGAACCTGAACCCGCTGTCCTACTTCTAAATCCATGTTGAAAGACTGTATCCTTACTAGTGTCTACCTCGAGGCCACTAAACAGTCTATCAGCGACCCGGACTCACCTGGAGAGTTTTCGTTAACGAGAAGTCCCGTAGACTGATCACAAAGTACTAAAGGAAAGCTCTATGCTCGCCAAAAGAATTCTTCCTTGCCTCGATGTCAAAGCAGGCCGCGTAGTGAAGGGAGTTAACTTTGTTGATCTAAAGGATGCAGGTGATCCAGTCGAACTAGCCAAACTTTATAACGAAGCAGGCGCTGACGAACTCGTCTTTCTAGATATTACCGCTACTCACGAAGACAGAGACGTCATCTACGATGTGGTATATCGCACAGCAGAACAGGTGTTCATTCCTCTGACAGTAGGCGGTGGCATTAGCACACTGGACACCATCAAAAAGCTACTTCGAGCCGGAGCTGACAAGGTAAGTATCAATTCAGCAGCCGTGCGAGACCCAGATCTGATTAATAGAGCTAGCGATCGCTTTGGCAATCAGTGCATCGTTGTCGCTATAGATGCAAAGCGACGGCCTGGGCCATCGCCTCAACTAGGATGGGATGTGTTCGTTCGAGGCGGCAGAGAAAACACCGGCCTAGATGCAGTGGAATGGGCCTGTGATGTTGTCAATAGAGGCGCGGGAGAGCTGCTAGTTACTAGCATGGACGCAGATGGAACAAAAGCTGGGTATGACCTCACTTTAACAGAGGCGATCGCAAGCAAAGTCAACGTACCCGTAATTGCTTCTGGTGGGGCAGGGACCTGCGAGCATATCTACCAGGCCCTGACTACGGGCAAAGCCGAAGCTGCGCTGCTAGCCTCCCTACTTCACTATGGTCAACTAAGCGTCAGTGAAATTAAGGACTATTTGGTTCAGCAAGGCCTGATCATCCGGCGCTAGAATGTTTACAAAACCTTATGAATTTCTGACTTTTCTTAAATAGATCGTATTGTTGGGCTACAGTTCAAGCCATGTCTTAGCTAGTTGAGCAAAGTCAGGCCTGTTTATAGAAAGCCTAATATACTAGGCTTTTCTCAAGATACTGAAATATTGTACGTTTTATGCATTTGTCCTTAGCTAATTATGAGTAGCTATGTTAAGCTATGTGAAGGTTCTGAAAACAAAAGAATTTGCCACTGTTGCAGAACGGTTTCTATAAATCTCTTACTAGAAAGTCCTATGGGCTAGTACAAAAAGCTAATGCTTGGGACTTCTAGCTCTTGAATAGGTCAGTTCTTTAGCAAAAGTCCAACTTGGGTTCAATCCTCTTCAATGATTTTATTGATTCTTGTTATAGTTACCTGCCTAGTTTTCTGGGCGTTACGCTTAATGGATAGGGCGGTTGAAAACCAAGAGTTTTCGCTGATGTTAGCAGGGTTTCTGGTGGCTTCTTCCGCTGCTGCAATTATCGGTATCTACTTTTTGATGAGCGATTACATGACCTTTATTACTCATACTAGTACTGCATTTGATGGCTACGATACAGCTATGATGGGTAGTAGTGAGTTTCCTTTATGGCTAGACTAGGACAGTGGCTAGACTAGAGCCTAGATAGAGTTAGACCTGAGCATAGTCAGATCTAAACATAGTTAGACAGTTTGGCATAGCTAGTTTTGTAGTTCTCTAGTCAGTGCTGTCCAAGTAGAGGGGCCAACAATGGCATCGACTATTAGCTGTTGGTCGGCTTGGAACGCTCGGACAGCGGCTTCTGTTAGCGCTCCGTATTTACCGTCGATAGTGCCGTCGTAGTAGCCCAGTGTCTGGAGTTCTCTTTGCAGCTGTGATACAGCAGGACCTTCAGCACTAGGACGAAGAACTGGCGGACTAGGTTCGTCTGCTTCAGTGGCACTTTGTTCAGGCGTAGACTCTACAGGTGTCTCTTCGCTAGTAGCATCTGTATTGCTATTCGCGTCTGCATTGTCAGTTGTGCTAGTAGCGTCTGTATTGCTAGCTACGCTATCACTGGCTACGTCGTTTGGTGCAGGAAGTAGCTTACGCCAGGTAGCTGGCCCAGTAATGCCGTCAGCGGAGAGGTTTACGGCACTTTGAAATGAAGCGACAGCTTGCTGCGTTAGCTCGTTGTAGGTTCCGTTGACCTCACCTTGATAGAATCCTAATAACTTCAAGGTAGCTTGAAGTCTACTGACAGATTCGCCCACGCTACCGTTGCGCAAAGTTGGGTAGATAACGGTTGAAGCTTGAGCAATCTGGCGTTGCGAGATTTGAGAGTATGTCCTGGTAGTAAGTTGTGGCGTGTCCCTATCTTCAAGCGCGTCTGCGGATACGCCAATCGTAGTGCCGAATAATACGATAGACGCCAGTATTACCTTGGTTTTTGAATACCGAAAGAAGGGTTTGATTACCATTGTGGGTTTCCTTAACTTTGCGTGTAGTCTCCATTAAGCCATATCAATCTATACAGAGACAATCAAATATACAGAGACAATGGACAGTGTAAAGGTGATGGCGAAAGTTGATCTTATCTGATGACGGTTTGGTGCGAGATCGGTTCCAGGGTGCTGTGATGGGGCTTTGGATGCTACCTATGGCATTGGAGTCGAAAAATTTTGGGAGATATTCTCAGTCAAAGCCGTCTGTAGATGCTAAGCCGTTTGTGGATGGCTGTGGGCTAGCGGCTCTTACAGATGAGATTGCTGGCCACCTAACTCAGATTGATGCCTTTTTACATGACCCTCAAAGCTTCAAACTATCGGCATCAAAGTCAGATCTTGTGCTCAGTAGTTTACCTTTACTTTTACGCTATAGCAGCGATGACAAGAGGCGATGTAGTGTCGTTTTCGAGATGCTAGCTGAGGGAATGCTAGAGCAGAACTCTCAGCGCCTGATACAGGTTCTGGTATTAGGTGACGTTTTGTCAATGGCTTTGAATGCTTCAGCTTTGCCAGCCTACTTTCCTTCTTTATCTACTTTGAGAGCAAGCGGATCAAACTGGGGGCTATCGTCTTTACAACGTCGCGACTATGAAGCTCTGTGGCAGTTGTTAAGTGATCGCGTCCTGCATGGTTCGTCTGTCATGGCAGATGAGGTCATAGAGGGGATTGCGATCGCAATTACTCATGCGAACCACTATTCTGCAGCGGTCTGTATGGCTCACTGTATGAATCAAAGAACATGGAGCGCTGATGATACTTCTACAGCTACTTCTAATGCGCTGGCGGTCTCTGGAATGGTTGCAGGCATAGTTGCAGGCGCTATAGGCGGTAGGACATCGTTGCCTGTGCTATGGCAGATGCATGCTTACAACGAGCAGCATTACCTACAAAAAAGCACTCTAGGGAAAAATCATACTAGGTATGATTGGAGACTATGCCAAGTGGTTAGCTTAGCCAATCGTCTATTTGACCAATGGGCAGGTGTCGTAAGAAAGTCGCACACTATAATATCTAGATGAACTATTCGCTACCCCTACGTAATTTTCTTTGGTTCTCGTGTGTTTCTGCTTGTAGCTTTGCTACAGCGGTTGATTAGATAGGTTGCCCGGTGAAAATTATGGGTGCTCTTCGTCATATTGCCAATCGGCTACGTCGGCTCTGGAAAAGGGTTGTTCCTGCCTTCGTTAATAGACTAATCGACCGACTGAAGCCATCTAGTCGAGCTTTGAGAAAGAAGATTGCTCGCCGATGTTTCCCCTTAGTTAACGGCGCTCAAGATTTTTTGCTGTTAGAAGAGACTCACCCAGAAACGCAGTCCTCTCTTAAACCGAATATCGATACTGTTAGTACTAGTACTGGCAGTCATTCTACCGCGCAGGCTAAAATCCCTAATAGCATCGGCGATTCCGTTCGCTCTCGATCTGTTACTCCCCAATGGCCTCCCAACAGTCGGCGCTCTAGTGCCCGACCCTCTACAGGGCACACTCTAATTCGCTCGCCAATCGGCTCTAAACGGATTTGGACAGTAACTCTGCTTGCGGTTCTGCTCTTAGCCACCTGTTTTGGTCAGCGCTTCTATCGGCAACCTGCTTTAGATGTTCGTTCGATTGCGCCACAGACTTTTTATGCGCCCGCGCCTGCTCAGATTGAGGACAAGAAAGAGACTGAAAGTCGCCGCGAGGCGGCTCGAAGCGGTCTAGTTCAGGTATTACAGATAGATTCTGAAAAGACAGCCACAGCTAGGCGATCGCTTAATACCCTCTTACGGCAGGGCCGCAAGCTTCGAGACCAGGCTGGAAACCTTCCTCTCCTTGATCTAGAAACACTATCACAAACAACTCAAGGCTTTCTCTTTCAGACAACTGAAGAGCAATGGCAGGTAGTCTGGCGCTTAGCAAAGAAACCTGATCTTTCGACCGCTCAGATCCAGGCTCTTACAAACGCCGCTGAAGAGCAAACTGAAGCAGCCCTAACTGAAGCAGCCCTAGGTGAAGTAGGTAGCGAACTAGACTCTCTAACACCGCCACAAAGGCTGGCTTTGCAAGAGCTACTTGCCTATCGCGAACTATACGACTTACCAGGATTGGTGCAGCTACAGGTTCGCTTGGAAGATCGTAGGCAGCAGTATCAAAACAATATAGAGGCCTTGGCAGCCACAGCCCGTACAGAGGGGCAACTGCTAGACAACTATCAGCTGTTTAAACTATCTGAGGAGCAGTGGAACAGACTGGAAACAACCTCTCGGAGACTGTTTAACGAGATGATGCTGCAAGGTATCAGTGTTGGAACTCCAGACGATTTGTTACGTAAGGCCATCAAGTCGCGTGTTGCAAGCGAGCCTAACGCAGACATAAAGGAACTGACAGCAGGTTTTTTGGCAGCTTCACTTACGCCTAATTTAGTGGTTGATGAAGCTCGTACTCGTCAGCAGGCAGAGCGAGCAGTCCGTCAAATCGATCCCGTAATGCTTTCTGTAGAACAGGGTGATTTGATTGTTCGTGCGGGTGAGCCGATTGACGCCTCTGACTTTGTGTTGCTGGACTATTTCGGATTGACGAATCGCTATTTCAACTGGGTTGGTCTGTGTGGCTTTAGTGTACTGACTGCCTTTGCCGTAGCTTTTTATCTGTGGGTGGATCATCTTCAGATAAATCGACTCAATCAGCGAGATCATCTGCTAGTTCTATTGCTGTGTTTATGCGTATCGGTACTAGCAGCACTGAAGGTACCAACGATCGGTCTGCCTGCAGTAGGGCTGCTAGTCGGCAGCTTTTATGGTAATGCTCTTGGCGTAACAGTCGTAGGACTCTTAACGCTGATGCTACCGATTGGTACAACGGTAAGTATCATTCCATTACTGGCAGGGGCGTCGGCCGCACTGGTAGGGACTTGGATTGCACCACAGCTGCGATCGCGCGAGGAGTTTGCGCTACTAGGTGGTTTTGTTGGGCTTAGTCAGGCGATCGTCCACTTTATCTTGACTTTGATGCGCCTAACGGTAGCTGCGCCGTTATGGAAATCTATTTTTATCGGCTCTGCTATGCATGGAGTATATGGCATAGCTTGGAGTGTACTAGCACTTGGGGTGAGTCCCTATCTAGAACATTTTTTTGACGTCGTCACACCCATCCGACTGGCGGAGCTCGCTAATCCTAATCGACCTTTGTTAAAGCGGTTAGCTGCTGAGGCTCCTGGAACATTTCAACATACGATGTTCGTGGCTAATCTGGCAGAAGCTGGCGCTCGCGCGTTAGGACGCAATGTAGAACTAGTCAGGGCTGGAACGCTTTACCATGACATTGGCAAAATGCACGACCCACAAAGCTTCATCGAGAATCAAATGGGAGGCCCCAACAAGCATGACGAGATTAACGATCCGTGGATTAGTGCAGGCATCATCAAAAAGCATGTGACTCAGGGACTCGTCATGGCTAGAAAGTATCGACTACCCCAGGCAGTACAGGCATTTATCCCTGAGCATCAGGGCGATATGAAAATTAGCTATTTCTATCAGCAGGCTAAGCAGCGCCAGGAAAAAGAACCGTCGCTAGTGATTAACGACGCAGACTTTAGCTACGATGGTCCGACTCCGCAGAGTCCCGAAACGGGAATTACGATGCTAGCTGATTCCTGTGAAGCGGCGCTGCGATCGCTAAAGCCAGAAGCGTCTATGGATGAAGCCTATACTCTAGTCAATCGAATTCTTCGAGCCCGTTGGCGCAGTCGTCAGCTCATAGACAGTGGTTTGAGCCGAGGTGATATGGATGTGATTGCGAGCGTTTTCATTCAGGTCTGGCAACAGCACAACCACAAACGAATTGAATATCCAAAGAATGCGGTGGTCTAGCCCAGCTAGCAATGCTTAGCCCGATAGTTCTGCGCAACATAGAGATGACATAAATATCGCAAAACAAAGACGCATCCTTACCTGACTAGCCTAGTTAGCTCTTGTCGCTTACCGCGCTCAACTTACCGCGCTCAGAAGCTTTCAGAGAGATTCGAAGTCTTACTCGCTAGGTCGATACATAAGAAGAGTGCAAACATACTTCGATAGAGAGAACATAATGCTTTCTCATCTACGTTACATTTTGTTACTATTGATCAGACGATAAAGCGTGCTAAAGGCTTTGTATCGTTTTTTAGCAACATAGCTGGACTACATTGCTTGTTGATGATGAGGGTTCTTGGCCGATCAAAGACCTCTAGAGCGAAGTGGTCAAGACCAGTGGTCAAACCCATAGATGTGCTCTTCTATAGCAATGACCGGATGCATACTCTGCGAGAAGGCAAAGCCTACGGTCATTGCTGACCAATTAGCTCTTTATTCATCGAGGATTTCAGCCCTGGAGAATGTGTAGAGCTAAGTGGCGAAAGCTATAGTAGGTTTCGTGTTCTAGTTCCTAGTATTGCTGCTCTATCTTACTGCCGTGCGATTTTTATAATGAAAGCTAATTCGTCTAGGGACCCCGTTCGTTCGTACCTCAAAGAAATTGGTCGTGTGCCATTGCTAACCCACGAAGAAGAAATTCTTCTTGGTAAGCAAGTCCAGAAGCTGATGTCGCTCATAGCGATTCATAGCAGCTTAGTCGACACCTTGGATCGTGAACCCACTCGCACTGAGTGGGCAGCAGCAGGAGGGATTTCTGAAGCCGAGCTAGCAGCTATTGTTACAGCAGGTGAACAGGCCAAACACAGAATGGTGGAAGCGAACCTGCGGCTGGTTGTTTCTGTTGCAAAAAAATACATCAAGCGCAACGTAGATCTACTGGATTTGATCCAAGAAGGCACAATTGGCATGCAGCGAGGCGTAGAAAAGTTTGATCCTTCAAAAGGCTACCGGTTTAGTACCTATGCCTATTGGTGGATTCGTCAGGCAATCACGCGGGCGATCGCCGAAAAAAGCCGGACTATTCGCTTACCTATTCACATTACTGAGAAGCTCAACAAAATCAAAAAGGCTCAGCGTCAATTTACTCAGCAACATGGACGCACGCCGACTGCTAGCGAAATTGCCCAGGCCACCGGTTTTACAATTAAGCAGGTGCGTGAGTACCTAGACAGATCTCGTCAGCCTCTGTCTTTAGATCTAAAAGTAGGTGACAATCAAGATACTCAGCTAGGCGATCTATTGGAAGATGACGGCCAAACGCCAGATGATTATGCTACTGCGTCCTCGCTCAAGAGCGATCTAAAGCGGATCATGGCTGATCTAACACCGCAGCAGCAACAGGTGATTGCTTTGCGTTTCGGGTTAGAAGATGGCAAAAATATGACGCTAGCTAAGATTGGTGCGATGCTAGATATCAGCCGCGAGCGGGTTCGTCAAATCGAACGAGAGGCTTTGACAAAGCTACGTAAGCGACAAAGCGATATGCGTGAATATCTAGCAGGCTGATGAACAGTAACTTGTCTGTCAGTTTGCCACAGAATCTCTTAGCAATCTTGGCTTGAGGGGTCGCTGGTATGAGCTTGCCTCAATATAGTGCTTGTCGCTATGCATGTATCGCTTTGCTAAAGTACACTGTTAGCGCTCTTGGGGGTGTGCGGCAACTAGCAAGTCGAATCACAGCGTGCGGATGCTTGACTCTAGATACAGAGGCTACGCTTTTGACGTAGTAGCGCCCCTAGGGTCATACCTACGCCGCATACTGATATCGCTGTGACTTTGTACGAATTCCTTCTGCTTCTGTTTTCGGTAATGATGGCTGCTGGTGGTCAACTACTGCTCAAGCTAGGTGCTTTGAAGATTGAGTCAGTTGTCGCGCCAACTTTGGTAGGACGTATTGTTGGGGCTATCCTGATTCCTGAGTTAATTGCGGGACTGGCTTTCTATGGGATAGGTGCGATCGCCTACATTCTTTTGCTCTCTCGGGTAAAGCTTAGCGTCGCTGCCCCAGGTTCAGCTTCTATCTACATTCTTTCTGTTTTCATAGGCATATTTGTTTTCAAAGAGCCGGTATCGTTACTCAGAATGTTCGGAATATTCTTGATTGCCTGCGGTGTCGTTCTAGTCGTCTCAAAGTGAAACAATCTGGCAGAGAGATTTTCCGCCAAAGCCGCTACTAAACTAAGTCAACTGGATTAATGTCATCTATTGCCGCCATCACGACGACGCCTTCGGGTTTGCGCTGCCTAGCCCCGCTATGTGAAGGGCCGTTACCAGAAGCAGCTAATAGGGGGGGGACGCGGCTAGCGCAGCTATGGATTTCACCTAGCCTACAGCAGGAAGCGGCCACTTTAGGCCTTAGCTATCGCGTTTATGAAACTTCTTTGTCAGCTTTTTTGCAAGCGCATTGGCAAGCGTATGACGGATTCGTTTTTTGTCTAGCTAGTGGCGCGGTCGTTCGCCTGATTGCGCCATTGCTTACCGACAAATCAATCGATCCTGCCATCGTTGTCGTCGACCAGGGCGGAAAGGTTGCCATCAGTCTTTGTGGTGGGCATCAAGGAGGCGGGGATCGCCTTACCCAGCGCATCAGTCGGCTGCTTGATGCACAACCTATACTAACGGGTGCAACCAATGATTTGGCATTGCCCGCCGTCGATACTTTAGGTGAGCCGTTTGGATGGAAAAAAGGAACAGGAGACTGGTTGGGGGTCAGTAGCGCGATCGCCCGGCAAGCACCTGTTCAAGTTATTCAAGAGGCCGGTACAGACCTTTGGCGAAAACAATTGCCTGAGCTCCATCCCTTTCAATTTGACTTTCCTGAATTTGAAGATCGAAACCGTCAGTTAGCTCCTCAAGCGCGGATCTGGATTAGTCCCACTGTGCGAACTTTCAGTGCGGACGCACTCATACCCAAAGTGCAGTGGCATCCTCGCGTTCTATGGCTTGGCATTGGCTGTGAGCGTGGCACAGATAAAGCGCTGATTGCCCATGCGATTGAGAAAGTTTGTACAGAAAATCATTATTCAGTAGATGCGATCGCAGGCGTAGCGACCCTATCTCTAAAAGCAGACGAAGTCGGCCTGCTCGAACTAACACAAGACCAAAACTGGCCGCTGAAGTGCTTCGACGCCGCTACTTTAAAGACAGTTAATGTTCCTAATCCATCTAAGGTCGTTGAACAAGTTGTTCAGACACCTAGCGTAGCCGAAGCCGCCGCGCTTACGGCTGCAGATTCTACACAACTCCAAGTTCAAAAGCAAGTCGTTAAGAAAGCGGGTCTGACCGGTGCGGTCACTATCGCGATTGCTCAAGCCCAGAGTGAATATACCGGACGCGATGGCAAACTTGAGCTTGTTGGCACAGGTCCAGGTAGCCTCAGCCAGATTTCTCCCGCGGCTAAAGCGGCAATCACCAACGCTGATGTTGTCATCGGCTACGCACTCTATATTGATCTGATTCGTCCGCTGCTGCGTCCTAACCAGATTGTCGAAAGCCTGCCTATTACTCAAGAGCGACAGCGCGCTGAAAGAGCAATCGCTCTAGCTAGATGGGGGCTCACTGTCGCTGTCATCTCCTCCGGTGACTGTGGCATTTATGGAATGGCTGGGCTTGTTCTAGAGCAGCTACAGGCTACCGGCTGGAATGGAAGCACCCCAAAAGTTCAGGTCTTCCCTGGGATCAGCGCTTTACAATCCGCCGCTGCCAAGGTAGGAGCCCCTCTTATGCATGATTTTTGTGCGATTAGCCTAAGCGACTTGCTTACCCCTTGGCCTGTGATTCAAAGAAGACTTCAGGTAGCGGCTGAAGCTGACTTCGTTGTTGCGCTCTACAACCCTAAGTCCAAAATTAGAACCCAGCAGATTGTCTTTGCTCGTGATTACTTCTTGCAGCACAGAGATCCCGAAACGCCAGTAGCCTTAGCGCGATCGCTCTACCGCCCGGACGAACATATCATCCTCACTAACCTTCAAGAAATGTTCAACCACCCAATCGATATGCTCACAACAGTAATTATCGGTAACCGCAGTAGCCAGAACTACAAAGGTTGGTTTATCACGCCTAGAGGCTATCTAGATAGCCGTCCACAAGAACGTTTGCCAGAGGTTATCTAGTAAAGTCTTCGCTCTGAAGATCCCTGTCTTTTGATTCAAACAGCGTCTGAAGATTTATCCGCCGACTCGGTGTTGAGCAGAATTTTCGCGACCGATTGAACTCAGGATCTTGCCAGTCAAAAGCGAAGTGGCTAACTGTTTTCAGCTGGGGAAGGGACCGCTGCAGCGCATCCATTTGCGCTTCTAGGGACGGTCTTTCTCGCTCGGTAATACCCCAAGCTCCTGCCAGTGCAGGCTTCACAGTCGCAGGGTTACGGCGCTCATTTAGCACTCGCCTGACCTCATCTACAATGCAACTCGTATTTCCACAAACTGCATAGGCCATCGGATGAAAGTCCAGCCACTGAGGAAAGCGATTCCAATGCTGCAAACGAGAATCATAGCCGTTGCCAATTGATCGATTACCATATGGGAAAAAAACTGCTCCGGCTGGGATACCTACTTGCCTAGCGGACGTTGCCCCTGCCTGTAGAAAATCGACTACGCCTTGAATTGCATGGGCAACACTTAGGCGCCATAGCTCAGCTTGTAGCCCAGGTCGCCTTTGAGAGGCTGGTGCTAAGTCGTCTGGAGCTACTGGGGCAGGGGTCCGACTCTGCCAAAGCGGCTCGCCCTCATCCGGGTAAAGATTATCCGTTTGGACGACATCTCGGTCCGTCAAATAGCCTTGCTGCAGAAACCGCTGAATTAGCGCTCGCCCCTTACCATTAGTGCCTCGTTGAACCAAAGCTTGGCTAGCTGCCGGGCCGTAGATCCAGAGATCTTTTACCCCACTTGCCACCGAATTGCTACCGACTAAGCGGGGATAGCGTACATAGTCATATAGCGCTCCGTCTGGCTTTCGCGCTAGTACTGCCTGCACCATCTGCTGATAGTCCTGTTGAGCAACCCGGTTGTAAGGATCGATAAACACCTCTTCAGATGTGCCACTCTTACCGTTGTTGGCATAGTCCAAAGTATCTGAGCCTCTGCCATTTTGAGCCAGTACCTGCCGTCGATCAGACCGCTGCCCGTAAGAATAGCCAAAGTTCAAAGTGAACATCCAAGCGTAGGCAGATAGACTTCGTTCACGTGCCGCGGCGATCGCTTCTGCTAATAGATCGCGATCAGCGAATTCTTCAGACTGAACGACACTTGGCCACACTGTCGGATTGTCATTCTTAGGCAGCAGTACCTGACCATTGGAAAATGCCTCGATGTAAACTTGGTTGTAGCCAAGATTCACAATCCGGTCCATGAGTGTATCTAGCCCGCCTGGGCGCAGATCACAAGGGTACAATCGTAGCCAAACAGCCTGATTCTCTGGCCACTGGGTCCGACGACAGCTATGTACTGCCGCTGCATGCTGACGCGATCGCTCCTCGTACTCTCTTTGTGAGGCTTCGTCTCCCTGCAATCCCGCTAGACGTAACGACTCCTTACTCTGCACCTCGGCATCAGTGATCTGACAGAATCGATTCATGCTAGCCGTAGCAGGCTGCGCCGTCATAGAATGCATTGACACCAGTAAGAAACAACTCAGCACAGCACTTCGCAGCCACCTATGCCTTAGCAGCCTAGGTAGCCACGTTTGGCGAAGCTCTTTAACTGTTTCTTTTTCTCTTGAGACCATAGCTGCCTACTTAATCAGTTGCTTTGTCAACAAAACTTTCATCAATACTCTGGCTATCCTACTTTTTTCTATCTATGGTGTAGCTAGCTACCTGTGACACCCGACGTGGGCGATCTACTACGAACATCAGTCGAAATCTTCCACTTTAGGTCTTCCACTTCTATGAGATTAGGATATGCAGCCACCGTCCAATCTGCTCGCCCTAGTGGCTACCCACAGAGTCCTAACTATCTAGAGCCCTAACTATTCGAGTTTCTTTGGACAGAGGATTTTACGAAGTAGAGAACTCGGTAGAGATGGATGGAAACAAAAAACATTGTTTCAAAGCGAACCGAAGACGTCTAGATCCGGAGTAGGAATCTCAAAAGGCTAGCTATTGTGATTTAGTCAAAGTGAATCTGATCAAGTATCTCTATCTTTGGCTGTTACTGTTACAAAAACGATTTTGTACTAAGAACGCTCTCAATTCATAGACAATACGTTCGTAACGATACGAATCCGCTATAACTCCATGTCATAACAATTTAGAACGCGAAGACGCTTAGAGGATTAGTGACTGATGAAGAACCTATGAATATAGAAAGAGCATTAATAAGGAAGCTATAGAGTTAGTCTCCGTACCTAGCTTGGTTCATCAGCATCTTCTTCAGCATACCCAAATGCTTGTTCCGCTTTCTCCAAGTTTTCTATTAAAGACAGCAACTGCATCCTCTGGATATAAGGCCACCCACCCGCTTGTTCAATATCTCTTAATAGCCGGTATAGCCGCTGTCGGTTGTCAGGCAATGCATCTCTAAACAAGGTGTCGCGAATATCGTTATGTAGTCGCTCTAACTGCCTTAGCAATTCCAGCAAAGCCAGACAGTTACCCTCCCTACGCTGTGCAACAGACTGCACCGCTTGGACTAACTCGTTCAGGTCATTAGAGTCTTGAGAAGACGTAGAATTGCTCACCGTTTTAAATTTTGTAACCTGTTGGTTGGGACAATATGGGCAAGGCGTTCAGTAACACTGGCGCGGTTTTCTAGCGAAGGCGAAAACCCTGTTTGCCCTATACCTTGGCGTTTCTATCGTGACTAGCTTGACTGAGCCTACGCGATCGCTAGTCGCTAGTGCAAGCACTCCGCCTCTCAAAACCAGCTCCAAAACTGGACAGAGGCGGTGTAAACTTATGTACTAAATACCCTTTAACATCTAATAATCTTGAGGTTACCCATGAGGTATCGCGCTCTGCTCGCTGCGTTTTTTGCCCTTTGCTTAGGCGTTTTGACAGCCTGTAGTGAAGCTCCTTCCGCCACCAGCGAAATTCCGCTCACCTACGACCAAATTCGCAACACTGGACTTGCCAATAGCTGCCCTCAGGTAGACGAAACTCGCCGTGGACAAATTCCCATCGAAGAAGGCACTACCTACAAGCTAGTTGATCTATGCCTGGAGCCTACGAGCTTCTTTGTTAAACAGGAATCTCCTAACAAGCGAAAAGAAGCTGAATTTGTCGCCGGAAAATCCCTCACTCGCTACACCACTTCTATTGAGCAGGTAAGCGGCGATATCAACCTTCAAGACGACGGTAGTCTGGTTTTTGACGAGAAGCTAGGGATGGATTTCCAGCCTATCACCGTACTTCTACCTGGTGGCGATCAGATTCCTTTCCTATTTACCATCAAGGGACTCGAAGCTCGCTCTCAGCCTGGTCTAAATGCAATCACTACCTCTACTGACTTTGAAGGCTCTTTCCGGGTACCTTCCTATCGCACTTCCAACTTTCTCGATCCCAAGGCAAGAGGCCTGACGACTGGCTATGATAATGCAGTAGCGCTACCTGCTCGCGCTGATTCTAACGATTTGGCTAGAGAGAATGTCAAAGCCTTCGATGTTGGCAGTGGAACTATTTCCCTACAGATTTCTAAGGTAGATAGTAATACAGGGGAAATAGGCGGTACATTCATCTCAGAACAGCCTTCTGATACTGATATGGGAACCGCCGCTGCGGACGATGTTCGCTTACAAGGTGTTTTCTATGGCCGAATTGAACCCGATTTCGATGCCTAAAGCCGTTCTATAACGTTGGTCACTCGGCTAAGCTGCAGCTTGCTAACTAAAGTGGCTTAGCCTAGAATTCGATTTGCTCTAGTTGCCTTTATCTATTACCAAACATTGATTGAAGAGGACATCCTTTGGGGTGTCCTTTTTTTGTTGTTTCAGACTCTCGATTCCGTAAAAACCCAATTGCGATAGAAGGTGGACCTAATTAGGCTGTCCTTGTTAGCGCTGTGGTCAAACTACCTCTAGGTTGTTTGACTTAGTACTCTAGTTCGAGCGCTAATAGTTCTCTTTCTTCATTAGCCTAAGGATGCTAAGTGAGAATCCGACAGGTTTTTCTTGTATGCACGCTTCACCTCACCAAGTTCTAAAAAATCAATCTTTTGAGCTCCTCAGCCTCTACCAAAAAGACCGTTCGCTTCAGCTACGTAATCGCTTAGTTCAGCTCAATATTGGATTGGTTCGTCAGGAAGCATACCGTTGGTTAGGGTATTCTGGTGAGACCTTTGACGATTTAATGCAAATCGGCAGTCTCGGCTTGATCAACGCCATCGAACGATTTGATCTAGAAAAAGGGTATGCATTTAGCTCTTTTGCGATTCCCTATATCCGTGGTGAGATTCAGCACTATCTTAGAGATAAGGGTACGGTTGTCCGAATCCCTAGAAAATGGCAAGCTCTGCAGAATCAAGCAGCGCAGGCTATCCGACATCTGCAAAATGAGCTTAATCGTAAGCCTAACGACTATGAAGTTGCAGCAAGGCTCAACGTTACTGTAGAAGAGTGGCAGCAAGTAAAACTAGCTAGCAGCAACCGTCACCTATTAAGCCTAGACGCTCCGATTAGAGAAGATAGGAATGGTGCCTCTTCTTTGGGGGAACTCTTACCAGATGCTAGGTACCGTAGCTTTCAACTCGCCCAAGAGGATAGGATTCGACTTCAACAGGCGTTGGAGCAACTAGAAAAACGGACTCGCGAAGTATTAGAGTTTGTCTTTTTACAGGATCTTACTCAAAAAGAAACCGCTAAGAAATTAGGAATTAGTTCTGTGACGGTCTCTCGCCGCGTAAGAAAAGGGCTGCAACATCTACAGGCAATTATGCGTCCCGCTAGAGAAGGGTAAAAAGTCGCGGCAGAACAGATCAAACCTATTAGTACAGACCCAACCTGTTAGTTTTACTCCTTTCTGTCTACTTTAAGAGAGCACAGGTTCGTGCAAACGTCTCAAAAACGCCCGCGATGACCCCGCTAAATCAAAACTTTCGACTGCTGTGTCCTATGCAAAATCAATCCGCGTGGCAATGGCTCCTAATCTTAGTAGCAACGGTTCCATTGACCGGCTGTCAGTATCTAAGTGCTGGAGAAGATATCGAAATTATTGATCCGATAGCGACTACTATCGAAACGCGAAAGCAAGCAGTTGAAGCGGACCAAGAGGCTGCTATTGCGCTCGATGATGAAGACGCATTTGAAGACCCTTTGCTAGACGCACTACCGACTGTAACAGCAGACTTAATTCAGTCGACTGATCCCTCAGCGAGGGCCCAGGCAGTCTCTAGATCTCGTGTTGATCCATTTGCGACTTTGCCAATTCCATTAGCCCCTGAACCTATTGAGCTACCAGACGAGATAACTGCAAGTGCGAATAACGCGAGTGAGAGCATAACAATTAACCCTTCAGACTTTTCTACACCCGCGAACCCAACTCAGCCGGCAGTGCAGGTGAAAGAAGAACCGGTAGTAGAACCTCCAGTAGTAGTAGAACCATCAGTAGTAGAAGAACCTTCTATTCCCCAGACCGTCGTTGCACAAACCGTTGCGGTTTCTGGTGTTATTCAGCTAGACGGGACCTCTTACGCGATTGTTCAAGCGGGCGACGAGCCGGAGCGGTATGTCAAGGTAGGCGATCGCATTGGCAGTGGCAGCGTTCAGGTCATACATATCGATATGCTAGCCTACGAACCAAAAGTCATTTTCGAAGAAAATGGTATCAAGGTGACGCGACCAGTCAGTAGTGGCACGGCGGAGACTGAGGCACCTACAGAAGAGACTACTGAACCCATTGCATAACCCATTGCAGCGCTACCGCTAACGGTTCTATCCTACAGCTAGCCTGGCCGTAGCTGAGTACTCAAATTGATGTGTACTCAATAGGCTAATTGAAACTCACTACGTTACAGCTCGTATATCAACTTCGTACTTTGCAAAAGTTATCGCTTTGTAGCAACAAAACTTAAAAAGTGAAGTTTAGAAGCAACAGAGTAGTAATGTTGAGAGATAGGTAGCGTCTGTTAACAACCTACTGTATGTCTAGCATTTTGTAAGAGGGTTAGTATTCATGGTTCAGCGTGGTTCTAAAGTTAGAATTCTTCGCCCAGAGTCTTACTGGTTTCGGGAAGTAGGCTCCGTTGCTTCAGTCGACCAAAGCGGTATCAAGTATCCTGTTGTGGTGCGCTTTAGCAAAGTTAACTATGCCGGTGTGAACACAAACAACTTTTCTGAAGCAGAGCTAGTAGAAGTAGAAGCACCTCCAAAGAAGGCTGCTAAAAAATAGAGAAGCGTAGTGCCTGAGCTTCCTGAGGTAGAAACCGTTCGTCGGGGTCTTAATCGAGTCTCACTTAATCAGCCAGTTCGAGGGGGAGAGGTGCGCTTAGCGCGTACAATTGCCTACCCTGAACTGGCTGATGCCTTTTTAGAGGCAATGAGTAGTGTACAGATCACGAGCTGGCACCGGCGTGGTAAATACCTATTGGCAACGCTATGCCAAAGGCGTCGACTTGAGCTAGAACCGGCAGGCTGGCTAGGGGTCCATTTACGAATGACTGGGCAATTACTGTGGGTTCCCAAAAATGAGCCCATGCAGACGCATTGCCGGGTAAGACTTTTTTTTGATGGTGACAATGAGCTGCGATACGTAGACCAGCGTACATTTGGACGACTGTGGTGGGTTCCGCCCGATAGAGCGATAGATTCGGTAATGACCGGCTTGCAAAAGCTAGGACCAGAGCCGTTTTCTGAAGAATTTTCGATAGACTATCTAGCTTCCGCCTTGAAGGGAAGGCAGCGTCCGATTAAGAATGCATTGCTAGATCAGCGCTTGGTAGCAGGTATTGGTAATATCTATGCGGACGAGGCGCTGTTCTTGAGTGGAATTCGGCCTACGGTTGTGTGCGATCGCCTGACTCGCCGAAAAATTACCAAACTGCATCAGGCAATTCGAGACGTACTCACAACTAGCATCGAATCTGGCGGTACTACCTTTAGTGACTTTAGAGACGTACACGGCACCAACGGAAACTACGGCGGAGTGGCTTGGGTCTATGATCGAGAGGGAGAACCCTGTCGGAAATGTGGTGTAGGGATTTTGCGGATAAAACTAGCTGGCCGCTCTGCCCACTATTGTCCAAAATGTCAGCGATAGTCTTGATGACGATACAATAAGCTGTAGCAGACGAGGCTGCTAGCAATAGCAGCTCACAGTGGCGGTCCTTAAGCAACTGGCTAAGAACCCATTGCTGATACCTGATTACTAATAGACTACTAATACTTGATTACGTGAGAGAGCTATGCCAGTAAAGAAAGGAGACTTCGTCCGTTTGGTCAAAGAGAAGTTTGAAAATAGCGTAGAGGCTAAAGCGAGCGATACCCGTCTTTCTAGCTATGTATTTGATACCAAGGGTGAGATTCTAGATGTTCGTGACGATTATGGCTTAGTCAAGTTTGGCCGGGTACCTACGCCTAATGTGTGGCTAAAGCTAGAGCAGTTAGAGAAATTTGAATAGAGGTAGTGCTTCTCGGATGCATACTCCGCAGAAAAGCTCTTAGAAGGAGCGTAAATCGCTTAGCCTGCTTTTGTCGCTGGACTTTTAGTTAGAAAACTGGACCCTAGCTAGCACCGTGATAAATCTGCCTAGTGACAAACCTGAAGATCTCAAGTCACCCACTAGGTAGAATCAGGCCCTGAATCGGCGAAAGCTAGCTAATATTAGCTGATACTAGCTCTGACTAAGTGCTTTTTCCATCAGGATACTATGCGTGCTAACCTCGGCTTCGCCCTTTTGAGGCTGTAGCTGCACGTAAGTGCCATCTGATTTCATTTTCCAAGCCTGGCGGTTGTCCTGCAAGCAGGTTTCTAGTATCGCTGCTAGCTCTGAACGCAGCGGTGGATCTTCAATGGGTACTAAAGCTTCTACTCGGCGATCTAGGTTCCGAGGCATCCAGTCTGCTGAGCCGATATAGAATAGCTCATCGTCATCATTATGAAAGTAAAAGATGCGAGAGTGTTCTAAAAATCGTCCAATAATGCTAACGACATTAATATTATCGCTTAGCCCCTTAATACCTGGGCGCAGGCAGCAGATGCCACGGATAATGAGTTCAATTTTGACACCTGCTTGAGAAGCTTTATAGAGTTCGGTGATGATGTCGGCATCGACTAAGGCGTTCATCTTGGCAATGATGTGGCCTCGCTTACCTTCTTTAGCATGTTTAGTTTCTTGCTGAATGAACTGGGTCATACGCGATCGCAAATCTACAGGCGCAATCAGTAGCTTTTTGTAGGACTGCTGCCGAGAATATCCTGTTAGATAGTTGAATAAATCAGTCAGATCTTTGCCTAGATCTTCCCGGCAGCTTAGTAGTCCTAAGTCGGTATAGAGTTTGGCTGTTTTGGGGTTGTAGTTGCCAGTGCCGATATGTACGTAGCGGCGAATAACATCGGTTTCTCTTCGCACGACTAAAGCTACTTTGGTGTGTGTTTTTAGGCCAATTAATCCGTAGACAACATGCACCCCAGCGCGCTCTAGTGCCCTTGCCCAGTTAATGTTGTTTTCTTCGTCAAACCTGGCTTTGAGCTCTACTAATGCTACGACTTGCTTATCGTTTTCGGCAGCTTTAATTAAAGCGTTGACAATCGGAGAATCACCCGACGTTCGATACAGTGTCATTTTAATGGCTAGAACGTCTGGATCGGTCGCAGCTTGGGTAATAAAAGTTTGTACCGTGCCTGAGAACGCTTGGTAGGGGTGATGAACGAGGCGATCGCGCCGCTTAATCAGCGAAAAGACATCTTCTCCTTCTTGCTGAGCAGCTAACTTCCAAGGAGCAGGCGTTACTGGCTTCCAGCGGACATCTTTGAGCTCACTGATAGGCAGTCCCATGAAGCTCATCAGGTCAGTCAGGCCTAAGAGTCCTTCAACATCGTAGACATCTTTCTCAGAGAGAGAAAGCTGGTCTAGCAGCGTTGCTCTCATCGTGCCTTTCATCCCTTTTTCAATTTCCATTCGGACAACTGACCCGCCTAGCCGTCGCTTACGCAGCTCCTGTTCAATAGCCAGCATCAAATCATCGGCCTCATCTTCTTCCACCGACAAGTCTGCATTGCGCGTAATTCGAAAGGTATAACAGTCCTTGACGCTCATGCCTGGGAATAGGGCCGCAATGTTATGAGAGATAATTTGCTCCATTGGTACGCCTGTCCAACGGCAAGGCTGAACACCCTCTAGCGATGTAGGCAGCTGAACAAATCTAGGTAATACCTTAGGAACTTTTACTCGGGCGAAGTGGGATTCAGCGGAGGCTTGATCCTGGATTTCGACTGCGAGATTGATACTAAGGTTTGATATGTAGGGAAAGGGATGTCCTGGATCAACCGCAAGGGGGGTCAAAACCGGAAAGATCTGATCTTTGAAGTACTGGTCTAAATAGTCGGTCTGTTCTGCGGAGAGCTCTTCGTAGTTTAGTAAGCGAATATCATTAGCGATCAGCTCACCTCTAAGCACGTTCTGAAAATAGCTGTGTACCTGATCGATCATAGGGCGCAGGCGCTGACCGATTGCCTCAAGCTGCTCAGATGGGGTACGGCCATCTGGGGTACGCTTATAAACATTGGCTTCGATTTGCTGTTTGGTTGCAGCAACTCGTACCATAAAGTACTCGTCTAGGTTAGAGCTAAAGATCGCTAGAAATTTCAGCCTTTCTAGCAGCGGCGTGCGTTTATCTACAGCTTCGTGTAGTACGCGGCGGTTAAACTCTAACCAGCTTAGTTCTCGACTGATGTACCATTGCGAATCATCCGGCTGCAATAGAACTGGAGTAGAGTCAGTCGATCGATCCTTAGTCTGATCTTTTTTTTGAACGCTGTCCTTTTTAGCCGTAGGCTTTTCCTTGGAGCGACTTGCAGATTGAGAACTAGCAGGTTTACTCATAGCGCTTTAATCTACGACTCCTTAGATAGATGGGTGATTTTTGACTTACGGTTCTTTACTGTAGAACTCTTTACTTCAAAATTCTCTACTTCAGAACGTTTAGTTAAAGACTCTCTGATAGTTAAAGACTCTCTGATAGTGATTCACCGAGCATCCTTTAAGTAGTCGCACGTTCCCTAAAGGACATCTATTGAAGTGAACTAAAAGGCTAAAGTGAACTAAAAGACATCTCTTTCTTGACCTACCCACCATTCGCCTAGCTGCATTAGCTCTTCATGCAGTCCAGCAAGCTCGCTATTGAATGCTTCTACACTCATGGTATGGCGTCGCTCTTTTAGCTTAGCAAGCCGAAGCTGAATTAATAGCCAGGGTTTACTTATGCCATCGGTAGCTTCTATGTATCTAGCGAGTGCTCCACTATCCATGCAGTCTTCTTCTGTTTTTTTCAGTTCTTTGGCTTCAGTGCTGATTATATATGAGCATCTGCGAGGGCGCTTAATCCGTTAGGTGTAGAGCAAGCAACGAAGACCGGCTTGCTGTCTGATAAAAATGAACCCGCAACCGGGAAGATTCCCTTCGGCTGCGGGTTATATCACATGGTATGGCCGCCTACGTAAGCAAACTAGCTATCCATAGGCTTAAGTACTCGACCTGCTTAACGCTTCAGCTCATTAAGCCAATCCTTGAGCTGAGCGCCAGCGACCTCGCGGCCACCTAAACCAAAGGCGATCGCGATCGCAATGGCGACTGCACCCAAGAGCAAACCAAAGGCTAGGTTGACAATATTGGGAGCGACACCCATCTGCCCTAGTGCCATCGCACCGACGAAGGCTAAAATTGCCACTCGAGCGGCCTGAGCTAGTGTATTGGAAGCAGAACCACTGCTACTTTTAATCAAGCGGAAAGCCAGGTTAGCAATGTAGATTCCAATACCAAAGATCAAGACACCGATGAGAACCTGTCCGGCAATTTCCATCACCGCTCGAACAATCAACGTCAGCTGCTCGAGCTGAAGAATTTCGGTAGCAGTGACCGCGCCAAATAGCACGACGGCAACGAGCACAATCAGTCCCACTACTTCAGAAGGCGTTTTTCCTCTTCTTGTAGAAGGTTGACCTATAGAGGGTTGGTCGGTAGATAGTGGACTTGTGGGGGTTTGAGTGGTTGTGGGGGTTTGAATGGTTGTGGGGGGTTGAATGGTGGTCATACCAGGGTCAACAACGCCAGTGGCAGGATCTGGATAAGCGCTAGGTGTTGCTGGCTCAGGAGAAGAGATATCAGGCAATCCCAGCACTTCTAGTACGTTATCGAAGCCAGCACTAGAGAGTAAGTTAGTCACTAGTTCACCAATGAAGCGACCAACAAAATAGAAGACCGTCAGGACAATGCCGGCGGCTAGTAGCAACGGGATGAAGTTTAAGATCTGCTCAAGCATGCTGATCGCAGGATCGGAGATGGCGTCAATATCTAATGCATTGAGCGCTGCGATCGCGGCTGGGATCAGAATTAAAACATAGACAATTGTGCCTGCTAGACTAGACAAAGAAACCTGATTTGCACCCGTCGTTAGCCCGACCCGGCGACCCAAGTTATCAACACCGGTAGCAGATAGTAAGTTAGTAACGATGCCGCGTACGACTTTGGCTAATACCCAGCCTGCTGCGAAGATGATAGCCGCTAAGATAATCTTAGGAATAGCCGCTAGGAACTGATCGATCAGGTTCTGTACGGGCGATAATAGACCATTTAGCTGCAGTGCATCTAGAATCGGCGGCAAGAACAGTAGAAAGATGAACCAGTAGAGCGCGTTGCCTAAGGTCTCATTGATTTTAATTGAGTTCTGACGAGGATCAACGCCTGTGTTTTCGGCTAATCTATCGTCTAGATTAAAGGCTTCTAACCCTTTAACAACTATCGTTTTGACAATCGTTGCAACCAACCAAGCAGCTGCCAACAAGACGACGGCGCTAAGAATACGAGGAATATATTCAAAGACAGTGTCTAGTAGCCTACTTAGCGGCTCCGAAACAGCCGTAAGCTCTAGCCGCTGTAGAACCGCAATCACAGTAAGGACAATCACTATCCAAAAGACGGCGCTGCCAACCCACTTGGCTACGGATAGATTTTCGGCCGATTGTCCGGTTAGGCGCGCAGCAATATTATCGTCAATGCGAGTGCTTTCGAGAATTCTCCGGACTATCCAGGCTGCTACAAAAGCAACAACTAGACCTATCAAACCAATGATGATAGCCCCAATCACACTAGGTAGGGCGCTAGTGAAGCTGTTTCCGAGATTCTGGGTAACGCCGCTGATTGATCTGCTATCGGTACTAGCTTGAGCGAGGGTGGGAGGTATGCCACCGTGCCGGACTAAGCTAATACCTGTACTGACAGGAGGTATTAGATGAATCATAATTTCTGTAACTTCTTGAAGGGTCTTAAACTTAGCTAGCATCAATTATCAACAAATCTTGTTGATAATTGAGATAAGATTACCCCTTCGTGGTTGTTTCCAGAAAGAAACTATGTAGATAGTCTTTGTTTGTTAACAAAAACTATCCGTATATCTCTACCGCAGGGCAGTTGACCTTGTATAGAAAGTAACCTGACTACCCTTTTTCAACCTATCCTCATTAGAAGACTTCCATTAGATGACTTTCACTAGAGGACTTCGCCATTAGCCTCTTCATCGGTATCGGTGCTAACTGCAATAAGAGGATCAGCAAAAGGATCTACCGCTATTGACGCATCAGTGTTGGAAGAGACAAGATCAACCACCTGATCTTCTGCCTCTAATACTGAAACCACTTGGGCTTCGGCAGTGGTTTCGGCCACTGCCGAAGCAATATCCTCAGAGGGCATCTCGTTATCCGACTCGTCTAAATGAGGCACCAGGGCAACAGCGGCGATCGCATCATCACTATCTAATCGCTGCAACTGCACGCCTGTTGCCATCCGCGACTGCACCGAAATTGCATCTACTG
Source organism: Synechococcus sp. PCC 7335 (assembly GCF_000155595.1). NCBI lineage: Bacteria > Bacillati > Cyanobacteriota > Cyanophyceae > Synechococcales > Synechococcaceae > Synechococcus > Synechococcus sp. PCC 7335. The sequence goes on along the minus strand of NZ_DS989904.1, from coordinate 4,009,827 downwards.
ACTGACGCATGATAATTCCTCGCTGACTAACAATCATCAGCTCATCGTCGGGTCCTGCGATCCGTAGCGCTACTAGCTCATCACCATCCTTACGAAACTTCATAGCCACCAAGCCCATACCAGCACGATTTTGCAAACGGAAGTTTGAGACGGGCACTCGCTTACCCAATCCGCCTGAAGAAACAACCAGCACCCAAGGGCCTTGATCAGCGTTAGCCAATTCATCCGCATCTTCGTCCGAATCGTCTATAGCACCTTCGACCTCTTCCACTACTTGCGAAGGCAAAATGTCCATACTAATCAGCTGATCGCCTTCTCTTAAGGACATCGATTTGACCCCTTTTGTCGGTCGACCTAGAGGACGCAGCTGTGCGTGATCGGCTTTGAAGTGGATGGTCATTCCTCGCTGAGAGCCGATCAGGACACTATCATCAGCAGTGGCCATCCGTACCCAGCGCAGCTCATCGCCATCTTCTAAAGAGATGGCAATTAAACCATTCGTGCGAATGCGATTAAACGCAGAGAGCGCCGTTTTCTTGATAAAACCGCCTTGAGTCAGCATCACTAGATAGTCGTCTTCGCTGAACTCACTTACACCAATCACGGAGGTTACCTTTTCCTCCTTGGGAATGGGCAGCATCTGCACAAGCGGATAGCCTTTGGCAGTGCGTGAGCTTTCGGGAATCTGGTAAGCTCGCAAGGAATAGGCAACACCGCGATCGCTAAAGAACAAAACATGATCGTGGCTACAGCAAGTGATGAAATGCTCGATGCCATCATCATCTTTCATGCGAGTACCTGATTTGCCCCTAGTAGCGCGGTTTTGGGCTTCAAAAGTGTCGACTAGCATCCGCTTAATGTAGCCTTGCTCCGTGACTAGAATCGCCACTTGCTCGTTGGCAATCAGTGAAATATCTGAGAGATCATTTTCGTCGGCCTTAATTAGCGTGCGCCGCTCGTTAGCATAGGCATTACGGATCTGAATGACTTCTTCTTTGATAATGGCAAGAATGCGATCGCGATTTGCCAGAATATCTTCTAAGTCTGCAATCTTCTCGGTTAGTGCTTCATGCTCTTGCTGAATCTTCTCAGCTTCTAGCGCAGTCAATCGACGCAGCTGCATTTGCAAAATTGCATCGGCCTGAGTCGCCGAAAATCCATAGGATTCAATTAGCTCTTCTTTCGCACTCGCCGCATCCGCAGACCCTCGAATCAGTGCAATCACTGCATCTAGATTGTCTAACGCAATCAGATAGCCCTGCAAAAGGTGATCGCGCTCTTGCGCCTTTCGCAACTCGTACTGAGTGCGGCGAGTGATGGTTTCAATTCGAAAGTCTAAAAATACCTGTAGAAAGTCGAGTAGAGATAATAGCTGAGGTTCGCTATTGACCAATCCCAACATGTTGACGCCGAAATTATTTTGCAAGGGCGTTTGCTTGTAGAGATTGTTGAGCACAACTTTGGGGTAGGCGTCACGCTTCAGCTCAATGACAATCCGCATACCGTCTCTGTCACTCTCATCGCGCAGGTCAGAAATTCCTTCTAACCGATGCTCATTCACCATATCGGCGATCTTCTCAATCAGAGCGGCCTTATTTGTCTGGTATGGCAGCTCGGTGATGATGATGGTCTCTCGATCGGGGCGACCGCGAGTTTCTTGGGTTTCAATTGTTGCCACCCCTCGCATGGTCACAGAGCCTCGACCAGTCGCATAGGCCTCGCGAATGCCCCTGCTGCCAATGATCTGGGCACCTGTCGGAAAATCTGGCCCAGGGATATACTCCATGAGCTCCATACTTGTGAGCGCGGGATTATCAATCAGTGCCACCACACCATCAATCACCTCACCCAAGTTGTGAGGCGGAATATTGGTGGCCATACCCACCGCAATTCCAGATGAGCCATTGATCAATAGCTGGGGAATACGAGCAGGCAGTACGACGGGCTCTTGCTGCGAGCCGTCAAAGTTATCGGCAAAATCAACCGTTTCTGATTCGATATCCTGTAGTAGCGCCGCACCTGTAAGCGCCTGTAAGCGCGACTCTGTGTAACGCATTGCTGCTGGCGGGTCGTTATCAATCGAGCCAAAGTTCCCATGACCATTAATGAGCGGGTGCCGCATGGAAAAGTCTTGGGCCATCCGCACCAGCGCATCGTATACTGCCGTATCCCCATGGGGATGATACTTACCGAGTACTTCACCCACCACGCGAGCGCATTTCCTGAAAGGGCGATCAGCAGTTAGTCCAAGTTCGTGCATAGCATACAAAATGCGTCGATGCACTGGCTTAAGGCCGTCCCTGGCATCTGGGAGCGCTCGTCCTACGATCACGCTCATGGCGTATTCAAGGTAAGACCGAGACATCTCATTGCGCAGATCAGTTGGCACGATCCGCTCTTGGGGACTACTCATATGGATAACTCCAGGAATTCTCTATGGAAAAACTCAAAACCGAATTACAACAGAAGTGAAATTCTACTTCAAAACCTTTTGTCTTGTATTAGCTTCGTATCATTGTTCTACAGCCGATACGTCGTTTCATCGCACTTACTTTTCGACACTTACAACATTTTAAACACTTACAATTATGAACAAGCCAGAGAGAGACTCTTAAAAGGTGCTTTGGCCAGCAAATATATACCAATGAAGCTCGATAGCATAAAGCCTAAAACGCCTCAATCAGAAGAGTTTAACATCAGCAAAAATGTACGGTTAAACATATCATCTAGAACAAGTCCAGTAGCAAGAGATCGCAATAAGAACAGAATGGACTAAGAAACTAAATTAGATACTAGAAAACAAAATAATAAAAGAATACGAATAGACCTCTAGCTTTTTCTATTTGTCTTTTCTCTATCTACCTGCTCTCCACTAAATCTCCACTAAAAAAGTAGCTCCACACAAGTAAGCTTCGAAAGCTAAACAACAAAGATGAGATGAAACCTTTTGGTTTTTTTGCAGTTTTTATACAGCTAATAGGCTGAGAATGGTGCTTAGTTTAAGTAATTATTCTATCATATTTGAGCTATATTTTCGAGTCTGAAACGGTCGTCATTTGGCGGTTTCTTCTCGTCTTTCTATCCGGGCCTCTAGCTATTCTACGAATTCCTTAGGCGATATTTATGAAACAGTCGTTTCCTATCTTCTATAGCAGTCTATTTACACGTCACAATACGGGTGCTGGACATCCTGAGAACGCCGGACGCCTAAGGGCGGCGGTTGATTACCTGCGAAAATGTCAACAGCCGGCATCAAAGGACTATACCTGGGCTAAGAGAATAAAGTGGATTGAGCCATCCTCGCGGCCTGTGCTAGAGCATGTCTATCGAGTACACGATGAAAGTTACCTTCAAGCGCTGAAGAATTTTGCGGATGAGGGGGGCGGTCAGATTGATAGTGATACGGTGGTCAGTGCTCAAAGCTACGACGCTGCGATATTAGCCGTCGCTGCCTGGTTAGATGGTATTGACTGGGTATGGCAGCACCGCGCTCCGGCTTTCGCACTTGTTCGTCCGCCAGGGCACCACGCTGAAAGAGACAGAGGAATGGGGTTTTGCTTACTAAGCAATGCGGCGATCACGGCTCACTATGCAATCAACACGAATGCCGTTAGCCCGTCCGCAAAAACCACTCATTTAGCCAGTTCTAGTTCGTTGAACTCTATCAAAGACACTCATAGACCGGACAGCGACAGACCAAGCCTCAACAGAGCGCATATCGATAAAGTAGCTGTTCTAGACTGGGACGTTCATCACGGTAACGGCACCCAGCACCTGATCGAATCAAATCCACAGCTCGCCTACTGCTCTTTCCACCAATCTCCTGCCTACCCAGGAACAGGGCAAGCCAGCGAAACGGGTCAATTTGACAATGTATTGAACTTGCCAGTTCCACCTGGCGCTCAGCTTAAGGATTATCAAAAGCTTTGGCATGAGTATGCCTATCCTTTCTTGGCTAACTTTGATGCAGATCTGCTGATAGTCAGCGCAGGCTACGATGCAAATCAAGCTGATCCTTTAGCCAGCGTGTGTCTACAGCCTAGTGACTATGGCTGGTTTACTCAAGCGTGTCAGGCATTAACACCTGCTGTGCTATTTGGATTAGAAGGAGGATATGATTATGCTGCCTTATCCGAATCGATTGCGGTTACGATCTGCGCTGCTTTACAAAGCCATTCTTGACAGTGCAAAATAGCCACATTGCCGGTGCAAATAAGCTAGTGCAAATAAGCCAATACTCAAGGTAGGTAGTGCTTAGAAGAATTCAACAGAAGAGAGAAGATATTTCGCGGACATCGCTGTGACTACTCGATCCTCATTAGACTCTCAAATTGAAGATATCAAGCAAGTCGCCACCGTTCTGCAGGCGTACACGACTACCTTTGGTCAGCCAGATGATGAGCTAGAGCTACGGGCAATAGTAGGTGCGATCGCTGCTAGTGTAGCTACCGTATCGATTGAAAATAGGAAGCTAGAGCTATTTATTGACAGGGTAATCGTCGCCTACCGCACTCTGGAGCCAGATGCCTTGGTCGTTGAGACAGGGGCGCAGCTGCTAGCCGAAAAAGCATCTATATGGTTAAAAGAGCAAGAAACGGCTGTTCGTAACATCATGAATGCTTACTTGCAGCGATTTGCCCCCAAGGATATGGATTGGCAAACTAGCGACACCGTTGGACTGGCTCAAACCATCATCGCCACCCTAAACGATGGCTCGCTGAGTCGCTCTGGCAGTAAAGCGTTAGTCAGGCGGGCGATCGCTTCTTTTGATGTAGAGAAGGCGTTAAGTCATTGGGTGGCGCCAGAGTGGATAGCGCTAGCACAGCGGATTGCAAGCTACCTCGAGAGAGGAAAGCTACAGGCAGAGCTTCAATCAATTGCTTGGGCCTATGTTCAGCAGTTTCAGTCGATCTTAAGCCCGCAACTCATTGAGCAAATAATGAAGGAAGGGCCAATGAACGTCTCTGCTTCCGAATTTATGTCAGGTGATCTAAGCGATTTCTCTCAAATGCTGTACTACAAGTTTCAGCTACTAGAAGCCGATCCAATCACAACCAAAAGTCATGAACAGATAGCGGTAGGCGTACACCGGGCGGTTGAAGCCTTCAAAGCGCGCCACAAAACAGATATCGACTTGACCAAAGGGATTCTAACAGGAGACTTGCAAGTCTCCAGTCCATTCTTCAGTTAGCTGATAACTCGTCAAGCGTCAGTTCACTGCTCAAACGCGGTACCGATACAAACACAGTAAGAACTTATTAATAAAAATAGTTTGATAAGCCCTAGTCAACTCGCCTGAAGGGTGCTAGATTGCTGCGATATCTGGGCAGTTGCACTGGCCTTAATTTGTTTGTGCCCGCTCATCAGCCAAACTATAGCTTTCGCCACTTGGCTCCACACATTTTCTAGGGCTGGAAACCCTTGATGCATGAAGAGCTAAGTGGTCGGCAATGACCGTAGGCTTTGCCTGCTCGCAGAGTACGCATCTGGCCATTACTATATGTGTGGCTTACTGACTTTTCAACGATTCCTTACAGGTTGAACAATGGCCTTCTTTGAGAACTTCACCTCTGTTATTCGAGACAAATGGTTAGATTACTTTCGCGCTAACCGCACCTGGCTAGAAGTACAGATGGGCACGACTTCTGTACGCACGCCCGAAGGGGGACGCAGACCGTCTTCTTTTCTCATTTTGGGCGTTGTCAATGCTTTAGAGCCCAAACTGTCAAACTTGATGGTGCCATTTTATCAGCTGAATTCTGATGAGGATGCACTGATAGATGTCTTGGGGTTGAACTTTGATCCAGAGGCCGTACTGGACAACGGCGAAGTTGGTAAGACAATCGATGCTTCGTCAGAGGGAAATCCACCTTTACTAGAAAGCGAACCGCCAATTGATAAAGATATGGACGCCTGGCCACCTAATTAAGCAGGCGATCTATGTACTCACTAGTTGTGTACTCACTAGGTGTAAGCTAGCTGCACATTAGTCAGTCGGCTTAGGACTCCACACTGGACTGACTCCTCCTCTGCAAGCGCTAAGACAATATCTCATCGTGATACGATTGGTTTGCAATCTATATATAGGCGGATAATTCCATGGTAGATCGTCCTATCAAGAAGAGCGATCGCGAAGCAGCTCAGCAGACAAATCCTAGTGACGACCAGCCAAAGGCAGCACGAGATATCCCCAAGCCAATTAAAAAAGCCGACCGCACTGATGGGGGAACAAGCAGTAAGCGCGAGGACCGTGATGATCGCGGCCGGGGTGGTAAAGGAAAAGGAAAAGGTCGCGGCCGTGGTAAGGATAATGCACCTAGGACCCCTATGAATCCCGCCTTGATGCGCGGTCCAAAGCCTACTAAGAAAGTAGAAGAAGTAGTCGAAGCCGCCGCTGAAGAAACTATTCCTGAGGATACCGCTACTGAAGAGACTGCCGCCGAGGAGACAGCCACCGAAGAGACTGCCGCCGAAGAGACAATCGCTCAAAATACGAACGTCGATACGACTGAGCCTGAAGCCATGGCTACTAACGAAGTCTAAGCTCGTATTAGTGGGGCCAAATCTGTTCTTACAGACCACCAGGTACTAGGAAAAGGTCACTATAAGTGGCCTTTTTTCTATTGGAGTTAACTGTACTTTTGGACTACTTTCGGCAGTAGCTACAGCTTTTAAAAAGTTGCTTAGGACATTCTTGTCGGCTAAAACTGTTACAGAGCAACAGTTAACTCTTCCCGCAAAGTAAGAATGCATCCTTACTTTTCTATATGAACAAATCTTTTCAAAAAAATTCCCCAATTCTTGGGTGAAAGCTTCACAAGAGAATCAGGGAACGATTGGGTGCATCTACCAATCATCTCTTCTACGGTGAAGCTGACGGTCAGGACAAAAGTATTCAAAAGATGCAAAGAATGCGGACACTAAGGAAACGCGACTATTAGATACCAGCTAAGTCGTGTTGCCATTAACGTGTTAACTTTTATATCCAAAACCTCATTCTTCTTTCTATGACCACAGTGACTTCTACAGCTGCGTCACCCTCCGAGTCGACTTTAGGTAAACCTCGACCAACGACGCGGGTTATCTTATTCTCAGCGCTCACCGGCCTTCTGTACTATGGCTACTATAAGTGGATAATTCAAGATGAGCTAAAAGCACATAGTCAAAAGGTGTGGTCTGGTGCGTTTTGTTTAGTTCCTTTTGTATTAGGTATTGCTGTCCCTTTGCTGTTAACGGTCTTTGATCCTGATGTACCTGGTTGGTTTGCTCGATTCGCCTGCTTAGGGGTGCTGTGGATCTACATCGTGCAGTTTCGGCTGTACCGGGAAATTAATCGGCTGTATATAGCACAAGGCTGGCAACCGCCTTTGGTATCTTGGTGGATCATTGTGCCAGGTTTGAATTTAGTCGTTGGACTGCGGCAAATTCACTTTCTTAGTGAATACTGGGCGCGTCTATCAGGAACATCCGTAGCCGATCCAATCGCTGAAAAGCTATCGTTTTTATCGGCGAACGAATAGGAAAAACAAGGGGAATAGACCTGCCTTTCTATGTCCTACCAGTCCTTGCTAGGTTTGGTTTATAGCGTCTACTAACCTATATATTTGTGATGAAATTTTCAATGTCTAGCCATAGGTTGAAGAAGTTTGCGCTGAAGCTATCTATGGGACTGCTGTCAACAGGTCTAGTCGCACTATCGAGCTGCTCACGCGTGCCTACAGTCGCTGACGACTCTGAAACTCTACGTCGTGATTCGGTACTCAGGTTACTGTATAGCCGCACGCCAACAACGCTCAATCCCCACTTAGCCAGCGGTTTTCAGGATTTTGAGGCCGCACGGATCGTCTACGAACCCCTAGCAACGTACGCAGCAGACGGCAGTATGCTACCGGTATTGGCTCTTGTAATTCCAACCCCGGAGAACGGAGGAATAGCAGCGGATGGCCGCTCTATCACCTGGCGACTGAAGCCAGATGTCCGCTGGTCAGATGGTCAGCCGTTTACAGCTGATGATGTAGTCTTTACCTACAATTTTGTTAGCGATCCGCAGGTGGCGGCAGTCACCGAAAAATATTATCAGGCGATTGAGAAAGTCGAGGCAGTCGATCCGCTGACGGTCAAGGTTACGTTTAAAGAGCCAAATCCTTCTTGGGCGCTCCCTTTCACAGGACAAAACGGTATGATTCTGCCGAAGCACGTCTTTGAGAAAGTACAAGGGAGTAACGTGCGACAGGCCCCAGAAAATCTTCAACCTGTAGGTACCGGGCCGTATCGATTTATTACCGAAACCGATGGTAGCTGGACTTATGCGGCCAACGAACAATTTCGAGATGGTCTACCCGCTTTTACATTAGTAGAGCTAGAAGGCGGAGTAACCCCTTTAGTAGCGGCGCGCGAGGTACTGCGTGACGGAACAGCGGACTTTGCTCACAACCTGCAGATAGGAATAGATGATCGTTTGGCGCTGGCCGCAGATAGTGAAGGCCGAGTGATGGCAACCTTCGGTGCCTTTGTAGAACGGATCATGCTCAACCCAACTGACCCCAACAAAGCGACCTCGGATGGAGAGAAGTCGAGTGTAGAGAGCCCGCACCCCTTTTTGAGTGATGTGCGAGTGCGTCAGGCGATCGATTATGCGATTGACCAGACGGCGATCGCCGACGAGATCTACGGTAATGCAGGTCAGCGGACCAATCAGCTATTGCCGTTTCCACGCACCTACGTTAATCCCAACTTGCCCTACCGGTACGATGTCGATAGAGCCAACGTGCTACTCGATGAAGCTGGTTGGAAAGATACCAACGGCAACGGGATTCGTGACAAAGACGGTATCGAAATGCGTGTGGTTTTTCAAACGCCAATTAATCCGGTTCGTCAGCAGACTCAAAGCTTTGTTAAAGATAGTCTTGCAGTAGTTGGCATAGAGGTGGAAAACCGCCGCGTGATCGTTGATGATTTCTTTTCGGCAAATCCTGCTCAGACCCGTAGCCTCAATCACTTCTACGCAGATATGCAAGAATATAACGCCGGTAGCGACACACCTGATCCATCAATCTACATGAGCTGGTGGCTGTGTGACGAGATTGCTTCGCTAGAAAATAGATGGCAAAAGCCTAATAACGCTCGCTATTGTAATCCCGAATATGACAAAGTTTGGACTCAAGCGACCAAAGAGCTAGATCCCGAAAAGCGATCGCAGCTATTTCAGCAGATGAATACGATTTTGATTCAAGATGCCATTGTGATTCCACTGGTGCGACGAGCAGTGACCAATGGAGTTAGCGATCGCATCACCGGCGTAGATCCCACCCCATGGGATACCAGCACCTGGGATATTGGAACCTGGACGCTGACAGAACTACCCACAGAACCTGAAACTTCCCAAACGGAACAGCCATAGCCACAAAGTAGATAAACAAATCAATCAATAGCAGAATAGGTAGATAACAGAAACAGCAGACATATCACATGCCTGCTGTTTCTAGAAGTCTATAGTTCTAGAATTCTATAGGTTTCGTAGCGTTTTTAGGACATACTCATCAGCTAAAACCGTTGGCGGGAAATCGCTCTAGGCAGCTCTAGACAACTTCCGCATCTACCTCAATTGGGTCTTCAGCATCAGCCACTGTGGCATCGTCTTTGCCCTTCTTGAGATAGTCCATTGCTAGAGAGGAAAGCTCAGTCACCAGTAAAGTCGCTAAAATGCCGTCATCTAGCCAGCCGACAATAGGAATTAGATCAGGCGAAATATCGATTGGACTGATGAGATAAAAGGCGGTACCTAGAATGATAGCCCAACGCCACTTTGGATGACGTAGTGCGCCACGATACCAGTTGTAAAACGACTCGATTAGATTATTGTTTGGATTGCTCATGAGGAGTTACCGTGTAGACGAAGCGTACGCAAGCGACGTGCTCACTATGGTAGTAACTATCGCCATCTCGCATCTCTAATATGGCAAGTTTAACCACTGCGTCCCAGTGAGGATATCCCTCCATAGAATTACGTACTACAAAAACTACGAATCGCTATGTGATAGCAAAGCTATGGACAATAGCTCACTTTTTCCAGGGCCATTTAAGATGTATCTGAGTGCCCATTTCCGTCTTTGCAGAGAACACTAGATAGGAAATGAGCAACAGCACGCCCAGTATAAAGAAAACAATATCTTGATCGATCATACTAAAAGCTCTACGACTTCATTAGCAGCTAGATCGAAAGCTGCATGAACAACCTTTAGCGCTTGAATCCCTTTGTCTTGAGCGACTACACAGCTAATTTTTATCTCCGAAGTTGCAATCATTTGAATATTAATGTTGGCTGCTGAGAGTGCTTTAAACATCGCCGCTGCAATTCCTGGGCGATGAATCATGCCAATGCCGACGATACTCACTTTGGCGATCGCATGATCAACCATCACCTCTCCACAGTTCAGCTCTGCTGCCGCCGTCTGTAGGACATCTTTAGCCAAATCTGCATCCGCTTGGGCCACTGTACAGGCAATATCTCGAGTCATCTGTCCTCGACAGAGACGACTGCGCTGAGACTGAATGATCATATCTACGCTGATACCGCGATCAGCCAAAATCTGAAAGATTTTAGCGGCTAGTCCAGGCTTATCAGGTACGTAGCGGATAGCAAGCTGTGACTGTTCAAGATCTAAGGCCGCGCCTCTAACAGAACGTAAATTAGCCAAATCAACTTGATTTTGCTCAATTCGAGCGGGAGAGCTACTCACATCAAAGTGCTCGCACAAGGTGGCGATCGCTCGATCACAGTCTGACTGAGCCACCGTACAGCTTACTTTCACCTCGGAGGTCGCAATCATTTGAATGTTTACATTCGCTGCTGCTAGCGCTGAGAACATCCCGGCTGCGACGCCAGGCCGACCGATCATCCCTGCTCCAGCAATGCTGATTTTGGCAATATTACCTGACGAGCGAACTTCGGCTTCATCAGTCGCATTTGGCTGGCTGCGAAGTATGGGCGCGATGTGCTCGGCAACGCTTTCAGCTTGGTTGAGGACATGCGATCGCACTGTAAAGGCAATGTCATTAGAATTGCCCTCATGAATAGACTGAATCACCAGATCCACATTCAACGACTGGTCTGCCAGTTCGCCAAACAGCCTAGCTGCCACCCCAGGTCGATCCGGCACCCGCAGTAGCGCTACCTTCGCTTGATCCGCATCAAACTCTACCGCATCTACTGGATGAGCAATCTCTAATCCTTCTAGCGCTCTAGGCTGCGGCATTGGACCGGTCACTCTAGTTCCAGGCTGATCGGTCCAGCTAGATCTCACCACCAGCGGAATGCCATAATTGCGGGCAATTTCTACCGCCCGAGGATGCAGAACACTTGCGCCTAAGCTTGCTAGCTCAAGCATTTCATCACAAGTAATCTCATCCATTAGCTGCGCATCAGGGACAATGCGCGGGTCCGCTGTCAAAATGCCAGGGACATCGGTATAGATCTCGCAGCGTTCTGCCTGCATCGCCGCGGCTAGAGCTACCGCCGATGTATCCGAACCGCCTCGGCCAAGCGTTGTAATCTCTAGATCACCGCCGCCTAGCCGACTGCCAGTGCCGCCGCTAGTGCCCTGAAAGCCAGCGACCACTATGACTTTGCCTTCGTTTAGATGCCGCTCTAATCGCTCGGTGCGAATCTCAAGGATGCGCGCTCGCGTATGTTCTGCCTCAGTGACGATTCCTACTTGAGCGCCAGTCAAAGAGATCGCCGCCTGCCCTCGTTCATGCAGCGCCATACTTAGCAACGCGATCGTTACTTGCTCACCAGTCGAGAGCAACATATCCATTTCCCGACGACTAGGGTTGCTAGTAATTCCGTCCGCTAGCTGCACTAGTACGTCGGTGCTTTTTCCCATAGCCGACACCACAGCAATCACCGAATGTCCTGCTAACGCCGTTTCATGCACCCGCTTAGCTACCGCCTGAATGCGCTCGACATCTCCTACCGAAGTGCCGCCGTACTTTTGAACGATTAGCCCCATGATCCATTTCCTCTCCCTGCTGCTTAGCCGTTTGTCTGGACACCTACTGTTTGCTACTCAGAGTTAGGCCATCGCTGCATCCGAGACAATCCTACCGCTACATCTTGATTTAGCCCGATAGAATACATAAGATATACAGATCACACGGCCGGTAATCCAAAAATTTTTCATAAAGTCATGGAATACTACTGGCAAAAAAATGCCATCAGGGATATAAACTTTAATTAAGTTTACATAAACCAATGGCAGCTACCCATGACAGCAGTCTTGCAACGGCCCGTCTCCTCCTCAGCCGCAACTGGAAAGAAATCGCCGCATCACGTTGTTATTGTAGGTGGGGGGTTTGGTGGTCTCTATGCAGCAAAGGCACTAGGCAAAGCCAATGTGAAAGTTACCCTAATCGACAAGCGCAACTTCCACCTATTTCAGCCTCTGCTGTATCAAGTAGCCACAGGTGGCCTATCGGCTGGCGATATCTCCTCTCCTTTGCGCTCAGTCCTTAGCAAGCAGAAAAATGTTCAGGTGCTGATGGGCGAAGTCACTGGCATAGAGCCAACGACTCAGATAGTTACCCTCAAGAACGGTGAAACCGTTAGCTACGATAGCTTGATTGTAGCTACAGGCTCTAGTCACCACTATTTTGGTAAAGATGAGTGGTCTGATATTGCCCCTGGCATGAAAACGATTGAAGATGCGCTAGAAGTTCGTCGTAGGATCTTCTTGGCCTTTGAAGCAGCTGAGAAAGAGAGCGACCCGGTTCGGCGTGAGGCGCTCTTGACATTCTTTATTGTAGGCGGTGGCCCAACTGGGGTTGAGCTAGCGGGTGCCTTGGCTGAGCTGGCCTATGAGACGCTTAGAGAGGACTTTCGCAGCATTAATCCGGGTGAGACCAAGGTCGTTTTACTAGAAGGAATGGATAGAGTACTGCCACCCTATCCAGGCGATCTGTCAGCCTCAGCTAAGAATTCTCTAGAGAAACTAGGGGTAGAAGTTCGCACTAATACGCTGGTTACCAACATCGAAGGTGATATTGTTACCCTGAAAAATGGTGATTCAATCGAGAAGGTACAGGCGTTTACGGTGCTGTGGGCAGCCGGCATCAAGGCATCGCCAATGGGTAAGGCGATCGCCGATCAAACTGGCGCAGAACTTGACCGCATCGGCCGTATCATCGTAGGGCCAGATCTCAGTGTTCCAGGCTGCTCTAACATCTATATTGCAGGCGATCTAGCCCACTACGCACACAACAGCGAAAGTCCACTTCCGGGTACAGCTTCGACCGCTATGCAGCAAGGCAGCTACCTAGCAGACTCTATTCAGCGCCGCTTAGAGGGCCAGTCGGTTAGCCCTTTTGAGTACAAGAACAAAGGGAGCATGGCTGTCATCGGTCGTAACGAAGCAGTGGCCGACCTAGGGTTTGCCAAGATGTCTGGGTTTCCCGCCTGGTTCTTATGGATTTTCGTTCATATCTACTACTTAGTAGAATTTGACAATAAGCTGCTCGTTTTACTCCAGTGGGGATGGCACTATTTCACTAGTCAGCGCGGTGCAAGACTGATTACAGGTGATGATTCTATTCCTGCTCTTTCCGCACTAGTCATAGAAGAAATGACCATGGGTGAGAAAAAGAACCCATCCGAGATGGCAGAAGCATAGTAAGAATTCTATGCCTTCCCTTCACAAATTGGTCTATGCTCACAAAGCCCTCAGGTTCTATAGGGTAGAACCTGAGAAGAGTAGAACCTGAAAGCTTTGCAGTTCTATAAAGGCAGGTGTTTAAAGCAAGGCGCAGGACATTAATATCTAGCGCGTGCCCGCTTCGTGTAAGGACGACCAAGGAAAGGCTGCATTCCTGTAGCAGGATAAGCATCGTCGTGGGGACTGAAGATTCTGTAGACAGCTTCGGCTAGGAAGTTAAATGCCTCGTTGAGCGATCGGAAAATAGTCATGACCTGAATCTCCTAGAGTGTTCGAGAAAAGTCGGATACTAAAATTATCCTAGCGAGCTACCGTTGGTCGCAGTGAACCCAACTGAGAATTCTTTATGAGTCTATAGATTTTGATACATAGTTCGTATAGACTCTTGAAGAAACTTTGCTATTTGAGCTGATGCTATCAAGACTAGGTGCTATCTGCTCTTGGTTGCCTATTCCGGTTGCTCTGGTCTATGTCCCTTTAGTTAGTGAATCGGAGGCTAGCTGTATTCTGGTGACGCATGAGTCGACGCATGAGTCAACATGTATTCCTGTTTCCTCGCTGCGTGAGCCAACAGTCGCTGTTTTACAATTGACACAGTCCAGAGAAATAGCAGGATAGGATTAGGAGCAATTTGTGATACCTTAAGTCTCCTAGAGTACGCAGGACTTGCATACAAGGTTTTGTAGCTTACCTTCAAACAAAGCAAAACAAAACTGGATCATAAATTTCTAAAGAACTTGCAGTAGAAGTAGTCGCTGATGTCTTAGCTATCTAAGCTCGTATGTTTGAATCCAAAGATGGCAAAGTTTATCTACTAGGTGCGGGCCCAGGCAGTATTGACTATCTAACTTGTCGGGCAGAAGCGCTGTTATCGCGTGCGGATGCGCTAGTGTATGACGCGCTAGTGAGTAGTTCACTGCTACAAAGGCTGCCGACAGACTGTGAGCTTTGGCATGTGGGTAAACGAGGTGGGCGCCCTAGCACCTCGCAGACTCAGATCAATCAACTATTAGTGGAGTTGTGTCAACAGCAAAAACAGGTAGTGCGGCTAAAAGCAGGCGATCCGTTTGTGTTTGGGCGAGCAGCGGCGGAAATTCAGGCACTACAGGCCGCAAATTGTGAGTTTGAAGTGGTGCCAGGGCTATCTTCGGCGCTAGTGGCACCGCTACTGGCCAGTATTCCACTCACCGATCCGGTGCTAAGCCGTGGATTTGGCGTGTTTACAGCACATGATTTAGATGCGTTGAACTGGGGTGCGATCGCCCACCTCCAGACTATAGTATTTCTAATGGGGGGTCGACAGCTAAAAGCGATTTGCGATCGCCTGCTTGCGCAGCAAAAACGCCCCGAAACACCGATCGCTATCATTCGCTGGGCAGGTCAGCCGCAGCAGCAGATTTGGCAAGGCACGCTGCTAAGTATTGCCCAAATTGTCGGCCCGGCTAAACTTTCACCTTGTGTCATTGTGATTGGCGAAGTGGTAGCGCTGCGCCAGTATCTCAGTCCGCAGCTAAACCCATCGCTGGGGCAGCCCAAACCGCTATCTGGCAAGACTATTCTGGTGACTAGAGCCGCGAGTCAGGCGAGCCAGTTTAGCCAGATGCTGATGAAGAAAGGCGCGCAGGTAATTGATCTGCCTGCCCTAGAGATTCGTGAGCCAAAGAGCTGGAAGGAAATGGATTATGCAATCATGGCTTTACGCACATTTGACTGGTTGGTGCTGACTTCGCCCAATGCAGTCAACTACTTTCTAGATCGACTGCTACATCACGGCTTAGATTTGCGATCGCTAGCACATCTCAAGATTGCGGTCGTTGGCAAAAAGACCAATGGTTTTTTGAAACAGCGAGGTCTAGCTGCCGATTTTATTCCGCCAAGTTTTGTAGCAGATTCATTGGTTGAACATTTCCCTGAAGCTCCTATTGACAAAAAGCTGTTGTTTCCACGCGTGGAGAAAGGCGGCAGAGATGTATTGGTAAAGGAGATGTCGCAAAGAGGGGCCGTTGTGATCGAGGTGGCGGCGTATGAATCGGCCTGTCCTGATAGTATTCCGCCTGCTGCAAAACTAGTCTTAGAGAATGGTACAGTCGATGCGATTACATTTGCTAGTTCTAAAACAGTGCGCCACTTTACTCAGCTAATGGAAAGAACATTTGGGAATGAATGGTTAGATCGACTAAATAGGGTAGCGATCGCATCTATCGGCCCGCAAACATCTAGAGGCTGTCAGCAACTGCTAGGTAGAGTCACTTTAGAGGCCAAAGAGTATACATTGGCTGGATTAATAGCGGGCTTAGAAGGATGGGCGAAGCAACAAAAGCAATCAACAATCGAGTGAAAAGACGAATTATTGGCTTGACCGGTGGAATTGCAACTGGAAAGAGCACTGTATCTAGCTATCTATCAAGTCAGTATGGGCTGCCAGTTTTGGATGCGGACATCTATGCGCGAAAGGCAGTAGAGAAAGGCGGTAGGATTTTGGATGCGATCGCACATCGCTATGGCCAAAAGATGTTGTTACCTGATGGTTCGCTCGATCGAAAACAGCTAGGCAGCATCATCTTCCAAAACGCCGCTGAAAAACAGTGGGTAGAAGCGCAGATTCATCCTTTTGTGAGAGCACAGTTTGCAAAAGTAGCTAAAACTTACTCACCAGATCAAGTGCTGGTGTATTCTATCCCCTTGCTGTTTGAAGCTAATTTGACTCATCTTGTCACAGAAGTATGGGTCGTTTATTGTCAGCCTGCCCAGCAGAAGCAGCGGTTAACTCAGCGTAATCAGCTTTTAGAGACAGAAGCTGTCGCTAGAATAAATTCCCAAATGGATCTTAGGCAAAAGTGCGAAAGGGCGGACTATGTGCTTGATAACTCCACAACAAAAGAAAGTTTGTTTGCTCGAATAGATCGAATAATGGGTGACAATACCCATCAAAATGAAACCTATCAAAACGAAGTTTAAAGCCAGCTAGCATATCATCCCCGTTCTAGCGTTCTTCTCGATCCTTTATCCAAACGACTACCTCTCTTTCTAGCGCTTCAGCACCACACCTAAACTCTCCAAACCACTTCGATGTTTGCAGCCGACTATAAAGTAAGGCCGCTTTGGGATCTTGAAAACTGCCTATCGGTACCGTGACTATTCCTAGCCCATCAGAACTGAGCAAACGCAGACACCGCTCTACAAACAATCGCTCTCTGGTCAGCTGTGAACGCGTTTTACTTGCTGTATCCAACCTCTGATAAGCATACAGGTCACTCCGCAGAAAATAATCAGTTGCATAGGCATACTGGTCTCGGTAGCTCATCCAAGCAGCAGTCACCTCAGAATTAGCTTTTCTTAGCGCAGGTTTAGAAGTTTTAAACGTCTCTTCATTAATATTTTCTCTTTGGGTAAGTGTTGGGAACTGTTGAATAAACTCAGCAACAGTCGGACGGAAGATGCCCTCGGGCGGGCTGCAGGCAACTAGATTGAAACCGCCCCGTTTGATAATCGTATTGAAATGATAGCCAAAGTGAAAAGGTCGTAGCCTTTCAATATCCTGTTGGGTAAGTGGGCGATGCCGGGGGATATCCGTTAGCTGAGTCCCTCGGTAGTGAATGCCTAGCTGCTGGCTCATGTAGTTTAATAGCAGCCTATCTAGCTTCCCCTGCGCCTTTTGGTCTAAGGCTAGGATCTCTTCTTTTAGCAGTGATGCCCTTGCATAGCTTGGTACGTTGTGGGCACTAGCCAGCATCTTAGTGCGAGACTGGTAATGTTCTAGGGAAATGTTTTTTTCTCTTAAAATCATCTGATAGCTGTCGGCAGCCAAAGGTTGCAACAGATTGCCCTGGAAAGCTATCTCGTCGCCTGCTCGGTTAATCTGGTCAAATCGCTCCTCATCAACGGTGATAAAGCCGACTAGAGCATTACCAGAGAGTAGATTAAAATCCAAGTCGATTAAAGGCTCTATCTCCGCTGGCTCTATCGCCGTCTCAACGAGATGCATCGCCAGATATAGACGAGCGCTTTCTACAGCGTCTTCCGAAAAGTCAACACCGTAGAGCGCATTTTTAAGAATACGCTGTTGGATAGTTTGAACGAAGTTTTGGGTATGCCTTGAATCGTGAGTATCTTCTGGCATTTCTACTAAACCCGAACGCCATATCTTTAACTGCGCGTCTTGGTTTTGTTGAATATAGCCTGTCAAGATACTAAATATTTCTGTTAGCCGACGCAGAAACGCGCTGAGCAAATAACCGCAACCACAAGCTGGATCGAGCACTCGAAGTGCTGGCAAAATCTCTTGAATCAGTCGGCGGCACATGCGGGTATCCGCGTTGAATAGCTGATCGTTAAGGGTCGGGGCCTTGGGATTTTGGGTGAATAGCTCTGTGGCCTGCATCGAAGTTCTTTGAAAAGCCACCACTGGAATCTGTTCTAATCGCTGTTGAATCAGGGTATCTAGTGCGCGATCACCGAACTCCCTACCCAGGGTCGCTTTCACACCATTTTCCTCTACAGATCGTGCTAGCCAATACCCTGCGACTCCGCTCATCCAAGGGTTTAGCCCATCGGTGCTTGCTTGCTCGCTTAGCCAGCCCAAGCCCTCTTCTATCGCAGCATCCTCGATCGAGATACCAGAATACGTAGTCTCTAATCGATGAATATCAAACAATCCACCTAGGAACGGTACTTTTCCTACTTTATTTTCCAAAGCAACCGGCCGCTCAATTTCCGGCAGGGATAGACTTTGAAAGAGCGGCTGTAAATGGTTTTTAAAAAAGAATCTCTCACCGCGTTGAACAAATGCGCTAAATCGAGACTGTAAGTACCAAATATCGCCAGCTAGCCAACCCTTCTGCTGAATTTGCTGAATCAGCATTAGCCGCCTTAACGTTAGCGCCGCATACGTCTGTTTATGAGAGATATCCTCGATACCATTCACCCCCGTTTCCAGCTGTGTTAACAGGTGCTCAAAACGCTCTCCGCTTTCCCGTTTAGGATCGAAAGCTGGAAACAATTCACCGCCTATTGCTAACCGTCGAAGCCGATAGTCCCATACTGCCGTAGGCTGACTCACTACATAAAGGGCGCTTTCAAACAAAGAACACCACAGGCTACGAGTTTTCTCGGTAGCTACAATGATTAGCAAAGGTAAGTTTTTAGAAGCTGACCCCAACGATGAGTTCAGCGGGTTTTCGTGGGTGCAAATAGCCTTGTAAAGCTGAGAGCGCAACGTTGAAGTATAGCGAGTTTTCTCAGTAAGAATCACTTGCCAAACAGTCTGCGACCCCACGGGGCGATCGCGCTCAGCTATGGGCACGCAGCGCTGATTTAAAGGACTAATTGGGTCGATAAAAGTATGAGGAGCAGACCAGCCTAGAGCTTGAACGAATAGATCGCTAAGGTTATGCGATCGCAACTGCTCTCTAGCCGTCGCTAAATCTACCACAGCTAGCGTTAACCTTCTACGGAGACAGATTGACCCGTATGAGTGAGAGCATATTCTCTAAAGCGATCGAGATCAGCCTGCAGGGTCGAAGTCACCACTCGGTCTACAAAAGAGCTACTCATCATCAGCCGGGCCAGGATTGACGGCAGCGCATAGGCAATACTCATCTTTACCGTGCTTGTGCCATTCTTGTGAGCATAGAACCGAATCGCCCCTCGATTGGGCAACCCATCTACTGACTCCCACTGAATTACCTGCTCAGGGACTACCTTCACTATGCGCGATAGCCACGAAAAAGAAAGCCCAGTCGTTTCTAGCTTCCATCTTGAGAGCGCCGGATCCTCCTCTAGCACCTCTACGGAACTAATCCATTTCATCCAGTTAGGCATCTGAGCAATATCCGACCATAGCCCCCACACTGCCTCAATGGGTCGATCTACCTCTACATGTACGGTATGCTCTAGCCACTCAGCCATAGAATTTTCTGCTTGTACAAAGGTTGTTTTGAACGCTATTTCCAAACGACTCTATTCTACTGTGATAGCGAACGGAGTGAAATGGATTGCTGAGATAGCCGTGATATATGACATTTATTTGAGCTTATCCGGACAAAACAGCCAAAACTGACGAGATAATAGACATTGCTAAGGGTTCGTGGAAGATCTAGAACTGGAAAACCGTATCATCACGTATTCGAGATCACCTTTCTTCTCTACCTCTCTACGACCAAGTTAGCTCCTAGTAGCCTACTTTGCTCAACAAAACTCGACTAATGGATCAATAAAATGGGAAACTGATTTTAAGTATTCATAATCACTTTTATCATGGCTGAAATTCAATTCTCTCGCGGTGTTAAAGAAGAAGTTGTCCCTGATATTCGGCTTACCCGTGCTAAAGATCTTTCCGATGGCACCGCCACCTTTTACTTTGATAAGCCTAAGGCCCTCGTAGAAGAAGGCGGCGAAGTCACTGGTATGTACATGGTTGACGAAGAAGGTGAGCTAAGCACTCGCGATGTCAACGGTAAGTTCGTCAATGGCGAACCTTCTGGCATTGAGGCCGTTTTCGTCATGCGCGGACAAGATGAATGGGATCGCTTTATGCGCTTTATGGATCGCTACGCCGCTGATCACGGTTTAGGGTTAACTCAAAACTGAGTAGCCAAAACTTGAGCAAGATCACTGCAAGCGATGCTCGATATTGACACCTCATTTTGATGTCTCAGGCTGACTACTCATGCTAACGCCTCATGCCGATCAAACATCGCTGAGTGTTTGCTGCGCAGTGATTACCGTCAGCGATACTAGAGATGAAACTACCGATAGAAGCGGTCAGCTGATGCGATCGCAGCTCATTAACTCGGGGCACACCATCAGCTCCTATCAGATTGTCAAAGACGAGCCTAAACAAATTGCGGCGTTAGTGATCACTTTGGCGAACCGCCTCGACGTTCAGGCTATTTTGCTGAATGGGGGGACGGGCATCGCTGCTCGCGATACGACTTTTGATGCGATCACCCCTCTGCTTGACAAAGAACTTCCAGGCTTTGGCGAACTCTTTCGCCACCTCAGCTACCTAGAAATCGGGTCGCGGGCAATGGCTTCTCGGGCGATCGCCGGCACTCGCGGCCAAACTCTGATCTTTTCTCTTCCAGGGTCTACCAAGGCGGTCGGCCTCGCACTAGAAAAACTCATCCTTCCAGAACTACAGCACCTGACCAATCTCTTGAGATAGCTGCTAGCTGTGCGCAGCTCTTCCTTGAGCGATTTCTGGCAGGCTAAAAAAGCCACAGAGACTACGCTGCCATATTGTAGGGACTACACAGCCATACAGATTGACCGAACTCCTTGCATACGGAAAACCGCCCACGTTTCAACGACCGTCCGTCCGTTGTTCGGCGTATCTTCCACACCTGACACCCCTCGTTACATCTGCGAGTATAGAAGTGTTGAAAAGCCCTCGTTTAAACAACAGATGAAACAACATTTCTCTAGTGTCCTCCATAGCTGGTATCGCAAAGCTCTTAAGCACACTAAATACCGTTGGCTTGTGATCCTTGGAACCATGCTTTATCTGGTCAGTCCAATAGATATCTCGCCGGATGCATTTCCTTTGGTTGGCTGGATTGACGACGGTATTATTGTTAGTCTTTTGATTTCAGAAGTCAGTCAGCTTGTCACTGAAGCGCTAAAGAAGAAACAACTCTTCAACGACACTATCAAGACAGAGCTTGAAACCATCATCGATACTGACAACGTAAAAACTATCACAGTAGATGCTGTCACTGTCAGCTAGAAGTCAGATAAGAATTTTCTCTAATTGCCTCTTCCGCACAAGCCGGTCTTGAAGGGCAAGAGGACCGCTAGACCTCTCGTATAAACCGTCTTTCACAATATCTAGCTATTTTCGCCTAATCGTTTTTTACCCGAGGAATAAACTATGACTTACATGCCAGAAACAAATCTCTCAGATCTTTCTGACCGTTCTATTAGCTCGCAACCGACTACCGCTGAGAAACTAAAGACACTTGCTAAAGAAAGCTCTCAGCGGGCTCAGCGGATTTCTAGTATTCTCAAACAAGCTTTCTCGGAGACTCGTGAAGAGTTTCAAGCTGGACGCACTGTGATTAGCCCTATTGCAAAAGAAGTCACTGCAGAAGCTGTCTCTACCTTTAAATCAAAAAGCCAACAGGCTGCCGAAGTCGTTAACCAAGCATGGCAAGAAGAAGACAGCACTCCAGACTTTACGGAGCGCTTGATTAACGTCCTCAAATCCGTCGCCAGTACTACCAAGGCAAAACTGTTTCCCCAGATCAAAGTTCAGACTCAAAAACAGGCTAGTAGATTAGACGATTTACTAGGCGATCGCTACGGTGAGCAATACATCACTTTCAAAGATCGCTTCGGACAGGTTTACGCCTGGATTAACACCTCTAAAGTAGCTGCCAGCAGTGTTGCTACTGAAGATATCACCGATGTCCCATCGCAAACAGCGACCGTCATTGAAGTGGATAGCAAAGTCATCAACTAAGCTTTCTGATTGCTCACGCGCTATCTACTCTTGTATAGCTTTGACCCACTAGTAGAGCTTGGTTTACTCCACTAGTGGGTTTTTCTATTGCTTGCGACCAAACTGCTGCTTGGCCTCTCTATATACCGACTCGGAGATCTCAGAGATCTCTCGCTCTCTCGCAAACTTCTCAATCTTCTTGCGTGCTGCCGGTCTCACAAAGAAAGGAATTTCCTTCAATAGCGCCTCTGCTTGTGCTGTCCACTCTATTGAACTGGCCATAGAATCCAACTACTCCTGTCACTATATCGTTTGTTACTTTGTTAATCGCCTAAGTGTCCTAATGAGAGCTTATCCCAGATTAGATAAGGCAAGGGGCAGAGCGCTATTCATTAATTGCCCCCATAGCCTAACGTGACAAACATACAGATCACACGAATAAACACACGGAGCTATAGTCTGCGGATGACAAATTTTGGACATTCAGAGCGTTAAACTGATAGGAGCGCTATCAACCCATGCTTATCTAGCTAGAGCAAACTAACTATTTTCCCTGGGAAAGGCTCAACAAAGCATATCTTTAAGTTCAGAGTTATGCTCTAAAGCACGGTTGATTCCTACAACGTGTAGTTATTAGATTGCTAGCTCAAAGTGCTGTAGTGTCTAGCATCGCATTTCTATATCAAATAGCCTAAACTCATGGCAAGGCTGGATTATTAACCATTGACTGAGGACGCGATCGCTGGTGACAATAGTTGAGCAATACATCTCAAAGGACAGCCATGGCTAATCTTCAGCCGACCAAAGTGCCCAATATGAAGCGGCCAAAGAAAGGATTCAACGAATATGCAGAGCAGCTCAATGGTAGAGCGGCAATGGTTGGCTTTGTCGCACTCGTGCTAATAGAACTGATCACGGGCAAGGGGCTATTGACCTTGATTGGGCTTAAATAAGGTGCAATGGTGAAGGTAAATATAGAAAAGTAAGAATGCATTTCTACTTTTCTTGGTAAGGTTTCCTTAGCATCGTACGACGACGCGAGATCTCACCGCTGAAGATCATCGGCGTAATCTGTGAGGACACTGTGAGCCGCTTACCACAACCCCTATAGGCTACCCAGGCAGTTTGACTAATACCGAATGTGTAAACTGTATTAGCGTGACAGATTCAAGGGTAGCTATGGCTCAACTGCCAAACTTTTTGATTATCGGTGCGCCGAAGGCAGGCTCAACTAGCCTCTGGAACGAGCTGCGCCAGCACCCTGATATCTTTTTGACCAGCGTTAAAGAGCCTAACTTTTTTTGCTCAGACAGTGCCAACTATCAAGATTGGTCGTGGTACAAGTCTTTGTTCAAAGACGGAGTCGGAAAACCTGCGATTGGGGAGGCGAGTGTTGCCTATTCGCTTGTCGAACGAAATCCGACAACTCCAGCATTGATTGCTCAGCATTTACCCGATATCCGTTTGATCTATATTGTGCGGTATCCCCTACGCCGCATTGAGTCTGCTTGGCTGCATCATATCTGCAAGAGAAATCCTGTCCCGACGGATTTTAGCCAGGCAGTGCGAGAGTTCCGCCCCTTGATTGAGGGCACGCTATACAGCCGTAATCTTGAGCAATATCGACGCTACTTTCCCGATGAGCAAATTCTGGTGCTGTTTTTGGAAGATTTTCAAACAAACCCTCAAGGGATGCTAGAGAGGTGCGATCGCTTCTTAGGCGTTAATCCCAATACGCGGCCATCTCGTGTGCTTACTCCTCGAAACGTCTCTGCTCAAAAATATATCGAAAGCGAGTGGCTAGAAAGACTGCGTCGTCTACCGGGGGCAGAACTGGTCGGCAAGCTTACCCCGACTCTGCTTAAGCGCTTGCCCCAAAAGATAGGAACGCCTCTGCCGCCTCGTCCCCAGTGGGATATGAGTACGCGGCAGTGGGTACTTGAGCAGGTTGGGGCGGATGCTCAGTCTATCCTTGACTATGCTGGAAAATCATCGGACTTCTGGGATCTTGATAGATAGTGTTGAACCTTCTAAACGAACCAGACTGAAGCTGAGTGATACCAACTCAAGACTTAAGCAGCTCGCAGTCAAGGTTTAGAGACTTCAAATAGGTTCTATAGAGAACTTTTCCATTGTTAATAGAAAAGCACAGACGGAATTATCCATCTGTGCCTATTATATATTCGATTTCTAAGTCGTTGTTGCCTCCACTTCTAGTCGATAAAGAGTAGGTAATGAAGGCAACTGCAGGTCATATCAAAGGTCTCTTACTTCTCAGTTTCGGAGAACTCAGCATCAATGACATCATCTTCACCACCTGAAGATGCATCAGTATCTGTAGCATCTTCAGGAGCAGCGCCTGCATCTGCAGCATCAGCGCCCTGCTGATACAGATTGCTACTAAGGGTATAGAGCGCCTGTTGTAGAGTTTCCATGCTCGACTTAATCTTGTCGTCATCCTCGGCAGCAAGGGCTTCTTTCAGCTCTTTGATTTGAGCTTCAATCTTTTCCTTGTCTTCAGCCGGGACTTTATCTCCTAGCTCTTCAACTTGCTTTTCAGCCTGATAAGCTAGAGAGTCAGCCTGGTTCTTTCTGTCAATGCGCTCGCGCCGCTCTTTATCAGCATCCGCATTTGTCTCAGCATCTCTGACCATCTGCTCTACTTCATTCTCAGATAGCGTAGAGGCTCCAGTAATGCTAATAGACTGCTCTTTGCCTGATCCTTTGTCTTTAGCAGTTACGTTCAAGATGCCGTTAGCATCGATGTCAAAAGTAACTTCGATTTGAGGAACACCTCGCTGGGCTGGGGGAATACCGTCAAGACGGAAGGTTCCCAAGCTCTTGTTGTCGCTAGACATTTCGCGCTCACCCTGTAGAACATGAATTTCTACATTGGTTTGGCCGTCTACCGCCGTCGAAAATACCTCAGACTTCTTAGTAGGAATGGTAGTGTTTCGATTGATTAGCTTAGTCATCACGCCACCCAAGGTTTCTACACCTAGAGACAGTGGAGTCACGTCTAGTAGCAAGATATCTTTGACTTCACCAGCCAAGACACCGCCCTGAATTGCCGCACCAATAGCAACTACTTCATCAGGGTTAACGGTCTGGTTAGGAGCTTTGCCTAGAATCTTTTCGACTAGCTGTTGAACCGCAGGAATACGAGTAGAGCCACCAACTAGAACAACTTCGTCTATATCAGACTTGCTAAGCTTGGCGTCTTTTAGTGCGTTCTGCACCGGAACACCACAGCGATCAATGAGATCAGAGCATAGCTCTTCAAACTTAGCCCGGGTCAAGGTAGTCTCTAAGTGCTTCGGACCGTCTTGAGTCGCAGTGATAAACGGTAGGTTAACTTCCGCTTGGCTAACGCTAGAGAGTTCGATCTTGGCTTTTTCAGCTGCTTCAGTAAGACGCTGTAGTGCCTGCTTGTCTTTACGAAGATCAATACCTTCCTTGTTCTGGAAGTCTTGAGCGAGGTAGTCAACCAGCTTCTTGTCGAAGTCGTCTCCACCTAAGTGAGTATCACCAGAGGTTGCGAGTACTTCAAAGACGCCATCGCCAACTTCTAAAATAGAAACATCGAACGTACCACCACCTAAGTCAAATACTAGGATGGTTTCGTTGCTCTTCTTATCAAGACCGTAAGCTAGGGCCGCAGCTGTAGGCTCGTTGATGATCCGCAGAACTTCAACACCTGCGACTTTACCTGCGTCTTTAGTGGCTTGTCGCTGAGAGTCATTGAAGTAGGCAGGAACAGTAATAACGGCCTGAGTGACTTTCTCACCGAGGTACTTACTGGCGTCATCTACGAGCTTGCGTAGAACTTGGGCAGAAATTTCTTCAGGGGCATATTGCTTGCCGTCAGAGGTTTCGATCTTAACGTTGCCGCCTACTTTGGCAATTTTGTAAGGGACTTCGCTGGCTTCATTGTTGACTTCATCGTATTGACGACCAATGAAGCGCTTGACTGAATAAAGAGTATTCTCTGGGTTCATGACCGCCTGACGCTTGGCGATTTGACCCACGAGGCGATCGCCATTTTTCGCGTAGGCGACGACTGAAGGTGTAGTACGAAAACCTTCGGCGTTAGCGATTACAGTAGGCTTACCACCTTCCATAACTGCGACTACCGAGTTAGTGGTTCCAAGGTCGATTCCGACGACTTTTCCCATGTGTATGCTCCGATCTGGATAAATATATGAGGTTTGCTCAAAAGGTTATCTCTATAGTGCTTAATCAGAGGGGGTTTGCTGAAGGGGGGGTTACCGAACCGGAAGTGTCGGTGTGGCTTGGCTTCTATGTCGAGATAGGATCAGAATGACTCGAATGAAGAACTAGAGCGCAGAATAGAGATCGATATAGCAATGAATGGCGCATCGCAGCCTTCTCACCCCTTGGAAATACCCATGATCCAAACTATCAAAGCCAAAGCAACTGTCCAGCCTGGTGGCCTAATTGAGGTGCATTCAGATGAATTGCCAGAAGGCGCTACCGTGGAAGTCATCGTGCTGGTAGAAGCAGCTCCTGAAGAACCGAAAAAGCCTTTGAAAAACCTGAGCGATTTTATAGGAGCAGCCAAAGGCAGCTTTTCTAGCGTTGCCGAAATCGATGCCTACATCCGGCAAGAGCGCGATTCATGGGATTAATGGAAAGATTGAAAGGCAACCGTATCTATCTAGACGCCAACATTTGGATTTATGCTTTGGAGGATGTAGCTGAATATAGCGTTTCGCTCGCTGCTCTGTTCAAGGCTGCAGAGGAGTCTGCGTTGACCATCGTTACTAGTGAACTAACTTGCAGAAATCTTGGTCAGGTCTATCAGGGCCGGAGATATCCCAAAGCAGACAGCTTATATTGGAGCCATCACAGCTACGAATAACACGACTGCAATGCCTATTGGTCGCAGTATTCTTTTGGAAGCGGCCAGGGTCAGAGCGAGTACAAAGCTAAAACTGCCTGATGCGATTCACGCAGCGACTGCGCTTTCAACTAGCTGCACAACGTTTCTGACTAATGACAAGCAATTTAGAAGCGTTCAAGGCTTACACACATTACTTATGTCGCAAGTTCTGGTGGATGCTGATGAGGGAGCGTGAGATGACTCTCACAGGCAAAATCCCCTAACTGTGATGATTTTCAGTCAGGGGCGATGGTTGGTGTTTGGTTAGGCTGCGATCGCAGCATCCTCTTCTTCATCTGCCAAGGACTCGTCTTTGGTTGCAAAATACAGTTCTAGATTTGCTACTGCGAGCGGCGAAGCCTTGCTTAGATTCTGAGGGTTAAACGCTGTCAGAGATTCTAAGGCTGCTCTTTCGGCAATATACTCCTCGCCTTGTCGTCGCCGCTCTGTACTGAAGGAATAAACGAGGCTTTGATGCAAAGCTTTGGACACAAAATTAGACTTGGCTTCCTCATAGACTGAGTACTCGATTGGCTTGTCGTCAGAAAGATCTTCTGTAGGGATGTCGTTTTCATTTTTCTCAGCTTCATCATCGACAAGCGCGTTTAGCTGCTTCATTTCCTCGATGGAAAGCTCTTTAGACCATTCAATATGGTCATTCCAGGCGTTGATAGCTACTAGGTCATGATCGCGGATCCTAGTAAGTTCTGGAAATAGGAAGTCTAGCTCGTCGCTAGTTTTGACTTTATCTAAGGTGGCTATAGCATCTTGACGGATAGTTGCGTTTAGATTGATTAGGCGATCGCCCACCGTCTGCCATTCCCCTTGCATCTGATAGGTCATTGCGATCGCTTGCTCAATCGCCCACACACATTCACGCCGACGAATATACGCCACTGAGCCCACACCCTTCATTAGCTGGCTGTTGTCATAATCTGACAAAGCCTGAAACATCATATCTCTGGCCGATTTAATCTCATCGTTGCGTGCTCTCAAATCCTGCATGGTCACCGCAGAGCCAAGTCGATTCATAGCCTTTTCAAACAAGCCATAAGCCCTCACTAGAATCGTGCGGTGAGCCCTGAATTCTACATCTTCCGATACGTGCTGAATGTGCTCAATTATCTCCTTGCCCTGGTCTGCAAAGACTTGTTTGAGGTCAATAAAGCCCTCGCGTACCTCAACGCGCATCTGCTGTACATCTTTTCTAAGCTTAAGCGTTTGCCATAGATTTACCGCAGAGAGCGCTGCAACACCCACTACACCTACGCCAATTACAGCCGTTGTCGCCTGTAATGTCGCTACCGAAGCAGAAAGCGCCTTGATTCCTTGGAGCGCTTTATGACCCTGGTACAGTTGCCCCGCCCCCATAGCCAGCTTTCCTGCTTGCATAACCACTTGTGCTTGCGGCGTAGCTGTCAGCGGAGTTAGCCCCATACCAATAGCGTGTGCGGCGAATTGGCCCGTTGCAGCGTCTCGAACCATTCCAATTGGAACACCTGCGGCTGTCTCAACTGGAATATATTTTCCAGCAGCAATTCCAGCTTGTATTAGAGGTGAAAAATCGTACATTGGTATAATTCCTTCAATAAACTAATTTTCTAGTGCTGTTTTAGTCAGATTGTCGAGAGCTGTTTCTATCGCCTGAAGCCGAAGACTCTTCTGTTGAATAAGTGCTAAGCCTGTTTCTTTTTGTGCCAAAGTTTCTTGCAGAATGCTTTCTTGTTGCTCTATTAGATTACACAAGATAGAAATAGAAGCGCTTGCTACTTTTTGAAAATCTTGCGCCTTATGCTCGAATGTGCCTTCAACACGTTCAAAAATCTTTTCTAAGATTTCTTTAGAGTCTCCTAGAAATTTGTTGACTCCTTTGCTAATAACTTCCATTTTTAGTTCACTTTTCATGTCTTCTGTTGTGTCTCCTAGAAGACCTACTAGATCACCAACGAAGAATATAGGAATTAGTGGAACTGCGACAGCTCCACCAATAATGAATCCTACTTTTTCCCAGAAACTGTCAGGTTCTTGCTCTATATCAAGCTTGAGTTTCATTTGAAATTCGAGGCTAGATCTTATTCCTGATATCTCAAACTGCTCGTACAAAGTAGTACCAGTGTTGTCATCAATAGACTGAAGTTCTTGTTGTATGACCGCTGTCTTTCCAAAGAATTCGCTATCAAGCTTATCGAGCTTAGGCTTAAGAATAGTCTGTACAACAGATTCTTCTATCCAAATATCTAATACTTCAAAAACATCTTCCGTAAAGTTCTCCACATACGCTCTATAGATATTTTCCTCTTTTTCAAGTATCGTAATCCATTGTTTTGATCTACTGGCAAGGCATCTATCAAGACGATCTAACCATTCATCCCACGAGTCACTAACCTCTGATAATGCTTCCTCGTTCAGTGACTCTATGAGTTCCTGAATTTTGACGTGAAAACCACTTATCTTCCCTGTTTGTTCCAACATCTTTTGCTGCTCTACTTTTGAAAGACTAAGCTTGCCTTCCAAAAGATTCGTCATTTGCTCAAGACTATCCCGGGTTCCAGAGATAGCTCTTTGCATATCTACGATCCCCTTCTTGAGGATAAGTTCACCTCTTTCCTCTACTAAAAAGGTTTCGAGTGCGCTTACGAATTCTGAGAATGGCTTAGAATGCTCGTTTGGAGTCTGTGTTAGAGTTGCTTCTAACGCAGATCGAGCAGATACAAAATGAACCCGATTGTCTTCACTGACAAGAGGATCGGCTGGGTTGTGAACAACATTTTTAACTAACGTCTGAACTTGTGCTTTGTCTTCGGGCGATCGCAACAAATCCATAAAGTTGACTAGCACAAACAAGTTGCTAGCCGGAGCACCGGAATCTTCTATTTGCAAACGATGCTTTAGGCCTTTCAATAAATCTCGCTCGCCTTTGGTCATCGGGCGTTGAGCATTTGCCAAAAAGATAGCGGCGTCGGTATCTTGCAACAGTCTTTCCGTCACAGCCGTTCGATCAGGATGCTCGTTCAACCCCGGCGAGTCCACAATTTCTACCTGATGACGACACAGCTCTAGGTCTGGATGCTCTAGCACAATCTCGTCAATATTTGATTCGGCTAGCTTGAGCTCTCGATTTCCTAAAGCCGCTTCCTCTGGGATAGAGGCCTGCTGCTGATACTGATCGAATGGAATCTCAGATTGCGTTCCGTCTTTGTAATAGCAGACTACTCGCTTCACAGGACCATACTTCAGCACAGTCAGCGCCCCACTACAAGGAATCGCTCGTACTGGCTGTAGCTCCTCACCTAGCAGAGCATTTAAAAATGTCGACTTGCCCTGGCTAAATTCACCTACAACCGCTAGTCGAAACTTTTGTGATTGAACTTTTTGCGCCAGCGATCGCACTTCATCTTTCAGCACTGAAGGAAAAATATCGTAAGCCCCTTTCACCTGTAGGAGCTGAACCAAATCCGTATAGATTTGACTCAATTGCTCCTGGTAGCCCTGAAATTTTTTGAGCTTTGCATATGATGGTTTGCGACTAGCAACGCTTACCGTAGACTTTGGTTTAGTCAAAAATCTAGAGGATAGAAAGCTAGCAGCGTTCACAATTGCTGCATCAATATTCTGAAAACGCTGAGGATCTAACAGGCACCGTAGCTCCTCTACAACATCTTGGTCAACTTCAGATTGTTTACCACTTATGCAAGAAGACAGCGCCTTTAGCTGCTGTGCTGGCACGTCTATGGTACTCGCAACCGTATTAAGATACTGCCGTTCTTTCACTGCGGCGTAGCCATCTGAGATAGCCAATCTACTACCAAATCCTAAGATGATCAGTTTCTCAGAAACTGATAAGGTACTCATCAAACAACTAATCGCGTTTGGGCGAGCATAAATTTTATGCCTTTGCACGCCCTTCAGCATCTGGGAGATCATTTTTCCGATGCTACTCTTTGGTGATACGAATCGACTCAGAACTCTTTGAAGATATAGATTTTCTCGATCTGCCAACCGTCCGTCCGCGAAAGCGACACCCACGAGCACTGTCGCCATCGACGACAGAAACATAATTCGAGGAGTCAGGTGACGGTTTAGCACCTTCTTACCCATAATCTTTGTCAAAAGCGCTGCGCTGTCTAAACTTCTTGCCTCAAGCGTTGAAGACATTCTCTACCTTTTACATATGGCCAACTACTGATATGTTTCCCTATGTATTGTCTGTGGTAGATTCGCTCTAAAAAATTAGTTGACGAATCACGGCAGCGTCAGACCGCTACAACTGCTCACCCCAAATCATGGTTATGAAGCATCAAGAATTGCTGAGATGCTAACAGTTTAAAAAAAGCCATTGTCCCTTTGGCCTCAGCTATTCAGGACTGCCCTGAAGACTGCACTATCAAGCTACCTAGATGCTTCAGAATTTTTAGACTCAATGACTACAACCCATAACTGTTCAAGCAGTACTAGCCCGTTGATTCGTTCTCTCAAGACTTCGTCGTTATCTCCTGATGCTTCTATCTCAACTGGGACTTCCGCTCAAAACTTATAAGGCGTACTGTAAAAACCATCTAGTTCTAACAGAGGCGATAGAATAACTAATTTGATGGTTTCTTCTAGCAACGTACCGTCAGAAATTTGATACAGGTAGTTTTTTCGCACATCATCTAGCCTTGAACGCTCTGCCGTCGTCAAGCTAGGAAGATCTCCACTCCATTCCAAGAAGAAATCTGGCTCGTCACTCAACGACAGTCCCAGCTTCTGCTCTACCTGCCGGAAAGTAGTGATGCTTTCTGAAACAGCTAGAATCTGGGCCCATACTCTGTATATACTTCTACGCTTTTCCATTATCAGCTACATATCAGCCACACAGCAGAAAAGAGCATCATCAAACTGCTACCTAGGACAAAATTTGATCGTCTAGCGAGAAGTCAATCTCTGCCTTGTGCAGGTTATTTGCCAAATAGTCATTTTCATACGAGTCTTTAAGACCGTCGATCAAGCTGAATTGAGGCTGCCAGTCTAGCTCGGCTTTGGCTTTGCTGATGTCAGTAAAGAAGTGCTGGACGCGCATGGGGAAGGCTTTTTTCTTGCCGAAGTCAAAATCTTTAGGATTGTAGTGGACGATCTTGACGGCATCAGGATCTTTTTCCATGGCGATCGCGCAAGCACGAGCCAACCCATCAAACGTAACTGCCTTATCACCCGAAATGTTGTAGATCTCTCCAACGGCATTGTCATTACCCAGTACAGAGACCATCGCTGCTGCAAGATCCTGACAGTGCCCAAGATGAGTCAATGCCATTCCGCTGCCAGGAATGGGGATAGGCCTATCGCGCACTAGCCGATCGAAGAACCACTTTTCGAGTGGGTTGTAATTTTGCGGCCCGTATATATAGACAGGACGGATAGCCGTGAACGGAATGCCCTGCTCGCGCAGATAATCTTCTGTATGAAACTTTCCTTTGTGACGGCTGTTTGGATCAACTCGGTCACCTTCGACGTGCGGCATCTGATCGCTTTTGGCATAGACGCCTGCGGAGCTGACGTAGACAAGGTGTTTTAGCTTACCTTTGAACAGATCGGCTAGCGGTTTAGTATGGGCCAACTCTCGACCATTGTTGTCAAAAATGGCGTCGAAGCTCTGATCGGATAGGGCTTGTTTTAAGGCTTCGGGATCAGTGCGATCGCATACTATTGTCTCTACCTCGTCTACAGGTGCAGGATGATTCCCTCGATTGAGCAAAGTGACTGCATGGCCTTGCTTGACTAGCTGCCTAGTTAGATAGACTCCAATAAATCGCGTTCCACCAATCACCAACACTCGCATAGCGCTGCCTCCGTATGTAAAATCTCTTTGATTCTCAGCCTCTCAGATTCTGCACACTTTTCAACTAAATCTATGAGTTGGCTAGTCTGAACGTCCAGGCAATGCGGGTTGAGGTAATGCGTTTCACTAACACATATCGCTATAAATTGAGAGAGAAATATTGTCAACGCTATAGGTTTCTCTTATAGAAACTATAGGGAATAGTTTTCACTCTTTTGCAGCAAAATACTACGAAATGTAACAGCGGCCAGCACTGTTGAACGCTGTGTCAATTTATGTCACAACAAGCCGCCAGCCCTGACTATGTATAGCTTTCTCTGTTATTAGTTAATAGAGGTAAACCCTAGCTTTAGCTAGTTAAGAGGGTTCTCTTTACCTTAGATCGCATCATTTTGTAAACAATTCTTTCCATTAGGAAACATCCGGCTTTACAGTCCGACATCTCACCTTAGGAGTTCACGCATGTTCACCCAAGTTCGACCCACTGTTAGACACGTTGTCCCCAAGGAATTGGGCGATCGCTATCTAGTAAAAGTGGTTTATGTCGTTCTAGAGCCTCAGTATCAAAGCTCTCTTTCCGCTGCAGTGCGCTCCATCAACGAAGGAAATTCCCAGATTGCCATCGAAGTCAGCGGCTATCTGATTGAAGAACTGCGCAGTGAAGAAAACTACGAAGCCTTTAAGCAAGACGTGGCTGAAGCCAATATCTTCATCGGCTCGCTAATCTTCATCGAGGATCTTGCAGATAAAGTTGAAGCGGCTGTGAAACCTCATCGCGATCACCTAGATGCTGCAGTCGTCTTTCCGTCTATGCCACAGGTGATGCGCCTGAACAAGATGGGCAGTTTTTCGATGGCTCAACTTGGTCAATCCAAGAGCGTCATTGGCGAATTTATGAAAAAGCGCCGTAAAAAGCAGGGCAGTGGCTTTGAAGACGCCATGTTAAAGCTGCTGCGGACTTTGCCCAAGGTGCTGAAGTATCTGCCTGTCGAGAAGGCGCAAGATGCTCGCAACTTTATGCTGAGCTTTCAATACTGGCTGGGCGGTTCGGCCGAGAACCTAGAGAACTTCTTGCTGATGCTCTCTGATCGCTATGTCTTGATAGATAAAGAGATCGAAGGCGCGCCTAGCGATGACGGCCTCACTTATGAGCAACCTGTCACCTACCCAGATATGGGTATTTGGCATCCGCTTGCCCCGGAGATGTTTGAAGATATCCGCGAATATCTCAACTGGTACGACTCACGCACCGATATTCCAGAGATTCATCGCAATCCGCTTACCCCCTGTGTGGGTCTAGTGCTACAGCGCACTCACCTAGTGACTGGTGACGAAGCTCACTACGTATCTATCGTTCAAGAGCTAGAGTACAAAGGCGCAAAAGTTATTCCGGTCTTTGCAGGCGGACTAGACTTCTCTAAACCTGTTGATCTTTATTTTTACGATCCGCTCAACCCTAGTGAAGCAATTGTCGATTCTGTCGTTTCTCTAACAGGTTTCGCCTTAGTCGGCGGTCCGGCTCGCCAAGATCACCCCAAAGCGATTGAATCTTTGCAGAAGCTGAACCGTCCGTACATGGTATCTTTGCCCCTTGTCTTTCAAACCACTGAAGAATGGGAAGCGAGTGACTTGGGTCTTCATCCTGTACAGGTCGCTCTGCAAATGGCGATCCCTGAGCTAGATGGCGCGATTGAACCGATTATTATGTCTGGTCGCGATGGCATGACTGGCCGTGCGATTACTTTGCAAGACCGGGTAGAAGCTATCTCCACTCGCGCCCTGAAGTGGGCAAGGCTACGTAAGCTCCCTCGCGTAGATAAAAAGCTAGCCATCACCGTCTTCAGCTTTCCTCCCGATAAGGGTAATGTCGGCACAGCCGCTTATCTCAACGTATTTGGCTCTATCTTCCGGGTGATGGAAGAGATGAAAGCGCAGGGCTACACCATTGAAGACATGCCTGAAACCTCTGAAGAGCTGATGCAGCTAGTGATCAACGATGCGCAGGCACAGTTTAATAGTCCTAATTTAAATGTCGCTCATCGTATGTCTGTAGCTGAATACGAAGCGCTAACGCCCTATTCTGAGCGTTTAGAAGAGAACTGGGGACCACCGCCAGGACAGCTCAACACCGACGGTCAAAATCTGTTGATTTACGGCAAGGCTTTCGGCAATCTATTCATTGGCGTGCAGCCTACTTTTGGTTACGAAGGCGACCCGATGAGACTATTATTCTCTCGCTCCGCTAGTCCTCACCACGGCTTCGCCGCTTACTATACCTATCTAGAAAAGATTTGGAAAGCCGACGCGGTCTTGCACTTCGGCACGCATGGTTCTTTAGAATTTATGCCGGGTAAGCAGATGGGGATGTCTGGCAAATGCTATCCCGATAATCTGATCGGCAATACGCCAAACCTCTACTACTACGCGGCGAATAATCCTTCTGAGGCAACGATTGCCAAGCGTCGCGGCTATGCTTCGACCATCAGCTATCTGACGCCTCCTGCCGAGAATGCTGGCTTGTACAAAGGGCTTAAGGAACTAAGCGATTTGATCGGCTCTTACCAAACCTTGAAAGAGGGCGGTCGAGGATTGCCGATTGTGAACGCAATCATTGAGAAAGCGCGTCAGGTAAACCTAGATAAAGATATTGATCTGCCTGGTGAAGACGCTAGCGAGCTGAGTAAGGCAGAAAGAGACACACTAGTGGGTAAAGTCTACATCAAGCTGATGGAGATCGAGTCTCGCTTGCTGCCCTGCGGACTGCATGTAGTGGGTGAGCCACCGACGGCTGAAGAGGCGATCGCAACTCTGGTCAATATTGCCGGACTCGACCGCCCCGAAGAAGAACAAAAGAGCCTACAGCGAATCATTGCCGAGAGCATTAACCGCGACATTGACCAGATCTATCAAAACAGCGATCGCGGTAATCTAGAAGATGTTCAACTGCTGTACGACATCAACAGCGCCGTTCGCGCAGCACTCACTGCCATGGTCGAAGCGCAGCTCAACGACGACGGCCGGGTGTCGATGAAGTCAATGCTCTCCTCCTTTGGCTTTGGTGGCAGTAAAGATCCCTGGACTCAAGCCATTCATGACCTAGGCTACGAGAACGTTCAAAACGATGCCTTAAAACCTCTGTTTGAGTTCTTGCAATATTGCCTAGAGCAGGTGGTCAAAGATAATGAGCTCTCTTCGTTGCTAAGTGCGCTTGATGGTGAATATGTGCTGCCTGGTCCAGGGGGCGATCCGATCCGTAATCCAGACGTCTTGCCGACTGGTAAGAACATGCACGCGCTTGACCCGCAATCGATTCCAACATCTGCGGCGGTACAGTCTGCTAAGACTGTTGTAGATCGTTTACTTGAGCGTCAGAAGCAGGAGAACAACGGTGCGTATCCTGAAACGATCGCAACCGTGCTTTGGGGTACTGACAATATCAAAACATACGGCGAGTCTCTAGCGCAGATGATGTGGTTTGTAGGTGTAAAGCCTGTGCCAGATTCTCTTGGTCGGATGAACAAACTAGAGCTGATCTCGCTAGAAGAGTTAGGTCGTCCGCGAATTGACGTGGTGATCAACTGTTCGGGTGTGTTTCGTGACCTGTTCGTCAACCAGATGGCATTGCTCGACCGGGCAGTGAAGATGGCAGCCGAAGCTGATGAGCCCATAGAGATGAACTTTGTTAGGAAGCACGCCATGGCCCAGGCCGAAGAATTTGGCTTATCTTTGCGGAATGCGGCAACTCGGATTTTCTCCAATGCCTCTGGTTCCTACGCGGCCAATGTCAACCTAGCGGTAGAAAACAGCAGTTGGGAAGAAGAACAAGAGCTGCGTGATATGTATCTGGCGCGTAAGTCTTTTGCCTTTAACTGCGATAATCCTGGCATGATGGAACAATCTCGGGGTCTGTTGGAATCTTCTTTGAAAACTGCTGACGTAACTTTCCAAAACTTGGATTCGTCAGAAATTTCCCTCACCGACGTTTCTCACTACTTCGACTCTGATCCGACAAAGGTAGTGGCAAGCCTTAGAGATGACGGCAAGAAGCCGGCGTCTTTTGTCGCAGATACCACAACCGCGAATGCTCAGGTGCGATCACTCTCTGAAACCGTTCGCCTAGACACCCGTACGAAGCTGCTTAATCCAAAATGGTATGAAGGCATGCTAGCAAACGGCTACGAAGGCGTGCGCGAACTCTCGAACCGTCTGGTCAACACCATGGGCTGGTCAGCGACCGCCGACGCGGTAGATAACTGGGTCTACGAAGATACCAACGATACCTTTATCAACGATCCTGACATGTGCAAACGGCTGATGGACTTGAACCCCAACTCTTTCCGTCGGATGGTGACCACACTGCTAGAGGTGAATGGTCGCGGCTACTGGGAGACCAGCGATGAAAACATCGAGCGATTACAGGAACTCTACGAAGAAGTAGAGAACCGGATCGAAGGCGTTGAGTAAATCGATATTTAACCTTCGATAAACCCTTTCACGCCTTCAACCACAACCTTTGCAACAGGGTGTTGAATAGCTTGCTCTAGCGCTTCATCGCCTGCCGATTGAAGCGCTTTTACTATGCGTTGTTTCAGCGTTGGGTTTTGTTTGATCTCTGTGAGAGCGGATGCTTCAATCTTGGCTTGGCCTTTGGCGCTGTTGGAATTGTATTCTTCAGAGAGTTCGTCGAGTAGGGCTTTGATGTCGCGGGCGGCTTGAGCGAGGTCAGGATTGTTATTGATTTGGGTTTGAACCTTGTCGCGCATGACTTTGTCGCCTGCGATGTTGTCACCTTTGTCGTACTGGTTGATTTGGGTATTGATCGATGTACTCATAGCAGGTGTGGTGTAGGGCTTAAAGGGGCTGTAGTGAAGGCGAATGAGCTGTTCAGCTTTGAGTGGAAGCATGGCGTAGGTTTGGCCATTGTCGTCGCTGAATTCGACTTCGTAGACGCTGGGTGCGAGGGTTTCGACGATAGTGCCAACTTGTCCGGGTAGAAGATTGTATTTGGGTAGGGCTTCGGTAAGCGCTACAACATCTAGCAAGTGAAGCGCTGTGAGGGTAGTCGTCATTATCTAAGTCACCTCCGAATGATGTAGCAGCTGGTCAGTCGTGGAAAGTTTTCTGTGAGTCGAATAATCCAGCTACTACGAATGATAGCGGAGTTTTGAAGTCGAGTAATTGGGAAGTCGATGACGTATCTGTCTCCGTACTCACTGGGTAGTTTTAGCGTAGCGTCGTATTGCTGTGCGGCGGCTAGTAGTATGGTTTTCAGTTCTTCTGCATTGGCAGCGTTGAACCCAAGAATCGAAGAAAAAAGCCGGGCTTTGTGTTTGCCGCGAGGATGATTGGCGTTGAGGCTATAGCTTCGCAACTTGTTGATATCTACGAAGGCCGATTCCGCATTAGGTAGTTTCATGGCACTGACTTTTTGGCGGTTGTTCGGTTTTGCCGAATGATGCCTAACTAAATCTTCAACATAGTAGCTATTTAATTCTCGCTCTTCTTACTGATTATCTGTTGATTTGTGTGTCGATGCTGTCACCTTCAGCTTTGTTGCCTGCAAAATTGTCGCCGTCTGCATATTGGTTGACAGTGTTGTGGATGACTCGATTGTCGAAATAGTTGTCAGCGGCAGCAATGTCGTCGCGGACTGCCTGGTCGGTGATGTCGCTAATGAGACGGCGAACATCTACTTGCTCTATGCTGGCGCGGCATTCGATGGTGTAGCGGCGCTTGGCAATGTATCTTTGTAGCAGATCATAAGAATAGAATTCTGACTCGTTATGGCTGCTCTGGCATTCGGTGCAGTTGCAGGGAATGAGTTCTTTGTACTGCAGGCGCTCATAAGATTCATGAATTTTCCAAAGTTCATAGCGAATCTTTTCTAGTAGCGGCTTTCTGTTGCCGCCGCTAACGCGAACTTGGATCTCCTTTTGGGGATAGTTTTCTATCACCTCAGCTTTGGCCCATTTGTCAGCGAGGACAACGCCATTTTTCCAAACGTGGTTTTGATCTTCGATTAAGGGATGGGTTTCGACAATGAAGCGGGTGAGGATGCCTTTGGGCATAAAGTCGTAGCGGTAGCGAAGGATAAGGTTGTCTGTGGAATTCCAGTCGTATTGCGGTTTGCTGACGGGGAGAAGCTGAGGAGCAATGTAGTTACCTGGGCTATTCGGCAGCTCGTAAGCGAGTTTGAATCGCATCATCAGTTGGAGAAGTTCATCGCGTAGATCTGAGTATTGGCTATCAGACCAGATTTCGGCGGTATCAGCTTCGGTGAAGCGGCCTTTGTTTTTACGGACGGTGTCGCTGTCGGCAACTTTGTAGACGGCGGTAGTGGCCCATTCGGGTTTGAGGATGACGGTGCGTTTGAGGAGTTTGTCGTCTTGGAAGTGAAGGCAGACACCAAGATCGTGAAGGTAGCTGCTGAGGAACAGCATTTGGGCTTTGTCGATGAAGCCGTTTTGGCGGCAGAGGTCGCAGTATTGTTCGACTGTGATGGTGTTGCAGTTTTGGGAGTAGTTTTCTAGGGCAGCGCGGACGCGGACCCAGATTTTCGGCAGGGGATTGCCAACGTGGGGGAGAGTGCTGATATGGTAGCGGATGGCGTCTTTGATTTTATCTAGGCCGCGATTATCCTTTAGATTTGTGGAAAAGCTGTCTTTTAGATTGTTGAACTGGCTTTTGAACAATCCTTCGTCAATCTCGCACTGGCGATCTTGCTTTTCGTTTTTGATAATTAGGACGGGGCTGCTGTCGGTAAGAAGTTCGACAATTTTTAGCCAGTAGTAGAAGTCGGTGTTTTCGGCGCGGGTATCGGCGACGAGGAGATAGAGGGAGCGTTTGGTGAGGAAGAACTGGTGAGTAGCGTGGTAGATTTCTTGGCCA
Source organism: Synechococcus sp. PCC 7335 (assembly GCF_000155595.1). Lineage (NCBI taxonomy): Bacteria > Bacillati > Cyanobacteriota > Cyanophyceae > Synechococcales > Synechococcaceae > Synechococcus > Synechococcus sp. PCC 7335. Next base: position 3,970,072 of record NZ_DS989904.1, on the reverse strand, counting down.
CCGAAGTCCCAAATATTGACGCGGAAAGTGTCGCCATCGGAGAGGGAAAAGTCCCAACGAATAACGTCGATGCCTTCGGTGGATTTTTCGTCTTTTGGGAGCTCGTAGTCTGAATTGTCTACCTTTTTGGCGAGGGAGGTTTTACCTGCACCGCCTTCTCCAACAAGGATGAGTTTGGCTTCGTACAATGGAACAGAACCCTCCTCAGCCTGTAGTTGAAAATAAAAGCTGAAGATTTTGGCAATTTCACCTGGCTGTGCTCCTGCTCGGTTGCCGCCAAGAATCTCAGGCGGAATAGGCAAAGGATTTCCCCGCAGGTCAATCTGTTTAAGCTTTTCTAAACTTTGAATCTTTGAGTCTACGCGAGATAGCTGATTGAAGCTCAAATCTAGAACTTCTAAGCTAGGTAAAGAGAAGAGGCAATCAGAAATATGTGTAAGTTTGTTTCCTTGCTTCGAAGCACCGAACGCTCTGAGAACATTATGGTAATAGCTATCGAAAATAAGGCTAGCGCTGCCTAGAGATAGTTTCTCAAGATGAAGCAGTCGGCTCAGTTCTGCGGGTAACTGTTCTAGAAAGTTTCCTCCTAGAAATAGAGAGCAAAGGGTGTCTAGTTGACATATCTGACGTGGTAACTCACTCAACTGGTTATCACTTAGATCGAGCGAAGTCAAGCTTTGTAGCTGACCAATGACTTCTGGCAAAGTGCTCAGCTGATTAGAACGCAGGTAGAGCGAAGTCAAACTTTGTAGCTGACCGACGACTTCTGGCAAAGTGCTTAGCTGATTGGAACTCAGATCGAGCGAAGTCAAGCTTTGTAGCTGACCGACAACTTCTGGCAAAGTGCTTAGCTGATTGGAACGCAGGTCGAGCGAAGTCAAACTTTGTAGCTGACCAACAACTTCTGGCAAAGTGCTTAGCTGATTAGAACTCAGGTCGAGTGAAGTCAAGCTTTGTAGCTGACCGACAGCTTCTGGCAAAGTGCTCAGTTGATTGGAACGCAGGTTGAGCGAAGTCAAACTTTGTAGCTGACCAACAACTTCTGGCAAAGTGCTTAGCTGATTAGAACTCAGGTCGAGTGAAGTCAAGCTTTGTAGCTGACCGACAGCTTCTGGCAAAGTGCTTAGCTGATTGGAACGCAGGTAGAGCGAAGTCAAGCTTTGTAGCTGACCGACCACTTCTGGCAAAGTGCTCAGCTGATTAGAACTCAGGTCGAGCGAAGTCAAGCTTTGTAGCTGACCGACAACTTCTGGCAAAGTGCTCAGCTGATTAGAACTCAGGTTGAGCGAAGTCAAACTTTGTAGCTGACCAACAGCTTCTGGCAAAGTGCTCAGTTGATTGGAACTCAGGTAGAGCGAAGTCAAACTTTGTAGCTGACCGACCACTTCTGGCAAAGTGCTCAGTTGATTGGAACGCAGGTTGAGCGAAGTCAAACTTTGTAGCTGACCAACAACTTCTGGCAAAGTGCTTAGCTGATTAGAACTCAGGTCGAGTGAAGTCAAGCTTTGTAGCTGACCGACAGCTTCTGGCAAAGTGCTTAGCTGATTGGAACGCAGGTAGAGCGAAGTCAAGCTTTGTAGCTGACCGACCACTTCTGGCAAAGTGCTCAGCTGATTAGAACTCAGGTCGAGCGAAGTCAAGCTTTGTAGCTGACCGACCACTTCTGGCAAAGTGCTCAGCTGATTAGAACTCAGGTTGAGCGAAGTCAAACTTTGTAGCTGACCGACCACTTCTGGCAAAGTGCTCAGTTGATTGAAACTCAGGTCGAGTGAAGTCAAACTTTGTAGCTGACCGACGACTTCTGGCAAAGTGCTCAGTTGATTGGAACTCAGATCGAGTGAAGTCAAGCTTTGTAGCTGACCGACCACTTCTGGCAAAGTGCTCAGTTGATTGGAACGCAGGTTGAGCGAAGTCAAACTTTGCTGACCGACCACTTCTGGCAAAGTGCTTAGCTGATTGGAACTCAGGTCGAGTGAAGTCAAGCTTTGTAGCTGACCGACCACTTCTGGCAAAGTGCTTAGCTGATTGGAACGCAGGTAGAGCGAAGTCAAGCTTTGTAGCTGACCGACCACTTCTGGCAAAGTGCTCAGCTGATTGGAACTCAGGTTGAGCGATCGCAACTTCCTCAACCTACCAACAACCTCCGGTATCTCTTCAAACTGGTTGTAGGCAAGAAAGAGTGATCGCAACTCTGTCAACCGCCCAATCTCATCCGGCAAAGTCTGTAAGTTGTTTCCACGACGTCTCCGCTGCTTATCCCACAGTCCTAGTACTAAAGTTTTCAACTTCGTCAGCTTACCAATCTCCGGCGGCAGCTCATCAATTCCCATCCCTGCCAAATCCAGCGTCGACCGTCCATCCGCCGCCGCCTCGTCAATTAGCCTGAGCAATTCGTCTTTCGTCACCGCAGTTCGCCATCGTCGCTGCGGTTAGCATAGCGTAGTCAGCAAGCTAGTCTTACTACTGCAATACTACGCTGTCTCTCCATCTGCGAGCTGAGGTATTGAGGTGATCAACGCCCTCAGCACCTTATTAACCGACTCCGGTGTCGTGAATATCTGGGCGACATCTTCGTCTAGAATAACAACCCTTTTCCCTAGCGTTTTATCTTGTTTAGCAAAGCGGTTAGGCTTCGCTTGAGCGTAATCAAATCGGTATTCAAGAAGCAATTCGTCGTTGAGATTCTCCATTTTTCCAGAAGGCGTTTTTATCATGGTCATAGCTTTCTGGGCGAAAAGAATGGTAGCCGTTCTGAAATCTGGCTCTGTTTGCCTAAGATCGCGGCAAAATGTCCCTATGCTGCTGATTATGTAGTCAGCGCTACAGGCTAACGCTGCTTCAGACCCACGCTATAGAGATGTAACCATGCGGCTCAATATTCGGCTAGATTTGACCTCGCCACAAGTCAGCGGTCGGCTGCTAGAGGGGCTAGATGATTGGGTGAAACTAGGACTGCTCTCTGACGCGCAGGTACGAGAAATCGCGTCGACGATGAGCGAGCCGTTGCCGTTGGTGTACAAGCCCTTGGGTGGCGAAGCTACTGAAGCATTAAGTGAGCTAGACCCTACGACAACAGAAGAGAGTCAGCCGCTAAGTGTGCGATCGCCTAACCGAATTGCTCAAGCGGCGGCAGCGTTAGTCGAAGAAATTAGCGTTATCTGGCTGCTGTTTTTAGGTGTCTTTTTAGTTGTTGTTTCGTCGGGTGTGCTGGCAGCAAGCCAGTGGGAGTCGTTCTCACCAGTCGGACAATACTGTGTGCTGTTTGCCTATACGCTGGCGTTTTGGGGGGCGAGTCTTTGGGCGCAAAGGCAGGACAACTTGCAAAGTACTGGGCGAATGCTAGCACTAGCGACGATGCTGCTGATTCCGGTGAATTTCTGGATGATGGATCGCTTTGGTGCTCTAAGTGGTGCGATTGGCGTAGCCGTCTGTAGCGTGGCAGCGATCGCCCTCACCCTACTCCCCTTAAGTTTTTCGAATGAACTGATGCCTCGGCGCACCAATCAGATCAACCTAGTTGGACTGAGCTGGCTGCATTGGGGATGGAGCTTTGCAGCCTGGCCAGTACTCGCTACCTATATTGGCGCTATCTCAACAGCGGCTAATTTAATCTATCAAGACCGCCATGCTGCTGAAGTCGCTGATAGGTCAGCACCTGCTCCGATAGATCCAACTGTTACTTCTGATACTGTTACTTCTGCTCCGATAGATCCAACTGTCACCTCAACTACCAATACAACAATCGATACAACAGAGCTACCGAATGACTCAACTGCGAACCTAGATGGCTCATTAAATAGCGGACTGTCGTTCGATGTGTTGGCGGTCATGCTCTCTGGTGTCGTTCTGTTAGTTCGTAGCTTATTGGTTGCACAGGTGCCGCCCTATCAACTGGGATTAGCAGCGGGCATTTGTGGTTGGCTATTGATATGGCTAACTCGGCAAAAGGCAAGTCGGGTTGTCTGGGAACGCGCTGGGTTTGGTCTTCTGTTGTTGGGTTGGATAATCACAGCCGGGCAAGTACCGCCTTTACAGGCGATCGCAATCAGTGTGCTAGCGATCAACCTAATCTGGTCAAAACTGCATCGGTCTTGGACAAGAGACTACCTGCTGGCGGTCCTAGGCATTTCGCTACAGACCTACGCGCTCTTGTGGAAGGTACTACCAGCGATCTGGCGCGATCGCCTGCTGACGCTTTTATCAACTTGGTTTGATGTAGGCAACATTGAGGCTGTGGACTGGGCTAGTCTTGGCTTTTTTCCTTTTTTGCTGGGCGTGCTGGCATTCACTGTGTATCTTCGCCGCCAAGAACAGCAAAAGTTAGCGCAGCAAACAGAACAGATAGCGCTGTGGGGCGGTCTATTTCTAGCACTATTGAGTTTAGGCAACAGCTTTACCGCCGCTATCAACCTCACTTTATCGACAGCTACTTTGGCCTGGGTATTGACCCACCGACGCACGTTCTCCGACCATCTGCTGACGCTAACGCACGGGTTGGGCTTAGCCGCAGTAGCTAGCTGGATCTACTACATTGCGCTGAACCTGAGTACCTCAATTTGGGGCTGTATTGCATTAGCCGCGATGACTATAGAACTTCTTTGTCATCCGTACCTACGCAGTCAGCGACTACAGCTAAATACTTGGGGAGCAGGTCTTGGTCTAGCTGCTATCGGCTACGGTCTGCTGCTGTCGGGCTGGGCGGATACGCCCCCCTGGCTATGGCTATGGGTGCCCGCTGTGCTGACTGTAGTTGCCAACCATCGTCATACCCTGAAGCCTAGAACTACTGCAAAGGTAGCTACTCTCGGCTTTTTGATGCAGGTACCCTGGCTAATCAACTGGCCGGTTACTCTTTTTAGCTTTGCGATCGCTACTCTCTGCACGGGAATCAACAGCCGTATCTGGCGAAGTCTGTGGGCCGCTCAGTTTACCGTTGGCTTTGCGCTGCTACTAACGACTAGCCTTGTTTGGCGAGGTCTGCTAGAGCGAATGGAACATAGCGCTGGCAGGCTGACGGTTTTTTGGGCGATCACAATCTGGGCGCTGTGGTTGATACGCAGAAGACTGGCAGGGCGAACTGAAGGTGAACTAAGGCAGCTCTTTACCAAAGCCGTGCGCAACTGGGCCATGGGATTGCTGCTGATGCTATTAGCGTGGGGAACGCTTGCCACAGCAATCGCACTATTCGATTCTCAAATTGCCACTTCCAGTGAAGTTGTCTACTTCAACTATCTGCTAGCCAGCTTCATTCTGCTGATGGCTGCTTTGGCTGAACGTCTGCGTCACCGCGCCACCAACTGGCAGTATTACACTCTAGCCTGGGCTATCGAAATTGTGGTTGCCTTAGCCTTGATGCTTCAGATCCCGCCAGAAATCGAGGTTGCCTATACGCTGACGCTGCTAGGAGTCGCAACGCTATCAATAGGATTGGCTACCCAGATTGCTGGTGATGTCTGGACGCTAAAACGTCCTTCCTATCGCACTAGCTGGCATGTTATTCCCGTTCTCTACGCCGCTTTGGGACTATGGCTAGGACATGCAACTTTCACAGCAGGAACAGGCTGGCTGACTGTAGTAGCGGGCCTCGTTTTAATCGGGGTAGGCCGTAGAAGAGCTTGGGGTCAACGCAATTCCGACTTGCTGAGCTGTCTCGGACTCTTGGGCTTTTCGATAGGCGCTTATGAGCTGCTGGTCTACCGATTACTGCAACTAAGCGGTGGTCAGGTGGGTGATGGCCTGACGTTGATGGCGGTGTTAGCCCTGCTACTGACTGCGCTATACCGAGTCGCTGGGCACTGGCTAGCGAAATATTCAAAGCTTCCTTTTCGGCTAATCACGCTAGCAAATCACGGCCATTGGGTAGTAGCAGGGGTGCTCTGTGTGATCGCGCCAGTTCAAGAACTTAGTCAGCCACAGGGCATCTTGCTTTGGACGGTAACAGCGCTACTCACTTCTAGCTATGCGGTGGTCGTGGGTAATCGCCTATGGACACCGCATCCATTAATCGCTAATCATACTACTTGGACAAGACTAGGCCTTTTGGGAGGATTACTGTGCGTAGCCTACGACCGATTCGCATGGTTTCCTAACCAAACCGGATTGTTGGTCTGGGGAGGGGCGATCGCCTGCGGTATCGGTTCTGTGCTCTATGTCATATCGTGGGAGCGACTGGGCTGGAGAGATGAAATTCGATTGCTTGGCCTTTGGCTGCCGCTACTGACCCTTAGCATCACGCTGCTAGAGGTTCAAACTCTAGGATTGTTGATCATCGCTGCCTTTTATGCGTGGATGGCAAACCGAACCGATAGGATCAGACTAAGCTACATCGGTATGGCTTTATTTGATCTCACGCTGCTGGACTACTTGAACGGTAGAGAATGGCTCACTGCTGTGACCTTTAGTCTAATCGTCTCACTTTCAATTTTATACATAACCGAAGTAGAGCCGTATCTTCGCAACGGCTCGAAACGACAGCAAAAGCACTGGATCAGGATACTTGCAAGTGGGATAGTTGGTGTCAGCGCTCTATATCAAACAGAAGTTTCCGAGGCGCTGCTGGTGTTTGCGGCTGTAGCGATCGCAATTGGAATTCTGTTCATCTTTGCAGGACTTATTTTGAAAGTTAGAGCCTTTTTGTACGTCGGTACGGCTACTTTTGTCCTACAGATTTTGCGGGTGCTGTGGCTGTTCATCAGCGCAAACTCCCTATTGCTGTGGGCGGTAGGTATTGTGTTGGGGTTAGTCTTTATCTGGGTAGCGGCGACCTTTGAGTCTAGGCGATCGCAAGTCTCTAGTCGACTGTCTTCTTGGACTGCAGCGTTAGAAACCTGGGAGTAGCACCAAAGCAGACAAAGTACTTGTTAGAGCATAGCTCGCCTGCGCTTTCGTTTCCCCAGTAGCTACTCTTAGCTTGAGCAGGTTTACTGAGCAGAGTTGTCTTCTAACTAGGTTCTAATCGTATCAAGCGGCCGCTAGGTTCGTCTGTCAGAACATAGATCTGTCCGTCTGGGCCTTGAGCAACGTCTCGCACCCTTTGTCCAATGTCGATAGGCGTTTGGCCAAGTATAGTGCCTGAGTCATCTAGCTGAATGTGTTGAACAGATTGCGAGACAAGCCCACCGGCGAACAAATCACCCTGCCATTGGGGAACCAGTTCGCCTCTATATACCATCAGACCAGAAGGTGCGATCGCAGGCGTCCAAACAACTAAAGGATCGATCATACCGGGACGCGATCGCTCTGATGAAATTTCTCCACCCGAATACTCACGGCTATGGGTGACAACCGGCCAGCCATAGTTCTCTCCAGGTGCTACCTGATTCAGCTCATCTCCGCCTCTAGAGCCGTGCTCTGTAGCCCATACCTGGCCTGTCGCGCTGTCTATGGCCACCCCCTGGATGTTGCGATGGCCATAGCTCCAAATAGCTGGATCAGCTTCAGACGTATCCACGAAGGGATTGTCGGCAGGAATTGAGCCATCGTCATTAATCCGCACTATTGAACCTAGATGAGAGCTGAGATTTTGGGCTTGATTACGAATCAACTCCCCTTCTAGCGATACCGGTGGATTACCTCCATCACCGATCGAAACCAGCAGTGTGTTGTCCGGTAGCCAAGCTAGACGAGAGCCAAAGTGCTGAGTCCCTTCTTTGGTCCGGTTTGTCTCAAAAATGACCTGCCACTCAGAAAGAGTACGCCCATCAAAACGAGCACGCGCAACCCGCATACGGTTAGCCGAGCCGGTACCATCGGCGTAGGTAAAATATACCCATTGATTTTCTGCAAACTGAGGGTGGACAGAGACATCCATCAAGCCGCCCTGCCCTCTATTGAATACTGTCGGTAGACCATCTACAGGCGTTGGATCAAGTACTCCATCTTTAAAGATTCGTAGTCGCCCTGGTCTTTCGGTTAACAGCGTGGTCCCGTCAGGTAACCAAGCTATACCCCACGGATGCTCTAACGAATCTACTAGGGTAACTAGCTGTGGCGTAGGGGACTGGGCAAGTAGTTCCGCTGATCCACTAACTGATGCGTCTGCTGATTCATCAGGTGCGATCGCAGAAGATGTCTGATCTACTTGATCCAAAGGTGCGGTTTGCTCCAAAGGTGAGGTAGCAGGCGAGGCACATCCAGCTATCATCCAGCCTGCGGCTAAAGCCCTAGCTAAATTAGCTAAATAGAAAAAATAGTTTCTAGCACTTGCCATAATTTGGACCAAATCGACGTTGGGTTGAAGCCAAAATCACCTTCATCACAGGCTCAATAGATCATCAGATAGACCATATACCCGTCTTCTCCACACCCATTCTATTTGCTTTGCATAGAGTCATTGAAGAGCAATACATTGTTTTGATTAGATTAATAGATGGCATAGAAGCCAGATGCCATGAAAACCTCTAATTCAGATCATTAGGTGAAAGCTATTGCAAAACTTCTTTTAGCTTATGTTGGTTCCATAGCTCTTGGTACAGACCAGACTGGCTAATAAGCGCATCATGGGTGCCAGATTGAACAATTTGGCCTTGATTCATAACTAGAATGCGATCGCAAGCTGCTGCTGCTGACATCTGATGCGACACAAAGATCACTGTCTTCTTTCGAGTATCACTCGATAGGCTAGCCAAAATCCGAGTAGCTGTCTGGTTATCTACGCTAGAGAGCGCATCGTCTAGAACTAGGATTGGTGCATCGACTAGCAGCGCTCTTCCCAAGGCGGAGCGCTGACGTTGACCGCCTGATAGAGTAATGCCACGCTCACCAACGATCGTTTCGTACTGCTGAGGAAAGGTAAGGATCTCACTGTGCAGTTGGGCTTCTTTTGCAGCGGATTTGACCTCGGGTGTGCCAGTAGCTGGGTCGCCGTAGCGGAGGTTGTTTTGAATAGTTGTGCTAAAGAGGAAGCTGTCTTGGGGGACAAAGGCGATCGCGCCGCGTAAATCACTCAGCCTAATCTGCGTCACATCATAGTCATCTAAAAAAAGCTGCTGAGGATCAATTTCTAGCAGTCGAGGTAAGGCCATGGCTAACGTAGACTTGCCAGCGCCTATGGGACCTACAATAGCCACCGTCTGTCCTGGTTCGATCTGAAAACTAACATTATCTAAGGCAGGGCTTTTTGAACCTGGGTAGCTAAAGGTCAGTCCTTGGGCACGAAGATGTCCGATGGGGTTTGGTAAAGCAACAGCGGTTGAAGCATCACGAATCCGAGGTTGTGCTTCAAAGATAGCTTCAATTCGATCTAGGCTAACCTCACCCCTTTGATAGGCTGTGATGGTGAAGCCCAAAAGCGCCGTTGGAAAAACAAGCTGCTGAATATACAGAATAACCGCGACAAAATCTCCAGGCGTCAGCCTACCTCGAATAATTGCCTGAGAACCAATTGCCAAAGCAATCACCAGACTCAGGCTAGCAAAGCCACCTAATAGCGGGAATAGGGTATTTCGCGTTTTTGCCAATGCAAGGTTTGCACTCAAAAGATCTTGGTTGTGGCGAGCAAAAGCGCGACGTTCATTCTCTTCTTGAGCGTATATTTTAATGAGAGAAATGCCACCCATATCCTCTTGAATCAAATCGCTCAGGTCAGAGATCTCTTCTTGAACATCTAGCTGCTGTCGGCGTAGACGATTGCCAAACACGGCTACCACACCAAACATAACTGGATAGACTGCCAAAGAGAAAAGCGCTACGCTGCCATCTAAGCTCACCATTGTTGGCACGATCATCACATAGGCAAACAGCGTATTTGCCATACTAAGGACGGCAAAGCCCAACAGGCGACGGATATTATCAACATCGCTAGTCGCTCGGTTGATCAGATCGCCAATCGTGTTGCGACCAAAGTAAGCCGGCTCGAGCTTTAGTAAATGGTCGAAAATACGCTGCTTTAAATCGAACTCGACCTGCCGACCAGCGCCAAACAAGAAGATCCGCGAAGCCATGCGAATTACCCACATGACGCTAGCAAGTACTAGTACTAAAAGCACATAGAGGGCCAATCGATTGAACGTAAATGAAACTGATAGCTCATCGACGATGTAGCCGATAATTAGTGGAATCGTTACGCCTAGCGCATTGACAATTAATAGCGATAGTAGACCCAAGCTCACCGGTTTCCAATGAGGCCTAAGATAGCCGACTAGGCGCATGAATTTAGAAGATTGAGCCATATAGAAGTGATCAGCCGTAGTGAGATATTAAGTCGAGATAGCAGGTCAAACAGCGAGTTGCTTACGAGAGCACAAAGTCCTTCATTATGTTGTAGAAGTCCTCTTAACATCCTACCTTTTTGCTTATCCCACCTTCTTACCAGGCAAGCTTCAATTCGACTTGCCTTCATTCGTTAGTGGCTAGGGCAGTAAAGCTAGGGTCAACTCGAACCCAAAACGCTAAATCTAGAGCATCTGCCTTTATGTCAAAGTTGATAATTCTGACGATGACACCGCTCTCATCTAACTGCTGTAGGGCGAGGCGATTGTTCAACCCACCCAACACTATGTTGATCAAACGCGGATCGACTGGATTGCTATCGACGACGACGATAGGATCAATCAGCATGAGGCGATCGCCTGCTGATATGGCCAGTCCTGTCTCTATCTCTACTGCAAAGCTAGCCTCTTCTACGACATCTTCTAGCGCTGCCCTGAGTCTGATACGATCTTCCCCCTGAGAGGCTCCTCCGTCGTTTAGAAAATCTACGCTTGGACTATTGATACGATAGCGAGCGCTTTCCCGTGCCTGTGCTGGATTAGTCGCTAGAGCACCAATGTTCAGATTGTTTAGCCTTTCGGCTACAAAAGGAGAGCGCAAGAAGGCATTTACATCCGCTTCGGTCAGTACGATATGCGCCGCGCCCTGAAGTGCTTGGTCTAGAATGACTTCGCCTTGACGTAAGCGATTAAAATCCAAGTCAATCGGATCACTCTCAAGCTCAGCAACATCGATTCGCAGTCCCAAGATAGGTGAAATTCCACGTCCAACAACGCGCACTTTATCAACTTTCCCTTGCAAAAGCTGGTAAGAGGGGCCGTTGTCAATCCGAACGTCTAGGCTTTCGGCTCTAGCTAGGCGATCGCGAATCGCATTTTCTGCTACGTGATCTAGCACCATACCCACTGGCGAAATCAACAGCAGCAAACTAGATAGAAAAACAGTAACTATTTCCATTATCTTTGGCTATTACTTTTCGATGGCGGCGCTCACCCAGCCCTTAATTGTATGAACAGCTTCATCTAGCGCAATTTCTTCCACCTCTCCGTTAGCGCGTTTGGCTACTTCCACTTTGCCTTGTTTGAGCGATCGCCCTGTTACCACTCGAAAGGGGATACCCACCAGTTCAGCGTCCTTGAATTTCACGCCTGCCCGTTCTTTGCGATCATCTAAGAGTGTCTCTACACCAGCAGAATTAAGGTCATCGTATAGCTGCTTAGCCGCCGCCATCTGGTCGTCATCGCCAATATTAGGCACCACCACGATGGCATGATAGGGCGCGATCGCTACCGGCCAAATAATCCCATTTTTGTCATAAGACTGCTCTACTGCAGCCTGCGCCAGTCTAGAAACGCCCACACCATAGCAGCCCATTTCCAGTGGCACTTCTTTACCTTGCTCGCTGGTATAGGTCGCCCCTAATGCTTCAGAATACTTGTGCCCTAGCTGAAAGATATGACCAATCTCAATGCCTCTAGCAGTTTGAATGATCTGAGTTGGATCATGGACGGCCCGGTCACCTGCGATCGCTGTTCTCAAATCCATTCGGCGCTGTGGTAACACAAACTCCTTTCCCCAGTTCGCACCGACAACGTGAAACCCACTCTCATTGGAACCTGTCACGAAATTCTTCAGCTCAACCGCCGTTTCGTCGACTATCCGCAGGAATTCAGAGGCTAAGCCTTCTGGCTTACCGATGAGATCATCTGATAGATCGGGCGCAATATAGCCCAGTGGCAAAGGTTTAGTCGCCCACTTTGCCTGCGCTTCTGCATCCGGTACTTCCAAAGCTAGTACCGTATTTGCTTCGTACTCACCCGCTAGATTTGTCAGCGCATTTTGTAGCTTCGTCTCATTGACATCTTGATCGCCGCGAATACTCACTAGGACCAGTACCCGCCGTCCGTTGTCGTAACTCACCTGGTACAGCACATTTTTTACGATTTGCGTCGGTGAGCACTCTAGGAAATCGCACAGACTAGCAATCGTTGGCGTATTGGGCGTATCGCGTTTCTCATAGGTCGAAAAAGGAGAAGGCATCGCATCGGGTGGTAACGAAACCGCTTTCTCTACATTGGCAGAATAGTGACCGTCCTCGGTATAGAGCACTTCGTCTTCACCCGCTTCGGCTAGGACCATAAATTCGGTCGAGCCTGAGCCACCAATCGCACCAGAATCTGCCTCGACTGCCCTAAACGCCAGCCCTGTACGACGTAAGATATTGCTGTACGTCCGATACATCTGGTCATAAGTAGCCTTTAGACTCTCCGCATCAGTATGAAAGGAATAGCCGTCTTTCATGATGAACTCGCGGCCACGCATCAGACCAAATCGAGGGCGAATCTCATCGCGAAATTTGGTTTGGATTTGATATAGATGTAGCGGTAATTGCTTGTAAGAGCGGATCATGTCACGGGCGATCGCCGTAATCACTTCTTCATGCGTAGGGCCAAGCGCCAGCTCTTGATCTCTGCGATCGCCCAAGCTAAACATAATTCCTTCGGCTTTAGTATAGGTATCCCATCGTCCGGACTCCTTCCAAAGCGAAGCAGGCTGTAGCTGCGGCAGCAAGCACTCTTGAGCGCCCGTCGCATTCATCTCCTCGCGAACAATTGCCGATACTTTATCGAGCACGCGCTGTAGCAAAGGCAAATAAGCGTACAAACCGCTAGCGATGCGGCGCATGTAGCCAGCCCTTAGTAATAGCTTATGACTTGGTATTTCCGCTTCCGCCGGATCTTCTCGTAACGTGACAAAAAGCATCTGAGACAGTCGCATAAGTCTGAAATTCCCTTTATATCAGCAGCCTGAAGCTACTACAAAAACTGACAAGGATAAGCCACGAGCCAAAAGCCTATGCGATCTCTAAAAGGGCATAAGCTCAAAAGCAAGCGCTATCGATCTCAGATTAGTCTAGAGCATCAGGTCACGAGAATTACAGTAGCGATGAAATGCATTGGGTTAAGGGAATGATCAAACGTTATTAGAACAAATAAGCAAAGCTACAAGAGGAACTTGGAATAGCATTCGCTTGAGAGAAGAAGCAGACACACTGAAACAGTAACGATCTTTCACAGGATGAAAGACTATCCAAACGAAGCAGTAGAGCAGCCGACAAAGACGGCAGCACTCCCACTGCGTCATTCAATACATAAGTGACACAGTGCTCAATTTAATAAAAGACCATGGCCAAATCGAGAAGACGAAATATTACGTTAACTTTGTATCTAAATATTAAGAGTTCTAATCTATCTACCATAAGCATGTAGAGCTAGAAATTAGAGATTCCTCTGTATAGCAAGGTTCAGGTGCTTCCTAAAGCCTTTGGCTCTAAGGTAATAATGATAAAGATTACAATAAAGCGATCAAAATCTTATCTTTGGGTAAATACTTGCGAACTATGGTAAGAAAACGGTTTTTACGTCGATAACTTTCAAAAGAGGTTGTTTTAATGACCGGCTATAGCTTTATATAACTATAGGAACTTGTAATTGATAGCGTTAAAAGAGGTGTCCGTACCAATATGCCATTGATGGCACATTGCTAGAAGGCATTGATGGCAGACTTGGAATCAAAAAAGCAGTGACGAATTTGCTTAAGTTCTGCTGAAACAGAAGCTTTAGAAAACCTCCTATTCGTTCGAGTAATTAGTTCGAGCAACATCAGGATCTTCGATCTGTTAGATCGACGACTCTCTGCCGAGCTTGAGCTGTTGTACTTACTAGCGTTAGTGAATAATCCCTTTACTCATTTTTCGGAGATTGCACTTCTGATAGGTCCCCAGTCAATTTTTCCAAGATCCATAACAAATGCTTTTTGATAGTGAGTAAGTTAAAACAGACCATTCTTATCGCTGAAGACGATGAACGCACTAGAACAGCACTAGTCAAAAGTCTTGAGGCTGCTGATTACATCGTTATTGCCGCTGCGGATGGTCAAGCAGCGCTGCAGTGTTTTCAAACGGCATCTGACATCATCGATCTGGTCGTTTTAGACGTGATGATGCCGAAGCTGGATGGCTTTCAGGTGTGTCAAAGGCTTAGAGCCACTTCTAATGTTCCGATTATTATGGCAACCGTTCTAGGCAGCTCGTCAGACAGAGTGACCGGTCTAGAGATAGGTGCAAATGATTACATAGTCAAGCCCTTTTCCACCAAAGAACTAATCGCTCGTATTCGCTCTATCCTGCGCCGAGCCGCTAGGAGACAAGAGCATGTGTCGGGTGTGGTTCACCGGTCTGCTATCGAGATTGGCCAGTTCGTAATTGACTCTAGTACTCGTAGAGCCTACATAGAGGGACATAATCTGCGGCTTACCGAAATTGAGTTTCGTTTAATTGAATTGCTTGCTAGCAGGCCAGGACATATCTTCTCACGGGGAGATATTCTCGAAGCGCTGTGGGGATATGACGCTAACAGTGCAGCTGATACTAAGACGGTCGATGTTCACATCTCTAGGCTGCGAATCAAGTTGAATGAGACAACGCATAACCCAAAATACATCGTGACGATTCGTGGGCGCGGATATATGTTTCTAGTTCAGCGCTAGTCTTCATAATCGGCTGATTGACTAAGCTATAGCAAGTGTCTTGATCACCAGGTGACTTGATAGTCGTGTTGCCCGCTGCCATATAGCTGCCATGCAGTGTTTCCAACTGATGAATCTGCCCTAAGCAACTCGCCAGATGCTGTAGCTGACAGCTTGGATATAGCTAGTTGACATAGCTAGCTTCTTTGAGTTAGCGGTTCTTGAGAGATCCATCCGACAGTGGCGCTAGTTGCTCTGATGTAGTCTGCGGTTCGGAGCAGAATCATTAAGCCTCGCATGCCGCCCGAAATAGCGATTTGCTCGTATGCCTGTGCCCATTCGTCTAGAAAAACTGGGTAAGGCTTTTTGCAAGCTAGGGCAGTAACTCCCCCTCGAATATAACCAGTGAGCGGCTGAACCTGTTTGAGTAAGACAGTCTTCATAGCGCGGTCGCCACTCAGTCTGGCTAAGGCTTTTAAATCTAGCTGATAGTTACCGGGTACAACAGCTAAGGCAATTCCTTTGCGATCGCCATTGACAACCAGCGTTTTAAACACTTGATCTGTAGGTAAGCCAAGCTTCTGCGCAGTCGTAGTTGCAGATAAGTCGTTAGGATCTACGAAGTAGCTTAACAACTCATACTTAATGCCTAGGCTATCTAGGACACGAACGGCATTCGTTTTCGGCATCTATCTTCAGTCTTGATCTTTCGCGTTTCCTATAGGCATTGATTAGCGAACATTTATAGCAGTTTTCACCTAGGTTGCACTGTAATCGATGGCTATAGCCCTTATCAACCTAATGGTATGCGAAGCTAAGACTGGCTTGGTCTAGATCTAGGAAAAGTGCATTTAGGAAAACTGCATCAAGAGCAAGAGGACAGAGCATGAAGTCGTCAGCGTTCTATAGCACCGACACAGAAGCAGTCGCGTCCGCTAGATTTGGCATCGTATAAACCTTGGTCAGCGGCGGCGACCAACTGATCGAGTTCAATCTTTTGGGGTGAGCTAATAGAAGCAATGCCGAGACTAAGTGTGACGCGATCGCTTACTTCGGACGCACTGTGCATAATATTGAGCTGTCTAACCGTCTCGCAGATATCTTCAGCCACGCGCTTTGCGCCCGAGACATTGGTATCGGGTAAAACCACCGCAAACTCTTCACCACCATAGCGAGCAACTAGATCGGTGTTGCGTTTCACCGCCTGCTCAATTGCCTTAGCAACCTGCCTCAAGCAGAGGTCTCCTGCCTGATGCCCATAGGTGTCGTTGAACCTTTTAAAATAATCAATATCACAAAGAATCAGCGACAGCGAGGATTGCGTAGAGTCGACATTGCTCCACACTCGCTCCATATACTTATCAAAAGAGCGACGATTGGCCACCTGTGTCAAGCCGTCCATCTTAGCGAGTTGTTCAAGCTCCTGATTGAAGTTTTGAAGTGCAACTTCAGCCCGCTTGCGATTGGTAATTTCGGTTGCTGTTCCAAATACCTGAACAGGACGACCCTCAGAGTCACGTTGAAAGATAGTCTCACGGCATAGTAGCCATCGCCAACCTCCCTGACGATGCCGAAGACGATATTCGTTTTCGACGATTTCGCCATCTTTGATTGTCGATAGCCGCTGTCTTTGCTCTATCATCATTTCTTTCTCATCAGCATGCACCAATTTTTCTAGGTAGTGATCGCCTAGCCGCTGCATTTCATAAGGTTCGTATCCTAGTACATTCTCAATCCACCGATTGACGTAAAAGTTACGGCCATCAGCAAAACTGTCTACATACAAAATGTTAGTACTTGCGTCAATCAGTCTCTGAATGAACTGTTGGCTTTCCTGCCAAGCTTGCTCAGCTTGTTCTCTTTCAATTGTCTCTCGTCTAAGCTTTCGATGCTGCTGATCTAACTTGTCGTTGAGTAAACTGCGCTGCTGGTTGTTGATAGCGATCGCCGCAAGTAGCGTAATAGAGGTTGCATTAGCGTTTTCTAACGCAGTCCACTGCCGAGCCTGCCTATGCTCACACCACAGCACACCGACCACAGCACTTTGACATCGGAGCGGCAATTCTAGAAAAGCGCCTGAACGTTGATAGATAAGGCCTTTCTCAATCAAATAGCTGATCGAAGCAGGTGGCTGGGAGATATCTTCAACGATTAGTCCCTGACGACAGCCTAGCGTTTTGAAATAAGGGAGATGTTCCTTTGGATTTAGCCGAGTGCCTTGATAGCGAGTATCTGATTTCCTGTCATATCTATCAAGCAAAACAAAAGCGTCCGGCATACTGTAAAGCCAAAGACTAGCCCTATCAATCCCAAGTATATAAGTGGCAGCTTGAGTGATCACACGGGCAGCTTGTTCTAGATCACCACTATGTAACCCGGGGTGCTGCGATAATTGTTGAAGATAGTGCTGGGGTAGGTGCCCTGGCGAAAAGACGTCTGATGGTAGCTGTTCGATATCTAGTTTAGCTTGAGCAAGGCTAGATACTGGAACAAGTGTCTCAACTAAGGCGCTTCCCTGTGAAGGGTTGATTGGCTCCATATTTTGAGTAATAAGACTTGAGGCGACGAATTGCTCTGAGAGAATTGAGAACCTATTCACTTGAAAGCAACCACATCTAGCACTAACTTAGTGCTTCTAGGGTTCCCGTCCCCTTCTATAAACGTTCAAGGCTAGGTTGTACGCATGACAACGCTTCTGTTGGAATTGATTGGTTGGGATTGATTAGTTTACAAACGCCCTTTGATGCAGGCAGATAGTCTCGAAGCAACAGTAGGAATCCGACGACTGCCTTTAAACCTAGTTACACATAGACCTTTGAGACTGTGCTACTCAAAGATACGGCCAAAGAATTCAATTGTTTCTTCTAAAGATGAAACAAAGGCATCAATTTCTGCAGGGGTATTGTAAAAGTACAGACTCGCCCTGGCGGTGGAGTTGACCCCAAGAATATGGTGCAAAGGCTGCGTGCAGTGATGGCCAGAACGAATGGCGATACCCGATTGATCCAGTAAGGTTGAGAAATCTTGAGCGTGAATCCCCTCTATTGTGAACGTGGCGATCGCTGCCCTGCCAGATCCGTCTTTTTGTGGTTTCGGCCCGTATAGCCTGACCTGTGGCACTTTGCTAATCTTTTCATACAGATAGGCGGTCAAAAAGTGCTCATAATCCGCAATCCGATCCATGCCGATCTTGCTGAGATAATCGACGGCTGCACCTAGGACAACAGCTTCTGCGATCGCCGGTGTGCCCGCTTCAAACTTGTGAGGCAGCTCGGCGTAGGTAGCATGATCGAGTGATACCTCTTGGATCATCTCACCTCCACCTAAAAATGGCGGCATGGCCTGAAGCACATCTAGTTTGCCGTACAAGAAGCCAGCACCCGTCGGTCCACACATCTTATGACCAGAGGCCACTAGCCAGTCACAGCCTATCGCCTGGACATCTACCGGCATGTTTGGCACGCTTTGACAGGCATCAATCAACACCCGCGCGCCGTATTTATGGGCAGTTTCGACAATCTCACGCACCGGGTTTATACAGCCCAAGGTATTAGAGACGTGGTTTACAGCAATTAGCTTAGTTTTGTTGCCCACTAGCTGATGAAACGCCGCTAGATCAAACGTTTGTTCATCGGTTAAAGGCACGTGCTTTAGGACCGCGCCTGTCCGCTGAGCAATTAGCTGCCAAGGTACTAAATTACTGTGATGCTCCATCACGGTAAGTAAGATTTCATCCCCTTTTTCTAGATTGCTTAGCCCCCAAGCATAAGCCACCAAGTTAATCGCTTCACTGGCGTTACGAGTAAACACAATCTCATCGCGAGCAGACGCATTGATAAAGGCCGCAACCTTATCACGAGCACCTTCGTAGGCTTCTGTAGCCCGTGCACTGAGCGTATGCACCCCCCGATGGACATTGGCATTATCAGCTTCGTAGTAGTGAACCATCGCATCTAGAACAGCTCGCGGCTTCTGTGAAGTGGCCGCATTATCTAGATAGACTAGCGGTTTGCCATTGATGCTTTGATGGAGAATAGGAAAGTCAGCGCGGACTTCATTAGCAAGCAGAACTGGAGTGATGGTGGGGACTGTCATAGGGCAAAGATAGTTAGTAGTGAGTGCTCAGCTAGCTCGCCCAATCTCTTAGGCGTACACTCAAAGCCTCTTTAAGCGAAGGAACAGAAACCTTTTCAACAATTTCCATCCCAAAGCCATAAAGCAATAGGCGCTGCGCTTGTTCAGCGCTGATACCTCGGCTTTGAAGATAAAAGACTTCATCGGACTGAAGCTGACTGACAGTAGCACCATGGGCGCATTTGACATTATCAGCGATAATGTCTAGCTCGGGCTTAGTATCTACTCGCGCTTTAGTTGAAAGCATGAGGTTGCGGTTGAGCTGCGAAGCGTCAGTCAACTGGGCCTCTTTTGAAACATAGACTTTACCGTTAAAGACACAGTGAGACTGGTCGTCTACAATATTTTTTTGAATCTGGGTAGCACTACCGTAGGGGTAGGTAAGGGCCAGCAGACTATGGGTATCCGCTAGCTGGCGATCGCCTAATGCACTCAAACCATACAGCTTGGTATCTGTCTGTGCCCCAGACTGATAAACCTCTACGTGATGACGTGATAGCTTTGCACCCAAATCAACCGCTGTACATTGGTACTGGCTGTTTGCTGCTTGATCCACCGCGGTCTTTGCCAAGTGGAAGGTATTGGCGCTTTCGTCTTGTACTCGAATGTGATTGACCTGGGCACCTTCTGCTAGCCAGATCTCGGTAACGCTATTGTTACAGCAAGTCTCAGTTGGCTCGTCTTGGCCAACACTACATTGAGCGTTTGTAGCCTCGGCTGGACCAAAGAAAGATTCGACTAGGGTAAATTTAGCGTGCCTTTCGGCAATGACGAGCGATCGCACATGCGAAATAAACCCACCTTGCGAGCCTCGGGCAATATAGATAGGCGCATCGACTACTTGGTCAGCCTGCACCCAGACCACCATCACATCCGCAAACCCAACGGTGTTTAGCGCTGTAAAAACTTCGCTCCCCCCCTTTATCTGAGCCAGCTTATCTTTTAGGATGGGCCCTAGCTTTTCAGCATAGTCGGAATTTTTCAATAGCTCGGAGAGCGGTCCGACAATCGCTTTATCTGTACTCTGATCTACTTCCCTAGAAAGGGATGAATCGTAATGACCGTTGATGGTAGTCAGACAAGTGCCGTCTGATAGTAGCTTCAGGTGAGCATTCCAGTCGTCAGCCTGGGAATACACTGGCTGCGATCTTTGGAACGGCTGATCTAGCATCTTAGAAAGATCGGTGAAGCGCCATTCTTCGTCTTTGCCAGAAGGGAAAGAGCGTTCGTTAACCAAGGCGATCGCCTGATCACGCAAAGCCTTTAGGCCTAAGGGCGACTCGTCCGCTGCTGCCGCGGCTTGAGTTAGGAGATGCTTAAGATAGGTCTCACGGTTGACCTTAGCAGCAGAATTCGATGCTGAACTTACAGTGTTTGTCATGACTGGGCTACTGCCTCCTCAGCCACAATCCAATCATAGCCACGAGACTCAAGCTCTTGAGCCAGTTCCTTACCACCAGTCTTCACGATTCGCCCTTGTGCCATCACATGTACGTAGTCTGGCACGATGTAGTTGAGCAGCCGCTGATAGTGCGTGATCAAAATAGACGCATTCTCAGGTGTACTGAGCTGATTGACGCCGTTAGAAACAATCTTGAGCGCGTCAATATCTAGGCCGGAATCCGTCTCATCTAGAATTGCTAGCGTCGGCTCTAGCAGTGCCATCTGCAAAATCTCATTGCGCTTCTTCTCACCGCCCGAAAATCCCTCATTGACACTGCGATCCAAGAAGCTAACGTCCATTTTTACAACATCGGAGCGTTCTTCAACTAAATCATCAAAGTCAAAGACATCAATCTCTTCTTCGCCGTTGGCTTTACGATGAGAATTGTAGGCAACTCTCAAGAAGTCGCGATTACTGACGCCAGGAATTTCTAGCGGGTACTGAAATGCAAGAAACACACCTGAGTTCGCCCGTTCATGAGGCTCTAGCTCCAGCAAGTTCATGCCCTGGAAAATGACTTCTCCAGCGGTGATTTCATAGTCTGGGTGGCCAGCCAATACCTTCGAAAAAGTGCTTTTGCCAGACCCGTTGAGGCCCATGATGGCGTGGACTTCTCCGGCCTTTACCTCGAAGTTGACGCCTTTAAGAATTTCTGTGCCGTCGACGCTGGCATGAAGATCGCGAACAGAAAGAATAGTTTTAGCAGTTTCGTTGATCATCTGTATATTTCTTCTAGGGCCGACTTAGCCGACCGAATTTTCTAGTTTGAGGCTAAGGAGCTTATCAGCTTCAGCGGCGAACTCCATAGGCAGCTCATTAAAGACATCACGACAGAAGCCACTGATAATCATCGAGACGGCATCTTCAGGCGAGATGCCACGCTGTGCAAAGTAAAAGAGCTGATCTTCCCCAATCTTCGAGGTAGAGGCTTCGTGCTCTACTTGAGCAGAGCTGTTTTGCACCTGGATATAAGGGAATGTATTAGCGTTTGAGGCATCACCTAGCAGCATAGAATCACACTGGGAGTAGTTCCGTGCTCCTTCTGCCTTCGGATTGACTTTAACCAAGCCGCGATAGCTGTTTTTTGATTTACCCGCAGAGATCCCCTTAGAGATGATAGTGCTGCGAGTGTTTTTGCCCACATGAACCATTTTGGTGCCAGTGTCTGCCTGCTGGTAGTTGTTAGTCAGTGCAACTGAATAAAACTCACCGACTGAGTTGTCACCTGCTAGGACGCAGCTAGGGTATTTCCAAGTAATCGCAGAGCCAGTCTCTACCTGAGTCCAAGAAATTTTGGAGTTATCACCCTTACATAGTCCGCGCTTAGTCACGAAGTTGTAGATTCCGCCTTTGCCATTTTCGTCGCCAGCAAACCAGTTTTGAACTGTGGAGTACTTAATCTCAGCGCTGTCTAAAGCAACGAGTTCGACAACAGCCGCGTGAAGCTGATTGCTGTCGTACATAGGTGCAGTGCAGCCTTCTAGATAAGTCACAGAGCTACTCTCTTCCGCTACAATCAGCGTCCGTTCAAACTGTCCAGAATCGCCATTATTAATTCGAAAGTAGGTAGAAAGATCCATCGGACACTTAACGCCCTTTGGAATGTAGACGAATGACCCGTCAGAAAATACGGCTGAGTTCAGCGCCGTGAAGTAGTTATCTCCAACCGGAACAACCGTGCCTAGATACTCTTTAACTAGCTCTGGATGTTCTTTGACCGCTTCTGAAATAGAACAAAAGATAACGCCATGCTTTGCTAGATCCTTTTTGAAGGTAGTGGCAATCGAGACACTGTCAAAAACCACGTCTACTGCGACATTGGCTAAGCGCTTTTGCTCATTGATAGAAATCCCTAACTTATCAAAAGTATCTAGCAGAGCTGGATCAACTTCATCCAGACTACCTAGCTTCTTCTCAGACTGTTTTGGCGCTGAGTAATAAACAATTTCGTTGTAGTCGATTGGCGGATATTTGACATTCGGCCATGTCGGCTCCTCAAGCTCTAGCCAACGACGATACGCCTTGAGGCGAAAGTCGAGCATAAACTGCGGTTCCTCTTTCTTAGCGGAGATGGCGCGAACGACATCTTCACTGAGACCGCGCGGAAGACTATCGGATTCAATATCAGTGACAAAACCGTACTTGTATGGCTGACTAACTACAGACTGAACGCTAGAACTCATGGAGATTAACAGACCTGTCTAAGGGTGGTGTAGGTTTCAAAAGGTGAGGCTAGAAGAAATGATCTACTTATCAGTCACTTCACGAATCTGTTCAAAAGTAATTTCTCTTTCCGTCCCCGAGAAAGGGTTATCTTCAGTCAGAAAAAGCATGCAGTGACATTCCTGACGCTCTTGCATAGGCACACAAGGACAGTTCCAATAGGTTGCTTTGACCTCGGCTTCTTTATCTTCGTAATGGCGGCAGGGGCATAGCGGCGCACCTAAATCATCCTTATGCTTAGCTAGCCCTTCTAGTACAACCGCAGTGACCCCTAGATCTTGGCAAAAATACGTGCCGGTACGTTTGGCATAGCTTTGAGCAAAATTCCGCATAATTTCAAGACTTTTATCAGAACCTTGCGTGGTGTTGGGGGTACTCATCGTGCCTATGTTGCCTCTCTCTCTATGTTCCTAAGGTTTACGAATGGCTTACTAGAGCCAAATCTGGGTAAGCGGGTGCTAAGCTTTGATAACTAAAGCAACATGCGTGTTGTTTAACTAATTAAATAAAGGTTACTGTAATAGGACAGGTTTTAGCAACAAAAGTGTTTCTAAAGTATTATTAACTTAGTGCTCGACTTGCTGTCCGGTTTGCTGTAGGGATTTGAAGGGAAACTTGTGCGCCAGAAAGTAACTTCTCAATCGACTTCTCAACCTTCTACTAAGGTGACTGCTTCTAGGGTCTCTACGGGAGGATCTTCTTCTATGCGAGAGGATATTTTGCGCTTTCTATTGAAGCGAGGGACAGCGACAGCAGGCGCGATCGCCCGTCATTTAGATATCACCCCTCAAGGTATCCGTCGCCATCTAAAGAATTTAGAGACTGACGGGCTCATAGAACACCAAACTAGCCAAGCAGGCATAGGACGGCCGAATCACGTCTATAAGCTTAGCCGCAAGGGGCGAGAGCAGTTTCCCGATCAGTACGATCAGTTTGCGCTGTCGCTGTTAGATACGGTGGCGGATACGCTAGGGCCTGAGCATGTCAGCAAGCTGCTAAGACATCAGTGGCAGCAGAAGGCGGCAGAGTATAGAAAGCAGCTAGGCGATGCTCCACTTAATGAACGAATGCAGACGCTGGTGAAGCTGCGTCAGGCCGAAGGATATATGGCAGAATGCTATCCAGCGGATGATTCTACGGATGATTTAGCCTTTGTAATCACAGAGTATAATTGCGCGATCGCCCACATTGCCGAATCCTATCCGACGGTATGTGGTCACGAGCTAGCGATGTTTGCTCTGGCCTTACCCGATTGCTCTGTAGAGCGCACTCATTGGCTAGTTGATGGTGAACATCAGTGTGGCTATCTGGTCAAAATGAGAGTTAGTTCCTAAATCCTCTTTCTATCGTGATCGCTCCATGTCTTTACAGTTTCTCACTGAAGAAGAATCCGCTGCCGTAGACGCAGCCTTACTAACGACACCTGAGAAGTTTCTCACCCGCCTCACCCTTTCTACTGGCAAGCTGCTTGTCTACATTGCCAAAGACTTAGGCACGACAGTAGAAGCGCTAGACAATCAGCAGATTATCGCCTGGTTTGAAGCGGACTCCAAGCGTAAGCAGCTAGAAGGGATACAGTCCTCGGTGCTAAAGTGGGACGCCAAAAACCTTACTGACTTGCCTAAGGAATGAAATGGCCCAAAAAATGAAGTAGCCCAAGGAATGAAGTGGCCTAAAGAATTAAGTAGGAAAGAATTAGATAGGCGAAAACTAAGCTACTGAATGTCTAATCTCTGCTGATTTGTGACGCTATACGTATGATGGGTAGATAATATTAAGCAAGCTGGGTATGCCTAGTTAATACTAACTGAGATTAAACAGGTTAGAGTTGAATAATAGAGTCGTTGGACAGAGTCGTTAGAACGACCCTCTATTCCTGATTGTTTTGCCCTGTCCTGATAGCAACGTGATTCGATGAAACAAATCTTTTCTCGCAGCAAGTTTTTGATGCTCGTGGCCGTTTTAGGGATGGCGATCGCGCCTACCAAAGCAATGGCACATCAGGTTCAAACCAACTATATCCTTGATTCTCAATCGGGTGACCGCATCCAGCTACGTACCACTTTCAGTAATGGTCAGCCACTAAAAGGTGCCAAAGTTACCGTCACTTCCCCTAATCAACCCTACCGCATCCGCACCGTAGGCAAGACTGACAGTCAGGGGCGCTTTACCTTCGTTCCCGATCAGTCAATCAGCGGCGATTGGGAAGTGAACATTAAGCGCGAAGGTCATCAAGATATCTTGACTGTGCCTGTAACTGAAACAGGAATTGATCTCGATCTGATGGCGCAAAATGGCCTAGAACAGGTAGGGAATAGCGATGTGCATTATGCGAGTTCGCCATTCGCTATAGCAGGTGGCCTAGCGATCGCCGCAGCTAGCTTAGGTTTAGCCCGAGCCACTAGCAAAAAACAGGCTAAGTAATCGCAGTTAGCTGAGCTAAACTTCTTGCTTAAATAGTCGCTAGACCAATTAGGCAGTCCTAAGATCAGTTGGCCTAAAGGCTTTCTAGTAGAACGCTTAGCCTTCTAACTTCTGCTTTTATTGTTAGCGGTGTACGGCCTACCAACCCCAGGTGCCAGCGTCACCTTTGAATGGTCCGACGATATCACTGGTGATCCATCCCGCATAAAAGTTGCCAGCCTGAGGCTTCACTTTCTCATCATCTACATAGCAAGCATCCATCGGTCTGGGATAAAATCCCACGTATTGGCTCAGCTCTTCATACTCAGGAGAAATGTTGGGGTAGTACCAAGCGGCATTTTTGGCCTGCCGATGGCCAATCTGCACCGTGTAGTAACTGGCCTGTCCCTTCCACTCGCAGTAGGTAGAATGTGAGCTTGGCGTTAGGTACATCATCTCGATGTCGGCGAACGAGATGTAGTAGTTAGGGGGATGACTAGTCTCTAGAATCCTTTTGGCACGGTGAGTATCGGCGATTAGCTTGCCGTTGAAGATAATTCTAATGTGTTTGAACACGTCCTCAATCCTGGGTGGCCGAGGATAGTCCCATACGGATTCTTGACCAGGTTTAGGAGTGATAGGTTCAGGGTGCATGAGATTCGTTCGAGACCTTCGTAGCAGATCTTTAGCGGTAGCCTAGTAGGAAAAGCCTGCGACGAATAGCACAACAGTCAAGACACCAACTAGAACCATAAGCGCAGTTCCTGCGTCCCAGCTACCTTTCCAAGAGTAATTTTTGCTATCTTTCTCAGACATAATCAACGACCACGACAACTTTACTTGACTTAGCATAGCGCCAGAACCGAAGCGTTTCTATCTCCCCTGAGAGAGGCAGTCGTAACAAACTATCAGGGAACAGGGAAAAGTTGATTTCATAACAAGGACATCTGCTGTCCCTGTTGGGCGTAGTAGAACTGCTCCACGCCGCAGCGTCGATACATAGGTAGCTTTCGCTTGAACGATAGACGAGTTTCTACGTTAGCGGTCTCTAGCTTTTGCTGAGCGTCTTCTTTTCGACAGTTCAATATCTTGGCGGCATCTTGTAGGCGTATCCACTGCTGACCAAAGCGTTTAAGTAGGGTCTCATCGTCTTCGTTCTGAATTTGGGTGAGTAGAGTTTTAGCGAGTAGCCAACAGGCTTTGGTGTCAGCTTCAGCGCGGTGAGAAGTGTCGATATCAAAGTTGAAGTGCTTGATTAGGTTTGGCAGACTGCGAGAGGGCAGATCGGCAAGCAGCATTCTAGAGAGGATAACGGTACAGAGTTTTTGGAGCGGAGGCTTGTAAAAACGGATGCCAAGTCGTTTGTATTCGGTGCGCAAAAAGGAATAGTCAAAATCAAGGTTGTGAGCGGTAAACACGCGATCGCCTTCTAGCAAAGGTTGACATTTGGGCCAGATCTCCTCGGGTGGCGGCGAGGAGTAGACCATTTCAGGGGTAATGCCGGTGATCCTGGTAATATATTCGGGGATTTTGACTTGGGGGTTAATTAAATAGCTTTCTTGATGTTCTAGTCCATCGGCAAGGCTGGCGTGAAGAACAGAAACTTCGATGACGCGGGCATTGTGTCCAAGGGCTCCGGTCGTCTCGACATCAACGACGGTGAGTGGCGAAGCGCTGATCTGGCGATAGTAGCTCAGCAGTTCAATAGATAGAAGCGCGGATTGTCCCTGAAATTTTGCAGCGTGAGCAACCATAAAAAGAGGTATGAGTGATGAAATCTGAATAACGAAGCGAGGAGGCAGGCGTTACAGATGAGTGGGTTATCTAGTATGTCTGTCTAAATTTATCGTTCGTATTTCATCGTTACGTGTTTGCAAGCATCACTGTTGGGATAGCCTTTTGACATCTTCGCCACCAATCTTTTCATGAATTCTGGCAAGACGGTCAGGAATGGTCTGGGAATGAGGACTGTTTTTGAGGCTATCCGTGAGGTCGAATTGGCTGAGGTTGTCGGCTTTGTTCCCAGGAAACCAATGGCTAGCACCGCCAAGTAGGTTGTAGCGAGACTGGGCGTATTCAACCATATCGAAGGCTTCAACCAGATTACCGAGCCAAAGGGCGATCGCAATATTGATCTGTCCTGGGGTTGATTGCAAGTCGGGGAGACCTTCTTGCCACGTGTGATACCAATGTTCTCCTAGGGTGGCGATCGCCCGCTTTTCCAAGCGTTCTAGAATAGGCGCCAGCAGTTCATCTGCCTGATCGAGCAGGGGCAGCACTTTCATATGCTCATCGAAGTCAGACGGACAAGCAGCACCCAAACTTAGCGTATGCACCTGCGGATGGCTGAGGCAAAACAGATCGTTGAACACCATCGGACTGAGTGGCTTGCACAGCTCTACTAGTCTGGGCGGTGGACTATATAGGTTTCCGCCTTTATTAGAAGGACTGATAATAAAGACACCCATATCTCGCCGCGCTGCAGCTTCAATCGCGCGCCAGTTGTCTTGAAAAATGTAGTACCAGTGAATGTTTACATAGTCAAACAGATCGCTTTCAATAGCATCGACAATGACTTGGGTTGGGCCGTGAGTAGAAAACCCAATATGACGAACTTTGCCCTGTGCTTTTAGCTTCCTAGCGGCGTCCATACAGCCGCCGGGTCGAATGCTGTAATCCAACGTCTCAGCGTTGTTAACTCCATGAAAACCTAGCAAGTCTAGGTAGTCTAGATTCAAATTAGAAAGCGAAAGCTCAACGGTTCGGGAGAATTCAGTGGGATTGGCTCGGGGTGAGACTTTCGATTGAACAATCAGTTTACTACGCTCGAAGGTTGGTAGCACCTTACCTAACTGAATTTCCGAGGTGCCATAGCCCCTAGCTGTCTCAATATGATTGATTCCCAGTGAGAGCGCTCGGCGGATAGTTGCCTCTAGATTTTCTTGATTTTTCTGAGGGATAGTATCCGGTGGTAGGTCCTGCCAGGAGTGTTGATATCGCATGCCGCCACAGGAGAAAACCGGCATTTGTAGTTCGGTACGGCCAAAGCGGCGATAGAGCATTCGAGAAAGCGCAGAGAAAGAGTTTAGTCAGTTTTGATTGTAATCAATTGATTGGTCAATCAGCGCAAAATTGAGCGGAGGATGAATTGTCAAAGGCTGTGCTGGTATGCAAGGATTTTGGGAGTTCTTAGATAGATTTTGCTGCTCATATGTCTATTCCTGTTCCGTCTCGTCGTAGTGGCTACCGTATTGGCAATGCAAATGCGCCAATTATGGTTGAAGTGTTCTTTGATCTCGAGTGTCCTTTCTCTAAAAAGTGCTGGGACACTGTGATGCAGGTAAAGGCAGCCTATACAGCAGAGCAGCTCTATTGGGTGTTTCAGCCGATGTCGTTGGGCAACCATCGACAAAGTTGGGATGCGACCAAAGCAGCGATCGCGGTCTCTGATGCAGATACCCAAAAGTTTATTGACTTTGTTAGCTATTTGTTCGGCAAGCAGCCAGAGTTTGCTAATGAAGCCTGGAAAGATAAAACCCAAACAGAGTTTCACACCTTTCTAGCTGAATGCGCCGCTGAGGCGACAGCGTATAAAGACAAAGAACAGTTTCTCAAGTTGCTAAGTAGTAAAGAAATCTACGCTCAAGCTCGCATCCCAGCGCGCTTTGCGATTGTACGCGGTGTTTGGTCTACGCCAACGTTCTTTATCAACGGCGCAGAAGCCACTACCCTATCATCTAGTTCTAGCGTGCAAGACTGGCGTTCTGTCATCGATGATCTTCTGTAGATATCATCCTATCTACTTGTAGAGGTTTGTCTTGTGAGCCCTCATCTAGACTAGCTACACAAACTCATCAGCAGAGAATTAACTGTAGGAAATAGCCGGAAAATTGTATTCATCGATACGGTTTCTCCATAATTTCGTCAACATTGTTCTGTACTCTCAGGCGTAGAGAAAAGCTGATCTGAATTAGGGATTGCATTATGGCTACTTCGCTTCAAAGGAAAGTCTATACGCTTGATATGCTACGCGACGAGACTAGAGCGCTTGTATACAGAAGAGTTGTCGATCGTCAGCAGCCTATCTACGGGCTATCTCACCATATCCCAGACCATAGATGGGAGTGCTTCAAGTTAGAACTAGCTAATAATGAGTTTTTACTGCGCGATCGCATTATCGATCTTCTCAGCCAGGATCGTTGGGAAGAAGATACATAAATAACTAAGTTTCCTTCATCTTCACAGTTTCTTCACACCCTACCGCTAAAAGAAAAGAAGACGAGATGTTAGGAGATCACCATGATTAATAAGATCCTGGTTGCGCTAGATACCAACGAGTCTTATGAAGCGGTGTTTCAAGTAGCCCTTGATATGGCTAAAGCAGAAAGTGCAGAGCTAACGCTCCTAAGCGTTCTCTCAACCGATGGAACGGGTGAACTACCCACGATGGCCTATCCCAGCCTAGCCGGCTACCCGTTTGCAGTCCCTGAGTATGCCTGGGATGCCTACCAAAAACAATATGACATGTGCAAGCGAAGGGGATATGAAACGCTTTCTAAACTAGAGCATAGAGCAACAAAAGTGGGCGTGCGGGCTAGGGTCTTTCAAGACGTAGGCGATCCAGGAACCCTCATTTGCAATCGCGCAAAAACCGAGAAAGCCAGCCTAGTGGTAGTAGGTACCCATGGACGCAGGGGCATCAACGAACTACTCATTGGTAGCGTCAGTAGCTACGTTATGCACCGGGCTCCCTGCTCAGTGCTGATAGTTCGTGCTCAAACTGCCAATACAGAAGCAGCAGAGTCTGAAGCTTTTACTCAAGACCATAAGCTGACAGCTGCATAGATACAGTGGCATAGAGACATACCTATGGGACTAATCAGTCCTAAGGTTTTGCCCTTCTATTGGTTCTATGGGGTAGTTCTATGGGGTGATTTGAAGCGGCTGTTTGGCTAGCCCCTTCCAGAGAGAGAACACACACTGAACCCACTGTGAAAAGTTAAGAATACATCCCTATTTTGCAATAGCATTTTTGCATTTAGCTTGAACCCTGAATAAACGTTTGATCCTGGTTCCACGAGCTGCTAAGTGCATAGTTATTTGCTAATGCATCAGTGGATGACTATGTTATGAGGTCTACTGATCATGAGTTATTGCCTTTGTTGTAATAGTTGTTTGTTGCGCCATATCCGGCATGGGGAAGTGCGCTGGTTTTGCCCAAGCTGTCGGCAAGATATGCTTGGTCGTGAAGATGCCTGTTGTGCGAGAAGTCTCCACAGAAGTGCTATAGATAAGCACCTGCCTGCTGTTATAAATAGAGTTCCACTTCAAGACACCGTACTTTTGCCGGCCTGATATCTCTGTTATTTTGGAGCAGCAATAGAATTTCTCCAAGCTTTGGAAGTTTTCTATCGCTCCTGCTGGTTGGTTCTGTAGTGGTCTATCGATGCTTCTGAGCTGATGCTTCTAGTTAGTTGCCGACTACGGAAACTGTAGCGTCTAGGCTGACTCCAAATACCTCTTCAAACCAGGCTTTCTTGTAGCCGATGTTCCAAAGCTCCAGCTCACATTTGTTGTTTGCATCGTCAGGCGTGAGCTGCAGCGTCAGCGTTCTGCTTTGATCGTCAAAGATGGTTTCGATAGATGTAATCGCCTGGCTGCGTGCCCTATCTAGGGCTACTGCCACTCGTAGTATTGCCCCTAGCTGATCGACTAGCTTGCGCTCGTACTTCCCTGGCAAATTGTTGTAGTTGTCGTGTCGCCTTTTAGGTAGATTCTTGCGATGGTAGCGAGCAATATTTCCGATAATTTCTATCTCAGTCTCTGTGAAGCCTAGTAGCCCACCATTGCGAATTAGGTAATAAGAATGCTTGTGATGCGCAGAATGACTAATATAGTGGCCGCTATTATGTAGCATTGCCGCTGCCCACAGATATTCTCGCTCCAGCAGCGATAGGTTATGCAACACCCCTTGGGTTTGATCGAATAGGCTAGTTGCAAACTGGGCAACGGTGTCGCCATTAGCTTTGTATTTATTTGCAAGCTTTCGCACAGAGCGATCGCGAATCGAGTCTTGAAATGCCATGCGATCTTCGATCAGGCCGTTGATCAGCATCCAATTGACGACTACGCCCTCCCGTAAGGCTCTTTCACAGACCTTGAGCTGCGAGATGTTCAAAAGCTTCATGACCGTCTGCAAGATAATTGCACCTGGCACCACAATCTCTGCTCGTCGCTCAGACATCCCTGGCAGTGCTAACCGCTCTGTATAGCTCATCTTACGGAGCTGATTAATCCGAGCATCTAGCTCACTGCGTGTCAGCAAACAGCCGTTGATTGGATCGGGCTCTGATCCGGTTTTATCAATCGCTTCAAGCGCAGCTAAACACTCAATCGTGCCAGAAGTGCCAATCATGCTCAGCGTCATATGCTCGTGCGCTGTCCCTGCTAGCTTCTGCCTTAGCTTAGATCTAAGCGAATCTATGGTGGGTTCTAGCATGCCTCGAACGTAAGCTTTTAGATACGTATACTCCTCTTTGCTAATGGGATCAGTCGTCACAAACTGTGATGTCAGGCGTACCGCGCCGACCTTAGTACTACTTAAAAAGTCATGACGCCCCCCGCGACCCGCAATAATCTCCGTAGAGCCACCACCAATATCTACAATCACGTGAGGCTGACCTTTTAGCTCCATGCCAGAAATCACGCCTAGATAAATCCGCCTGGCTTCTTCCTTGCCAGCAATCAGATTAATCGATAGGCCAACCTCTGTCTTGACGCGATCAATAAATACTTGGCCATTGACCGCTTCACGTACAGCGCTAGTCGCTACGGCGACAACATCATCCGCTTGAAAACGCTCAGCAATTTGCAAGCAGCGCTTGAGCGAAGCAATGCCTCTTGTCATAGCTTCTTCTGTCAGGCTACCGGTTTCTTCGCAAAAGTCTCCGAGTCGAACTGTGTCTTTTTCTTTGCCAATAATGTTGAAAGAAGGTAGCGTTGCGTCAATTTTGACAATCACCATATGAATAGAGTTAGTGCCAATATCTATAGCGACTAGCACCAGCTCTGGGCGACCCTTGCTTAGCAACCTTTCTTGCAAGGTAAGGTTGAGTGCGTCTTCTATTCTTCCTATGGATAGAGACTCGTCTAAGTCCTTTGAGGTTCGTTCATCGTGGACAGACAGCTCAGCTTCAACAGTATTTACCATCGATGGTTACACAACTTCGATTGTGTCCAATTTCCTCACTCATACTACAGTCTGAGTGCCTCTAGAAAGGGAGCTATCTGCTAGCTAGCTGTGAATTTTTTACGAATTTCCTCAGTTCGCTTGCGGTTCGCCCCTAGATCAGACTTGCCAAGGCGGGCTGCACTGCGGGTATGAATGACTGACTCACCGGCTGGCACGTAGAATTCTACATCGTCGACAAAGCCCATCAGTTTACTAGAGAATTCTGCGTAGAGATAGTCATCGCTCACGGTATTTATCTTCGAGCGTTCCATCCCTTCAATGATGGTTTTGAGCCGAGCGATCGCGTCCTTAGCTGAGCCAGTAAAGGTAAGGGGCGAAATCGCATGCTCCGTATCGTCAGTAGGCGTGTGAGAACATACACAGTTAGGTGTACCCGGACACGCCTTTAGTCGTCCGTCTTTTACCCCCAGATCGGTAGGTGGCGTACCCGAAAAAGAAAATAAACCCATAGCGACTCCCCTCAAGGCCCTTCCTCGAGCTTTCAACAGCTTGGTACTACTAAACAGATTACTACCAATAGATGACTACTGCTGGTGCATAGATGGCAGCTTGTACCAAGGCAGATGCGGATACTCGTGATGTTCCCAATGGTAGTCGAAGTGGTAGCAACTCAAGAATGATAGAAGCGGCGTAGCACGACTACTATTGGCCCGATGAACGTTAGTATGACCGCCATCTGGGCGCTTATGGGGACGATAGGTGCCAAAGTAAAATAGCTGCCAAGAGCTTAAGGCTTGGGGTAACAGCCAAAACAAAACTGCGTTGAGAACAGGTACACCTAGACCCAAAACCATTGGATAAAAGAAGGCAGACATCCCCCAAAAGATTGTCCAGCCCTGCCCACCTTTGATATAAACCCGCATAAATTTGAAGTACCAGGGCCAGAAGCTGCTCGGATAGAAGTCTGGATCAGCAGTCTGGGCCGGGGTACGGTGATGCTGGTGGTGGCACGCCTGCATCATGTCAAAAGATAGAAAACTGTATATCCACAAGATGACTTGCCCAGCTCTATCATTCAGCTTTGGGTAGGCAGGCATCAGCGTGCCGTGCATTGCGTCATGCGCCAAGATGAATAGGCCCGTATGCAGAAACGACCGGATGACAATAGTTGCTAACACGACGCCTATAGAGAGTGTTTGGGCGTCAGGTAATAAGAATAGACTGGCGTAAGCAGTTGATATCCAAAGGAGTACAATCAGTGTAGCAATAGAGATAGAGACAAAAGATTCTCTAATTAAGGCGGTAGATAAGGATCGAGCAGTCATGCAGTAAGAGAATCTATCAATAGTATTGAAAGTTTGTATCGAAATGTAAAGTTGAACTTCGTCTACAGTAGCAGGGTTCGTAGATTCTGAATAACTACCTATTGACTGACTTCTTAGCAAGCCCAACTGGCAGCAGGGTATCACTCCAGCGTAGCTATAGAAAAGTAGGAACTACAGCAAAGTGAGGATATATGCTCCCTTTCGTTTATCAGGCTCGCTTAGTTGACTGCTGCCAAATTAGGCTTTCAAGGCGTCTAGTATCCTTGATTGGACTACCTTAGTTGACCTATCAGAGGCATTAAAACCCTCAAACTATAGTCAGCGTCCAAGTAGTCTTAAAGCAGTACTTTGGCTCTTCTACCCCGAGAGGAACATTTCAGACTATGCAAGGCTTATCCCCAGAGAAACTTCAACAAATCTATCAGGCGTTTCCCGACCAATTTGAGAGCGTCATTCTAGGAACCACTAGTTTAGATTCTCAACCTCAGGCCAGCTATTCACCTTGTATTGTGGATGAAGCGAAAAATATCTATATCTTCGTTAGCGGTTTATCTGCGCACACCGACAACCTAACCACAACTCAAAAAGCAAGTGCGCTGTTTATAGAAGACGAATCAAAGACGACGCAGATGTTTGCTCGCAAGCGCTTGAGCTACAGCTGCATAGTGACTTTGCTAGACAGAGATAGTGAGCAGTGGGGAGCGATCGCGCAAGCATTTGAGACCCGCTTTAGCAATATCATCGACCTTATGAAAGGCCTACCTGACTTTCGGATCTTTCAATTGCAACCTCGCTCAGGTCGATTTGTTCTAGGATTCGGCAAAGCGTACGATATCGATCCAAACAATCTAGACCAGCTGATACACAAAGGTGAGTCCTAGACGCAGAACTCCCTCTAACGCCTACGCTTCTATCAGGTCTTCGTCCTCTTCCCAACAGTCCACAGCCAGCAAGTCGTCGATAGAATCTTTCATCGTAAAACCAAATGATTCTAGTTCAGACTTCCAATGCGCCCACTTATCGCTAAAGATAAAAGCAATCTTCCATAGGCTATCAGAAGGCTGAATAGCTTTGGCATCAACTAGCGATCGCACTTTACGTTGAAACTTGACCATTGGATGTTCAGTCACTAACTTGTCAGCCACCGAGTTGGTTAGTGGTGGCACAGCAGTCGATTGAGTTGTCATAAAATTCAGTTTTGAGAATACTCAGCTTGGAGGATACTTTTTCAAAAGATTCGAATGGTATAGCAAAGACCAACCTACTGTCAGCTACTTACCGCATGAGGCTCTGTACAGTTGCCCTAGCATGCGCGTTCCAACACATAGTTTCGACATATATCAGCTTAGGCAAATCGCCATATGCCTTAGGCCTTTGATGAAGCCAGACCAGGTATCTCTCTAGTCAGTTGCCATAAGTTTATAGCGGATAAATAGAGCCTTTACTTACGGTGTTAATCTTTCGTAAGAAGATTCTATCTAGTGCGTCTTACTAGAGTCATCTATCCTTAGATATCAGCCAAACGAATGAGATTGAGTGATAGCTTAGGCTTCTGACATCTCGTAAGTACTCGCAAGTATCAGTCAGGCTGTTTAGCCTTGAACTGTTTAGCCTTGAGTGTATGGCTTTGCTTGCAGGCTCTACAGCCTATCAAGCATCGCTTACAAATACATTACCCTCTACATACGTTGAGTTTGTATGCGTCGAACAATGATACGGTCAACAGTTATAAGCCTTGTAGCCCTTATGGTAAGTGACTTCTTAGATAATTTGCCCTAACAAAAGCTCCTGCTCGTTAGCTTATATGCTGTGGGCTGGTCTTTTTGCTTCAACCGAGGTTTAGTATAGCAAGTAATTTGTTGATCTATCAAGTTAGTCCTTTCCATGCATATCAATTTGATTCTTTCCATTCAATCGATAGCAATGATCGATAGAGAAAGCTTCGCGCTACACTAATTCAGCACGAATATTCAGTACAAAGTCAGGCTGGGTTAAAATTCGGCATTCAAATCTAACTCAAAGCTTAACGCCAGTCGAGCAGTGCTGCTCAAGCAGTGCATCGGCCGATCGAAAGCTTGAACAGGCGTATTGCCTTGATAGCTGGGTTATGTTTATTGCTGAGCATGGTTGTCTTCTGTACGTTTCACTCTTGTTTTTCCTATGGTGGCCTCCCAATCTTCTCAAGCTTCTACATCCGGAGCAAATTCAAATCCAGCAGCTCCGGTCGCTACACCAGAGACCCCAATCAAGCTACTACGTACCGACGAATCAGAAAAATTAGAGCGGATTCGCCATACCTTCTCTCATGTGATGGCTATGGCCGTACAGCGCTTGTTTCCTAAGGCGCAAGTCACTATTGGCCCTTCGATTGACTATGGTTTCTATTATGACTTTGATGCTCCTGAACCGTTCACTGATAAAGATCTGAAGTCCATCAAAAAAGAGATGGTCAAAATTATCAAGAAAGGGTTACCTGTCATTCGTGAGGAGGTCAGTCGAGAAGAGGCAAAGCGTCGGATAGAGGAACTTAAAGAACCTTATAAGCTAGAAATTCTAGAGCGTTTAGAAGAGCCGATCACGCTTTATCACCTAGGCGATCAGTGGTGGGATTTGTGTGCGGGCCCTCATATTGAAACAACTAAAGATCTCAATCCCAAGGCTTTTGAGCTAGAGAGCGTTGCAGGAGCCTACTGGCGTGGAGATGAAACCAAAGCGCAGCTCCAGCGAATTTACGGTACCGCTTGGGAAACGCCCGAAGAGCTTAAAGAATATAAGCGTAGAAAAGAAGAAGCGAAACGCCGGGACCACCGCAAGCTTGGCAAGGAGCTAGGACTGTTTATCTTCTCCGATGAAGTTGGACCTGGACTACCCCTATGGACGCCAAAAGGCACCGTATTGCGCTCTACTCTAGAAGACTATCTGAAAGGAGAGCAAGTGGCCAGGGGATATTTGCCTGTTGTGACACCTCATGTAGGCCGAGTCGATTTATTCAAAACCTCTGGCCACTGGCAAAAGTACAGTGAAGATTTGTTCCCGATGATGGGCGAAAGTGAAGACGAAGGGTTTGTGCTCAAGGCAATGAACTGTCCTTTCCACGTACAAATCTACAAAAGTCAGCTGCGTTCCTACAAAGAGTTACCGATTCGGTTAGCTGAGTTTGGCACTGTGTATCGCTATGAGCAGTCTGGTGAGCTAGGGGGTCTTACTAGAGTGCGTGGCTTTACCCAAGATGATGCCCATTTGTTTGTGACGCCCAATCAGCTTAATGATGAATTTCTCAAAGTGGTTGATTTGATTCAGGCGACCTTAAAGGTGTTGCAGATGGATCAGTCCTTCAGAGCGAGGCTGAGCTTTCGTGATCCTAAGAACAAAAGTAAGTATATCGGCTCAGATGAAGCTTGGGAGAAAGCGCAAAGCGCCATTCGCCAGGCGGTGGAGACGATGGGCATGGACCACTTTGAAGGAATCGGTGAGGCAGCTTTCTATGGGCCAAAGCTGGACTTTATTGTGCGTGACGCACTTGATCGAGAGTGGCAGCTAGGGACTGTGCAGGTAGACTATAATCTGCCAGAGCGCTTCAATCTGGAATACGTGGCAGAAGACGGTAGTCGGCAGCGCCCAATCATGATTCATAGAGCACCGTTTGGTTCTTTAGAGCGGCTGATTGGTATTTTGATCGAGCAGTATGCTGGGGACTTTCCCCTGTGGCTTGCGCCTGAACAAGTGCGGCTGTTGCCGGTAGCCGAGAGCCATTGGGAATATGCCGAGCGGGCGGCGATAGACATGCGTAAACTAGGAGCGCGGGTCGAAGTAGATAAAAGTGGTGAGCGGCTGGGAAAGATGATCCGCAATTCTGAGAAGGCTAAAATTCCGGTAATGTCTGTAATCGGTGATCAGGAAGTCACGGACAATACTTTGAGTATTCGCACACGAAAAGAGGGAGATTTGGGAGCGATCGCTTTGCCTGAAGTCCTCAGCCGCATAAAAGCCGCCTTGGAAACCCGTAGCGATTTCTAAGTAGGTTTTTATTACAAGGTGCTGGTTCTAGCAACGCAGCGCGAGAAATTCTAGTCAAGCGTTCTATGCGGAGATTTTAGAGAAGGACACTTAATTGGGCGCCCTCTAAACGATAAAATGGCTCACTGTGTTTAGGACTCTGTTTTTTTGTGCCTTCTACCGTTGCTGTTACCGTTCCCGCTACAACTGCCAATATCGGCCCTGGGTTTGACTGCCTAGGCGCTGCCTTCACACTCTACAACCGCTTTCACTTTACGCCTTTTACGCCACTATCTGATAGTGAGCCGTTTCAAATTACGGTTGTAGGCACCGAGTCCAAACGGGTTAATAGTGGTGCGAGCAATCTTGTTTATCGGTCTTATCTAAAGTGCTATGAACGCATAGGGATATCGGCACCGCCTGTTCATATCAAGATCAATCTAGGCGTCCCACTTTCTCGAGGCCTAGGTAGCTCCTCAACGGCAATTGTCGGCGGTATCATTGGCGCGAATACGCTAGCCGGTTCTCCTTTAACCAAAGCAGAGATAGCAAGATTAGCTAACCAGATAGAAGGACATCCAGACAACGTGGTACCCGCTCTATTTGGGGGCGCGCAACTAGCCGTCGTCACCAGGGGACGGCTGCAAGTTTGTCATCTGACTTGGCACGAGACGGTGATGCCTGTTGTGATTATTCCTGAATTCGAGCTATCTACAGCCGATGCACGGCGGGTACTACCAGCTCAATATAGCCGAGCGGATGCAATCTTTAATACAGCTCATATTGGACTGCTGCTACAAGGGCTAGCAACAGGAAATGGCGATTGGATCAGCGGCGGGATGAGCGATCGCATTCATCAGCCCTACCGTAAAAAACTCATTCCCGGCTATGATGATGTGCGCCGTGCCGCCATGAAAGCCGGAGCCTGGGGCTTAGTTATCAGTGGAGCCGGGCCGACTTTGCTAGCCTTAGCGCCGCCCGATGCAGCCGATGTTGTTCGTGAAGCAATGGAAACGGCTTGGGAATCTCAGCCATTTGCGGCCAAAGCTTACTGTCTGAAGCTTGACACGCAAGGGGCTGTATCAGAAGCCATCGGCTAGCTATAGCAATCTGCTCAATGCATTCAGCAGATTGCTAAGCACTTAGCTTTATCTATCAAGGGTTGTAGCGCTTGGTGATAGTGCAAGCCAAGTGCGGATTGCTATAGTCTGAAAAGCTAGGGTGACTGTCTGTTTTATCTCGTATAAAACTGAACCCGGGTAAGGCGCTTGCGCTACGACGCTTTTCACAATCAGCTGTCTAACTTTGCAGCTTCACTAGGTTGATGACTACAAGAATCAGCGAAGCTATGGCAGCAGCTATGACAGTGCGAACACACTCGGCTCTTAAAAAGCCGCTAAAACAAGAGGCTGAGCCATCAGACACAACCCTTCATTTCTTTACTGCCAACCCTTTATTTCCTAACTGGTAGAGTTCTGTTATAGCAAACAGAGGAATTCTAGTTACTTCTCTTTCTACTAGGAGACTGATACCACCTGATTGAGCCAGTAATGATTAGCGTCAACAAGCCGAGCGCATTAAGAACTGGATATAGAAACTCTAAGTTTATCTAACCGAACTTGCCCCGGTGTAGATCGAGGAGCCATAGGAAGTCGTTAGCGCGATCGCCTGCTACTGAAAACTGAAATAATGTTCCTGTCGTCAGCGTTAACAACAGCGGTAGCACCATAGAAGGGACAAGTGCCCTATGCAGCTGACGCAAACGGACTCGATTAAATGTCATAGTTGACTCCCCTGTTATTTTCCTTGAAAAGTAATATCAAGACTTTGTCCTCTTCCAAGCGCATAAGACGAACGGCGCTGCTATCAGCATCGCTAGTATGGATTCGCCTAAGCCTATAGTAAATCCATCAAACAATCCAGACTTAGAAGTTGAGGCTGGCTCTTGAGATACTGGAATCTCCTCAACGATCGGTTTATGCTTCTGTTGGTTGTCGTCTGACAGGGCATTAGCATCGGAGTCAATCTTGTTAGCCGAAGTTGCCTCCTGCTGAGTGGTATCAAAGAGATCTGTCGCCTTAGAGGAGAGATCAGGCTGCTGGCTATTTGGAGGAGATGTCTGCTCAGGTTGTGATGATTCATAGTGATTAGAATGAGCGATCGCCTCTTTAGCGTTCAGGCCGTGAGCGCTAGTCAGAAAGGCTATACCTAAAAAAGCGGCGCGGTGAGAAACTGATAAACAGGGCATAGGCTCAGACTTCCTCCGAGTTTTCTAAAGAGGCCCGTAGTCAGTGTTGCAAACAAATATGAAACAGGAATGAAATCGACCCATCTCATAGCCAGCATTGGTGTCGTTTATCACTAGCGCATTATAGCCACAAACTTTCACAGATACCTTTCACAAACACCTATTGAACGTTGGCTTTCACCGTGATCGAGCCACGAAACATGTTCATACCGCAGTGAAATGTGTA
This sequence comes from Synechococcus sp. PCC 7335, assembly GCF_000155595.1. NCBI lineage: Bacteria > Bacillati > Cyanobacteriota > Cyanophyceae > Synechococcales > Synechococcaceae > Synechococcus > Synechococcus sp. PCC 7335. Next base: position 3,930,145 of record NZ_DS989904.1, on the reverse strand, counting down.
ATCACCTGCTTTTTCAGGAACAACCTCCAAGGTTACAGTTTGATTAAGCGGCAAATCTACTGCTTTATTAAAGTCAGGTAGAATAATCCGCTCTAAACAACTACTAGGATCTTTGCGCAGAAAATTTAGCCGTACTAGCTGGCCTGCTCGAACCATTATCTGATTGGGAGAGTAGCCGCCATCTACCGTTATATCTATTGACTGAATGCCGTCAGCAGTCTGGGTAGTTTGAGCGTTGGGTTTGCTCAAGAGGAACCACCACAGCTCCAAGCCAATGAGTCCAGCCCCCGCCACAGCCACGCCCGCCTTGAGACCCAATGGCTGCTTAATACGGAGAAATTCGCCAGTATCGGCTTCAGAAATTCGAGCACGAGCAGTGAGCGTACTTCCGGCTACCATGCCAATGGTCAGAAGACTACATAGTAGCCATTGATAGCGAAGTCGTCGGTTTTGAGAGAGCTGTAATTGCATCAGTTTATTCTCCACTCCAATGCGATGGTCAGCGAATATCCATACCTTCAGGCTGAAAGTTTCGAAGACGAAGCGCGTTCGTAACAACAGAAACAGAGCTAAAGGCCATTGCCCCGCCTGCAACAATAGGATTTAGCAACCATCCAAAGAGGGGATAGAGAATACCAGCAGCAATCGGGATACCCGCCACGTTGTAAATGAAAGCAAAAAACAGATTTTGCCGAATGTTGATAATGGTGGCTTTACTGAGCTGAATAGCGGTAACAATGCTCCTAAGGTCGCCAGAGATAAGCGTGATATCACTAGCAGCGATTGCCACATCTGTCCCGGTTCCAATCGATATTCCTACGTCTGCTTGAGCTAACGCCGGCGCATCATTAATGCCATCTCCTACCATCGCTACCTTCCCTTCAGACTGTAGCTGTGTAATCTGCGCAGCTTTCTGGTCGGGGCGTACTTCTGCAAATACGCGACGGATCCCAACTTCTTGGGCGATCGCCTCCGCAGTCTGTCGATTATCCCCAGTCAACATCACCACTTCCAAGCCCATCGCTTGCAACGCGCTTACCGCCTGAGCAGACGTTTTCTTCAGCGCATCAGAAATACCCATTAGCCCTTCGGCTTTACCGTCTACCGCAATCCAGGCCGTAGTTTTTGCCGAGGCTTCCCAGGACTGACGCTCAGATTGAAGCGCCCTCGTATCAATGCCTAAGCCTTGCATCCAACGATCAGTACCAATTTGCACCAAACGGCCATTAATTATTCCTTGAACGCCTCGGCCCGTAACCGCATCAAAATCTTGAACGCTCGTTAGCTTCTTCTTTTCAATACCTTGAGAGGCGGCATAATTCACCACTGCTTCAGCCAACGGATGTTCTGAACTGCGCTCAACCGCTGCTGCCATTTGCAACAGTTGAATCTCGTTGCCGTTGGCTGTTCCTTTGACTGTCAAGTAATCAGTAACCGTCGGCTTACCCTCGGTCAGTGTCCCCGTTTTATCGACAACAATAGTCTGAAGCTTGTGAGCGCGTTCTAGGCTTTCAGCATCTTTGATCAAAATGCCGTTCTCAGCCCCTTTGCCTGTACCGACCATGATAGAAGTCGGCGTAGCTAGTCCCAGAGCACAAGGGCAGGCGATGATGAGTACGCCAACCGTCGTCAGCAGCGCCAACGTAACGTTGCCCACGAGGTTGAACCACAGGACAAATGTGGTGATGGCAATGGCAATGACTACCGGCACAAACCATCTGGTCACCTGGTCAGCCAGCTTCTGAATAGGCGCCTTTGAGCCCTGTGCATCTTGTACAAGCTGTACGATCTGTGCGAGTACAGTATCTTTGCCAACCCGCGATGCTCTAAATCTGAAGCTTCCTGTCTTGTTGATAGTTGCCCCAATGACTTCCTCACCCGGTTCCTTTTTCACCGGAACCGGCTCGCCTGTTACCATCGATTCATCGACAGTAGAGGTACCCTCTGTTACTTCACCATCAACCGGAATCTTTTCACCAGGGCGAACAATAACAATATCACCGACAACAACGTCTTCTACCGGCAAATCAACGTCCTCTCCTCGCCGAATCACCCTCGCCATGTTTGCCTGTAATCCCATAAGCTGACGAATCGCATCGGAGGTCTGTCCTCTCGCTCGGTTCTCTAAGTAGCGGCCCAGTAGCAGCAGTGCGATAATCACAACTGCGGCCTCGTAGTAAACGTCGGGTGCGAGCCCTTGTGAAATGAGAAAGCCAGGGTACAGCGTTACGAAAACAGAGTAGACATAGGCAGCGCCCGTTCCCAACGCGATTAACGTATTCATATTGGCAGCACGGTGGGTGAAGGCTTTCCACGCACCCATGTAAAATGACTTGCCGCACCAGAACAAAACAGGCGTTGCTAAAACAAGCTGTAGCCATGGGTTATGTAGAAACATCGGCCAGCCGGGAATATCTATACCCAACATCATCGGTAACGTGCCTAAAATCAGTGCCACCCCAATAACGCCGCTGACGCCCGTTTTAATAAGGAGCGATCGCTGCTGCGATTTACGCTCTTCTTGCGCTTTGGCGTCTGTCTCACCAATGCTCAAATCTTCTCGTTTACTCGCTTCGTAGCCAGCATCAGCCACCGCGGCCTGAATTTTCTCAAGACTGGTACTACCCTCATCGTATTCAATGCTGGCTAGCTCAGCCGCAAAGTTAACCTGAACCTCGCGAACTCCTGGCACCTGATGAATAGCCGATTCAATACTGGTGGCGCAGGCGGCACAGCTCATGCCCTTGAGTTTTAGGGTAGTGGCGGTCATATAAGAAGTCTCTTAATTAGCTGAAGATGACTATTTGGCAGTTTAGACAGACTTTTCATAGCTGATCGGCTCAGTGCTATTAGCGTAAACCCTCTAGTTAAGGAGAGAGTCAAGGGGGCTAGAAGTATATCTTCAATCATGTAGATATGCCTGAGATGGAAACATCTCGCGTTTGCGCTCTGCCAGTAAGAGTTAGCTCTAACAGATCTGCTTACGGCGGATATACACTAGCGTCACTCCGCTGGCTTATTGCGGGCTGTATTGTTGCGATCGCATTGAAAAAGGAGCGGCTTGAAACATGAACGGCACCCTAAATACAGCAGCCACAATACAGCAGCCATAAGTCTGATGAACTGATGATCAAACTGGTAACGTTTTATTGACTAGCGCTACGAGTGCTCAGCAAATGCAGCCGTTTCGCCTGATTCTGTAAACGAGAAGACAGTGTAAGGTTCTGTATAGTCGCCTGATTCCATACCGGGAGAGCCAATAGGCATTCCTGGCACGGCAATTCCGGCCACGTCTGGCTTTTCAGCCAGCAGTCGTGCTAAATCTTCAGCAGGCACATGTCCTTCTACGATGTAATCACCGGCTACCGTTGTATGACATGAGCTCAGATTCGTAGGAACACCATACTGTTGCTTAATTGCACTCATGTCTTCGGTGATCTCATCTTTAACCTTAAAGCCAGCGGCCTCGGCGTGCTCTATCCACTGACCGCAGCACCCGCAAGTAGGACTACGAAAAACAGTGATTTCGCCGATCACAGCCGCCTGAGTAGCCATAATCTCTTGCGGTGATGACCCCATTCGCGCATTGTTGGTAGCCGTACAGCCAGCTAGCACTGAGCTGACTGCCGCTAAACCGACCACAAATATCTTGAATTTGGAGAAACGGTGAGTCATAGAAACCTCTTTGTACATTAATAGAGCTGTTACGAGTAATAGTTTGGCTGAAGCTGGGGTTTGATCTGTGGGCTACGTCCATTCAAAGCTAGAGCTTAGCGCTGAAGGTAGCTACCTCGCTAGATTCACTACATTGACAGTTAATTGTGAAATGAGGATGAAACAGAAGTTGACCTTATAGCTTGGTAGAGAGTTTACGATAGAAACAGTTGACGAAGAGGCAGTTGAAGATGGCCGTTTCAACACGATTAAAAATTGGCGAAGTGTCTAAGCAAACCGGTGTGGCAGTAGGTGCACTGCGCTATTACGAAAGGTTAGGCTTACTCGAATCCGAGCGTGGAGAGAATAGTTACCGCTATTATCCTCCAGAAGCGGTGCGACAGGTTCAGTTTGTAAAGAGAGCTCAGTCTTTAGGATTTACATTAGAAGATATTAGCGAAGTGCTAAATGCGCATCAGCAAGGAGATATGCCCTGCGATTTAGTGCAATCAATTCTGCAAGAAAAAATTGAGAAGATCGAGGCTCAGATCAAGGAAATGAAGTCGTTTAAGAAGGGACTTGTAGAATATCGAGATAGCTGGGCTGCCTCTAAACCACATCCTCAACCCGGAGATATTTGTCCTCTCATTGAAAAGATTCCACTAGATTCGTAGGCTTGAACCAGTGAAAAAAATCATTCTAGCTTCAGATTGCCATACTATTTTCTGTTGTATCTATTCTGTGTCCAAGTGTTTTCAACTGGGCATAAACTTTTCCTTCTTTTAATATCGCTTGACCTTGAAGTTAGGTATAGAGTTTATGCTGAGTTCTATCAAGGATTAGGGGTGAGTTTTTATGAGTAATCTGTTGATACCTGTAATCGCAGCGAAACTTGACGAGAGGAAATCTATGGGAGTTTTGCTTGCTGATGATTCTGAGCTATTTGCAAGGCTCAGGGCGCTTAGAAGGCGGTCATCTGAATTTGAGCCTGCATTTAAGACTACGCAAATACACATTGGAAATGCGTTGGGAAATTGCTACTTAGTTGCGACCAACGTATATCTGTTCTTCCAATTCTCTAAGATGAAGAACAGATATACGTTGAACTCACTTGGAAAGAGTTTTTATTGCTGAGATACCTTATGAAGCATCCCATTCAGATTATGACTAGTGACCAAGTACTTAATCAGCTGTGGACATTTAAGGCTGAACCCAACAGCAATCTAATAGCCGACTAAATGCAATTATTACGCCGTAAGTTAGGAGAATACAGCAGTCTAATCAAAACTGTTTATGGTATGAGATAAGAAGACATGATAAGACTAAATGGCACGATACCAAATCAGGGAAGTAGCGAGCTACAGTTAAGGGATAGCTAGTGGTGAGAATACCTCTGATGGTGAGAGGCCATTACCTTTGCAAAGGTGTCACAATCAGTTGATAAAAATTTAGCTAAAAACACATGAGAGTGATCAAACGAAGAGACTTTTTACGGCTGAGCGCAGGCACGACAGCGTCCATGTTGTTGACTCAGTGCGCCAGATTTCAGCCTCTCTCTTCTACACCTGTTTCTGCGCCGATTCAGCTTCAAACTTACAAGAGTAAAAACGGTTTGCTCAGCTTAGATTTAGAAGCCAGAGATCAGTCTGTACAGTTAGGAGATCGCACTGCCAATCTACTTGCCTACAACGGCAAAGTCCCTGGTCCACTTCTAGAAGCAAAACCTGGCGATCGAGTACAAATTCGTTTCACCAATCAACTCAACCAACCGACAAACATTCACTATCACGGCCTGCATATTCCGCCAACCGGCTCAAGTGACAATGTATTTTTAGAAATCTCTCCTGGCGAAAGCCACACATACGAATATCAGATTCCTGAAAATCATCTAGCGGGAACCTTTTGGTACCATCCTCATAAGCATGGACTGGTGGCCGAGCAACTCTTCGGCGGGCTGGCTGGGCTTTTCATTGTTCGTGGTGAGCTAGACGAGATTCCTGAAGTTAAAGCTGCTAGAGAAGAGTTCCTAGTACTCAAAGACTTTGCCTTAGATAGCAATGGCAACATCGCCGATACCGGACACATGTCTGCAATGACCGGACGCGCCGGTGGGCTGCTGACAGCTAACGGACAGCTCAACCCCGCAATGAGCATCTCTAAAGGTGGCCTCTTAAGATTACGACTGTTAAACGCCGCCCCTTCCCGTTTCTTTCGCCTATCGCTAGCAGACCATACAATGCACCTGATTGCGACAGACGGGGGGGCTATCTCATCACCTGTTGAGATAAGTGACGTTGTGTTAGCGCCTGGTGAGCGAGTTGAAGTCCTGATACAGGGAAACAAAGCATCCGGCAATTATCGCCTGATTAACCAACCTTTCAACCCTGCGCAAGGCGGCATGATGGGTGGAATGATGCGCCAGAACCAATCTTCAGATCGTGCCGAAACGGTGGCAACGCTCACTTATGACGGAGAAACTGATGAGATGAGCTTACCCAGCCAGCTCATTGCAGTTGAGTCCTTACCGGAGCCGCAGGTGACCCGAAAATTTGCACTGAATCACGGTATGGGCGGCATGATGGGTAGTGGCATGGTGTTCATGATCAATGGTAAAGCTTTCGATCCTAGCCGCGTTGACACTCAGGTAGTGCTAAATGCAGTTGAAGATTGGGAGGTGACCAATACAGGTTCAATGGCACACCCTTTCCATATTCATACCAACAAGTTTCAAATCATTAGCCAGAATGGTCAACCTGCGCCCTACGTAGCTTGGAAGGATGTGGTGTCAGTGAGTCCTGGAGAAACTGTTCGCATTCGGATGGCTTTTCGTGACTACACAGGTAAAACGGTCTACCACTGCCATGTGCTCGATCACGAAGATCGCGGCATGATGGGGATATTAGAAATACAACAAGCTTAAAAGCTGTAGGAGGGACAGATTCTAGCGGACGAGGTGATGAGGCTGATCATAGCTACCTACACACGCGATAAGCCCTTAAGAAAACATCAACGGCGCTATTTGCAATTCGTTTAATTTCTTCTGGCGTTACAGAAAGCTTGACTTGAAAGAGACACTTCTCAAACAAATCGGCTTTGCAGAGCTGGGCAAAGTGATGTGCCGCCATGTCTAAATCGTCAATTTTCAAGTCTCCTTTAGCAACAGCGCCTGCTAATAGCTGAACCATCCGACGTGAAGCTAAGTCTGGGCCAGAGTCGTAGAACGTGCGCGCTAGAGCTGGAAAGCGAGTGGCTTCTGCTAAGGCGAGCCGGTAGAGGCCTTGGATAAAAGCGGACGGACACATTTTTACGTAGTTGTAGGCAATCTCTCGTAGTACGGTTTCAATATCAGCGGATTGATCCTTAACCTTAAAGATTAACGCTGCCTGTTTACGACACTCCCCTTCAACGAAGGCGATAAAGAGCGTTTCTTTATCAGGAAAGTAATTGTACAGCGTTCCTTTCGATACACCAGCAGCACGAGCAAGCTTATCGGTGCTAGCACCTTCATACCCCATATCAAGGAAGACGTCACGTACACCCGTTAGAATCTGCTGAGCTTTAGGACTGTTCACATCAACTGAAAGCGGAGTTGCCATCTAATTTTCCTGACTGAACTGTTTAGTCATTTGACAATATCTTACCATGCGCGCTATCAATTAATGGTGACTGAACAGTTCAGTCATACCGTGTTATATACGGATGAACGTACATAGACTGTCTATTTGTGAAGGATCAGGTTCACATAGGAAACAAAAGCTCTAGCTCTTGACCTCCTGTGAGATCGTTTTTCTAGGATTCTATGATCTTTCTATTGTTTTGGGTATAGAACGTGGGAGTAAACCCATGCAAGGCAACTAATACCTTCAATAATGACCGAACGGTTCAGTCATCAAAACTACTCAATCAGGTAAACATTAGAGGATTTAAAACAATGAGCAACTATACGACAATCAGAATATTCACAAAGTCAGGGTGTCCTTACTGTGCTAGTGCGAAGGCGGTGTTAGATGAGGTGGGTCTACCGTATGTTCAGCACGATGTAAAAGCTAGCCAGCGCAATGCCGATAGCAGTCTCTACGCTTCAGGCGTTGCTACCGTACCGCAGATCTTTTTCGGTGATTACCACATCAATGGTGCTGAAGATATAGCGGCGCTTCAGCAGGCGGGGCGCTTGACAGAGCTAGCGCAGGCAATGGCGGGCCGCGACCTTGGCCTAGAGGCTCTCTCTGATGCTGAGCTGGCTCAAGGGGCAGAAGATACGCTTTTGCGGGAGTACATTCCGGCTAGCGACGGTTCTCGCGATGATGATCCTGAAGCTTGGCCGCTACTGCGCTTTTATAAGCAGTTCTTTGGCTTCTGGCCTAACTGCTTTGAGTACATGCATCAGTGGCCCCAGGCGTACAAGCTGTTTGTGTATTGTCACAACATGTCGGCGGTGAAAATGGCAAAGGAGTTTCTAGGCGATACGATGATGTACGTCTCGGGCTTTGCAACGTCTAACGCTCACGGCTGCAACTACTGCCAGGTGCATGCAGCAGCGACGGGCGATGAAGAATCTGTCGGGGTGATTAGGCAGCTTAAGGCAGCTCAAGCAGGTAATTTCGATGGGTCAATTGGCCCTTTTGAGGTGGCCCTGGCAGAGCTGGCCGCAGCCGCAACCACGAATCAGGTCACGCCTGAACTAATAGAGCGTATTCGAGCGCTGGCCCCACAGGCTCGCGGCCCGGTAAAAGATGCTGATAAAAACCTCCTGGGCATCAGCCTAATCGTGGCGGCTTTTGGCTATCTCAATGTCTTCAACGATCTCACTAGCGTTGAGATCGAAGGCGACTGGATGCAGAAAGGACAAGCAGCAGGTGTAGAGGCGGGTCGGCATGGCTCAAGCGAGGCTAATCCTTCTAATCTGGACTACGAGATTCCAGAGGGCGGCCCTTCGATTCCGGAGCTATTTGCTAAGTATGAGGCGGCAGTGGGTGACTTGGATGCCTATGCCCAACGTGAGTTTGGCGCAATGCCAATCTGGTTCGAGACCTTTCCAGCACCCGTGCGTAAGCGTCATGCCTATCTGTATGGAGAGCTGTTAGGAGAGAAAGACCACACACTGTTCTCTTCTGAACTCAAACATTTGATGCTGCGGGTTTCTGCGATCGCTCGTAGTCATGATGCGGTGGCTGCCAATGAAGCTTTCATGGCCCACCACACTAGCGAAAACAGTCAGAAATCGCTCGAACGCATTCGTCATTGCTTCGCTGTCGCTACCGGACGCGCAGAGGCAGAAGGCGTCTTCACCGCTCAAGAGAAAGCGGCTTTGCAGCTGGCCTGGGTAAGCGCACAACAGCCGCTAACCACACCGCGTCGGTTTGTTCAATCGGCGATGGATACGTTCGATCCTGTTGAGCTAGTTCATCTGATTACCGTATGTTCTATGGGTTCGATGATTCAACGATTCAGTGCAATCACCCAGCCAGAGATAACGTCTAAAGTTGCGAGCTTTATGAATACCCACGGATTAAAGACTCAGTCACTGGTGCTTCGCTACCCAGTACCAACGAAGAGTTTGGCTGGAATTGCTTAGATTATTGTAGGTTTGTTGGCGATCATCCAGGACTATAGCAATCCGCGCTTATCTTGCACCATCACCAAGTGCCACAACCTTTGATAGATAAAGCTAAGTGCTTAGCAATCTGCTGAATGCATTTAGCAGATTGCTATACATTCTCTATGCGATCGCCAACAAACCTGCGCAGTATCGCCAGCTTTCTAACGTTTCAGAACCATCACTCAAAACAGCGCTTCAAAAATCCCGTGAAATAGACAAGGAAAGGCGAAACAACATGACTGACTCAGCTTACGCTCTCGTTGTGATTGGCAGTAGAACTGGCGGCGTGGCCGCTGCCAAAGGAAAAATTGTTCGCAGTTAGGCTTATTCTCGTATCTAGGTGAGTATTTGTTTTGCGCGGCGAGTCAATTCGCCTACTTCCTCGACATTTGGCCAGGGCACTACTTTCTCATCGTCTCGCAGCCAAAGCAGATATTCAATATTACCTGCTGGACCTACTGTATCTGACCAGGTAAGCCCTCGATAGTGCCAGCCTAACCGCTTAGCCACCTGAATTACTTGTAGGATAGCACTAGCTTGATCTTTTGAATCTCTCACAACGCCTTTCTTACCTATCTTCTCTCGACCCACCTCAAACTGTGGCTTGACTAACAGAACAACTTCCCTAGGAGAATCTAATAAAGCCCAAAAAGCAGGTAGCACTTTTGCAAGAGAAATAAAAGAGACATCCATTACACCAAGTGTGGCAATCTGCTTGTCGTCGTAAAGTTCTGATGATGTCAAATGACGAATGTTTGTTCTTTCTTTTAGCGTCACTCTAGGATCTTGCCGAATTTTCCAGGCAACTTGCCCGTAGCCAACGTCGACGCCATAGACTCTTCGAGCATTAGCCTGTAGCAGGCAGTCAGTAAAGCCGCCCGTTGAGATGCCGCCATCTAGACAAGTTTTCCCTTCTACTCGAACATTAAATGTTTTCAGGGCTTTGGCTAGCTTTTCACCGCCTCTAGAGACAAAGGGTGGCTTTTGCTTTAGCTCTATCACCGCATCTGTGGCTACTAGGGTACCCGGTTTATCAATTATCTGTTGAGCAATTTTCACCTCTCCAGCTCTAATCAAACGCTGGGCCTGTTGTCGTGATGGACACAGACCTTGTTCTACTAAGAGGATATCGATACGCTGTTTAGCCAAAGCTTGAAGCAGAATGAACAGTGTCGATTGTATCGTCAAGTTGTTTCAAAAGGGTAAACCAACCAGCAGAAGTGGCAGAGTAGATATCAATAGCTAAAAGCTCTTCTCCGTATCGCCAGGAACAGGCTAAGTTTTTTCATCATCCTCTGCATTATTGTCTTTCCAAGTAGAAGATTCCTCTGCAGCAATAGGTATTTCGCTTTGTCTCACCTTTTTTGGCTTTAGATAGGGCGATCGCGGTCTAGCTCTTGGTTGCTTTGCCAAATCAGGAACCAATGAAAGCTGCTGAGCCTCTGATAATACGGGTTCGACAGTTGGCTGCTGCTTTCTACGCTTAGAGACCCCTTCTTCACTGGTTTGCTCGGCTACCACCTCATATAGCAAAGCCACTTTACCGTCGTTTCCCTTGCGCAATACCCGGCCTAGCCGCTGAATATATTCACGCGTAGACCCACTGCCAGAGAGCAAGATAGCAATTCGCGCATCCGGCACGTCGACACCTTCGTTGAGTACATGAGAAACCACAATTACGCTATAGTCACCGCCACGAAACTTTTGCAAGATAGTATGCCTTTCCTTGACCGGTGTTTGGTGTGTGATCGCTGGAATCAGAAATTCCTGCGAGATCTTGTAAACCGTAGCGTTATCGTTAGTGAAGATGAGAGTGCGTTCTGGATAGTGCTGCTTGAGTAGTTTTTCTAGTAGAGATAGTTTGCCGGCGGTCCCTAGCGCAATATTTTTGGCCTCTCGGTGAGCGATCATAGCGCGGCGACCGGCAGGAGATTGAGCGCTAGCCTGAACAAATCGCTGCCAACCTTGAGCGCTGCTCAGCCAAATGTTAGAAGCTTTAAGAAAGTCGTTGCGTTGCTGCTGTAGGCTGTCGTAGCGATCGCGCTCCTCTTGGTTAAGTTTCACCTTTAGCTGCACAACCTGATAAGGGGCTAGCGCTGTTCCTGAAAGCTCTGCTGCCGTTCGCCGATAGACCACCGGACCTAGTAATTCGTCTAGATCTTCGTGGCGACCATCCGTTCGCTCGGGCGTAGCTGTTAGGCCTAATCGATAGGGCGAGATTGAATATTCGGCAATGCAGCGGTGAAAGTCACTCGGTAAATGATGGCATTCATCGCATATCAGTAGCGCGTATTGACTGCCTAGATCTTCGGCGTAGATAGCGGCGCTATCATAAGTAGCCACGAGTATAGGGGTGCGATCGCGTGAGCCACCACCTAGCAACCCTACCTCCACCCCGGGAAAGGCCGCTTCTAAATCCGCATACCATTGATGCATGAGATCTAGCGTCGGTACCGTGATCAAGGTCCGTCTTGGGGTAGCTGCGATCACCATATGGGCCAGGTAGGTCTTTCCTGCCGCTGTCGGCAGAACCACTACGCCACGTCGCTGCTGCTTCCAAGCGTCTAATGCTTCCTGCTGATGGTCATAAGGCGTCAGAGTCAAATTATTCTGCAAGTCTAGCGGTTGAACCGCCTCGACCTTGTCTTCGAAACGTACACCTTCAGCTCGCAGCGCCGATACTAATCGCCGATATTTATCAGCAGGTACCCGAAAGCGCTCAATTCGATCGTCCCAGATTGCATAGTCAATCCACGCTTTTCCTCTAGGTGGCGGATGCAAAACTAGCGTCCCACGATCAAACTTTAGGGTTGGCATTCTGGCCATAGAATTCGATCAGTTCCACTTGATAGCTTTAGTTATTGCTTTAGTCACTTAGCTGGCGACACTCGCAACCGCTAGCGCTTTTATATACAGCGGGCTGAGTGACGTACAAACGGGAAATGTAATCCGAAGCTTGCTATAGCAGCTAGTGCAGCACCTGTAGCATAGCGTCTACTGACTATTCATACTGATCATACTGACTAGCTGCAAATCCTACGGTACGTGGATAATAAAAAGACATTAGCAAATACAGCAAAGTAAGGCTGTATTCTTACTTTGCTATAGAATCTGAAAGGCGATTACCTCAGCCAAGAACTCGCCAAGGCAATCGCTAAAGTTTCGCAGTTAGAATTTACTCGTTAGTCATGGTAGAAGTCGCTTCTGGCAAAGCTCGTATTGAAAAAGACTCTATGGGAGAGCTTGAGATTCCAGAGGACGCTTATTACGGGATCCAAACCCTGCGGGCTATCCAGAATTTCTCAATTAGCGGACTGCGACCGCTGCCTACTTACGTAGATGCCTGTTTGCTAATCAAAAAGGCAACGGCGATCGCCAATCGAGAACTAGGCTGCATTCCCGCTGATATTGGTGAGGCCATCGTTCAGGCCGTAGACGAAATCCTTAAAGGCGACTTGCGCGATCAGTTTGTTGTGGACGTCTACCAGGCAGGCGCAGGTACCTCGCATCATATGAACGTCAACGAAGTGCTCGCTAACCGCGCTTTGGAACTACTCGGTGATACCAAAGGAAACTACAGCAGGGTGAGTCCAAACGACCATGTGAACTATGGTCAGTCGACCAATGACGTGATCCCTACAGCTATTCGAGTGGGGGGGGTTCTGGCGCTAGAACATTCGCTATATCCGGCTTTAGAAGGGGCGATCGCTACCGTCAAGACCAAAGCTATCGAATTTCAAAACATCGTTCGCTCTGGCCGCACCCATATGCAAGACGCCGTTCCGGTTCGTCTAGGCGAAGGTTTTCGCGCATGGGAGCATATCCTCAGCGGACATCAGCAACGAATTCAAACTGCCGCTGCTGAATTAGCTGTTATTGGTTTAGGCGGTAGCGCAACCGGTACCGGACTTAACACCCACCCAGACTATCGCTTGCGCGTGGCTGAAATTTTGAGTGATTACCTGAAGCAGTCCGTTACCAGTGCTCCGCATCTGATGGCCGCGATGCAAAGTATGGCTCCTTTTGTCGCTCTTAGCAGCACCTTGCGTAATCTGGCTCAAGACCTCGTGAAAATCTCTCACGATCTGCGCCTGCTCGACTCTGGACCAAAGACCGGGCTAAAAGAAATCCAGCTACCGCCTGTGCAGCCGGGCTCGTCAATTATGCCGGGTAAGTACAATCCAGTGATGGCCGAGATGACCTCGATGGTGTGCTTTCAAGTAATGGGCTACGACCAGGCGATTGCACTGGCGGCTCAAGCGGGTCAGCTAGAACTCAACGTGATGATGCCGTTGATTGCCTATGACTTGATTCACAGCATCGAGATTCTTGGAAACACCGTTGAAGCTCTAGATACGAAATGCCTTCAGGGAATTACCGCCTTCCCTGAACGCTGCGCCGACTATGCAGAAGGCAGTCTGGCTTTGGTGACAGCGCTGAATACGCATATTGGCTACTTGAATGCGGCCGCGATCGCTAAGGAATCGCTTGAAACTGGAAAGTCTCTTCGCCAGCTGATATTAGAGAATGAGCTGATGGATAAAACCACACTCGATAGGGTTCTCGATTTACAGAAGATGAGCCAGGTCATCGGCAGTAACTGAATAATCCTAAAAGGCCTCTAACTTGGCAAGACTGACAACCTTCGGGCAACTAAGATAGTTTGAGTCATCCAAATATTTTGATAGGACTTGTGATCACCTGGTGCGATCGCCTGGTCAAAAGCCTGGTCAAAGTAGCTCACAAGTCAGACAAAGTAGCTTGTGGTATGAAGGTCAGCTAAAGTAATCAGCAAAGCCGTAAGACTGCTTAGGTTTGGTACAGAACTTTGGTACAAAACGCTTGGGCCTAACCAATCTGCGTAGCAACTAATCGCTCAACTAAGCATCTGCTAAGATCTTATCTTCATAGATTTTGTACGTTCATATCTGCCTGTTCAATAGTTCAATACTAGACTCATTCACCTATGACCTATAGTGCTCCTCAACCCGTCACTGCTCAAGAAGATGCTTGGTGGGTACAGCAATGGGTAGACCTGCTTAATTCTTATCGTTTCAAAAAACGGCTAGAAAGAGGGCGAAACTATGCACGGCAGGGGAATATTCTTTCGCTTGAGTTTAGAGACTCAAAGGTACATGCCACCGTACAGGGAACGGCTAATGAGCCGTACCAGCTATCTATTTGGATAGAGCGCTTTACTGATGAGGACTGGGGCTTTGTGATCGATACCCTCAGTCAAAAGGCGTTATATTCTGCGCAGCTATTGGCGGGTGAAATGCCAGACTCAATTGAGGCGGTGTTTACCTCGAATGGTCTTAGCCTGTTTCCCTTTACACTAGCTGATGTCAAATCCAAATGTAGCTGCCCCGATCCCAAAAATCCTTGCAAACATATTGCGGCTGTTTACTACCAGCTAGGCGATGCCTTCCGGGAAGATCCTTTTGTTTTGTTTCAGCTACGAGGTCGGACCAAAGAACAGATTCTAGAGGCGCTGCGACAGCACAGACAGCAGACAGCTGGTGAAGCAACAGGTTCTGAGGCTGAGCTAGCAGACGAACCCAAAGAGATACTCCCTTCTGAGCCTGCCGCAAAAGCGAAAACGACTCTCCCGATTGAGACTTTTTGGACATACGATACGCCCATTGATCCCTCGCTCGTGGTGATTACACCGGCGGAGCAGACTGTGCTAGAGGTCATTGGTGATATGCCCTTGCCGACGAGCGAAGCGCAAATAGTCATGGCTCATTTCAAAACGCTCTATCAGAATGTTGCTCAGCAGGCGATGATAACAGCACTTAGCTAAGCAAAAAGCTAGTCAATCTATTGTCAGCTATCTCACCATTGCGAGCAAACGCTTTAGACCTAGCCAGCCGATGAGGGTGTAGCCAACTGCTAGCAAGAGGCTGCTTAGCGTCACTCGAAGTGTGGCTTTTGTAGCTTCGGATTTAAGTCTTTTGGTAGCGTCTTCTCTTTGATCACTGATTTGAGTTTGTAGCTCGGTCTGAGCTTCGCTAACTTGAGAGTTTAAGAAACTATCTAGCTCTTGTGGGTTGCTACGAAAGCGCTCGATTTGGGCCACTTGAGCTTCGTCTAAGCTACCGCTGGCGATCGCGGCCTGTAGCTGACTTTCATTTTCTAGCAATGCATCAATCTGGGCTCGGCGCTGAGCCAGATCGCTGTTTAGCTGCGTCTCTAGGTCGGCGGTGGCCTGCTCCGCTTCTGCTGCTACTTGAGCTAAAGCATCACGACTTTGAACGCGAACATTGTTAGGATGGAGCACCGTTGTGACTAGAAAGATCAGCCCTAGTAAGCACGAAAGCAAACAAGTCCAGAACCGGGCATCTAGAAATAAAGTGGACTTCCTGGCTGATCTTCCTAAGCTAGTGTCAATCCAGTAGCCTGTGAAGAGTAGTGCAACACCTACAAGAGGAACAAGCCCTCTATCTACTAAGCCAGTAACTGTAGATAGCTGCCATGCTCGGTTGCTAAAGTCTGGTGGAAATAGCAGTGTCAAAAAATCAATCAGCGCCACTAGGATAGCGATCGCTCCTACTAGCTTGAGTGAGATGGCCGCTAGCGGTGACGGCACAATAACGCTGTCATTCGGCGAAGTCGTTGTCATAACAAATTAACTAGGTGCAAGCAGCTACACCATATTTCCCCTTAGTGTGTCCAGAGTTACTCAGTGTTCACAATAGCGTGATGTGCCGTCAAGAATAAATCAAGTCGAGGAATTCATGACTAGTCTTAAGTCACTCCTTCACTTCTCTTGTTCTGTGTAGCTCACGTTGATCTGGCTTTTTCTTTCATATAGCCAGTTCAACCGCTGAGGATCTAGCTTGGCATAATACATTAGCTTCAGCATCTGGTTGACTAGGGCTTGCCGATAGATTCCGCGATCACGAAACCGTCTAGCTGAGGTCGTCACCTTACCAGAGGCGATCGCCGCTCTTCCGTTGTGTTTAGACGCCTTGCCAAAATCGCGCAGGGCAATACTTAACGCCGTATCTTCAAAAATGTCGATGTCTGGGACGCCACCTACGGCGGTAAGTGCTTCCCTAGTGGCAAAAATACAGTGGTCCAGATAGAGAATGCCTTGGCGCGATCGCATGCTAGTTGAATACCAAGAGGTGAATCGCAGTAGCCAGTGATCCATATCAAAGCTATGAATAAATCCCCCCCACACAGCGCAGTGCTGCTTCAACGCGGATTCGGCCTGCCAGAAAGCGTTATCTTCTGGCAATAGAGTTGCTGGATGATGTAATAGAACGTATTCACCTTTGCTAGCTTCGATGCCTACATTCAGACGCTGTGCTCGGTTACTCGCTGTTGTTTGGATAATCTCTATCTCGGGAAATCGCTGAATGATAGCAAGCGTATCGTCCTGACTTGGGCTGACAACGGCGATTAGCTGCTTTGGGCCACTTTGCGATCGCAAATTCTCTAAGATCTGGGGCAAATACCCATGGCGCGACTCATTAAAACAAGGCAAAACAACAGAGAACATTGCGAAGTAGCCCGTACTTTGCTCACGTCAATACTAAAGGCTACACCGCTAACCTAACAATGCAAAGCCTGATGAGTAATGCATAGTCTAGGTAATGTAGAGCCTAGACAAATAGCTTGGAAACAGCTAAAAAAATCAGCAGTAGCGCTTGTTAGCGCACACCGGGTACTTCAGCTTTTTTACCTTCTAAGGGGCGCCACTCCATAGCCTCTCTATAAGTACTCGAACGAGTCAAAATATCTAGGGTAAGCTGGTCAGAGCTAAAGGAGTGATTCATGATAGCCCCAACAACTGAAATTCTTGCCGACAAAACTGCGCTGATTGATCGCGCCTATGATTTAACCGTCTCTGTGGTCAAAGAAGCAATCGCCTCTAGTGATCAAGCTACCCTCGCACTTTCTGGTGGCAGTACCCCAAAGCCGCTATACGAAGCGTTAGCCAAGGCCGATTTACCCTGGGAGAAAGTCTATATTTTTTGGGGTGATGAGCGCTACGTACCGCACGATCATCCTAAAAGCAATGCTCGGATGGCGAAAGAAGCTTGGCTCAACCACGTTCCTATTCCAACTGAAAACATCTTTCCAATCCCAACTAGCGCTGGCGACCCTGCGACTGATGCTGCGGCTTACGAAAACCAACTCAAGGACTTTTTTCAACTAGCTGAGAACGAACTACCTGCCCTAGACTTTGTATTGCAAGGGATGGGAGATGATGGACATACGGCCTCGTTATTTCCTCACACAAAAGCGCTTGATGTGCGCGATCGCCTAGTCACCGTAGGTAATCACGACGGTGAACCCCGTATCACTTTCACTGTGCCACTCATTAATCGAGGACGACGCGTTGTTTTCTTAGTCGCTGGAGAAAATAAACAAACAGCGCTTGCTCATATCTTTTCTGACGATGCCGATGGTCATACTTACCCTAGTAAGCTGATCCAACCTGCCGCTGGAGCCCACTGGCTGTTAGATGCGGCCGCAGGCAAAGGAGTGCCGGAGGGGATGTAAAGTCGCTAATGCATCAGTCTGATCGGTCAAAATTGACGAGTGGCTCTCTTTGAAGGGGGCCACCAAACGAAGAGTTTGACCAAAAGTTGGGCAGAGCAGCTAAGCCGAGCAGCCACAATGAACGTTTTATATCCTTGATCTTCTAGGTCTTGCTATCAATCTTACCTTCAAGCGAAATCGTCATTTTATTGAAGTCCTCATGATTACCTGTCCTAACTGCAACCACCAAAACCCAGACGGCGCACTTCAATGTGAAGCCTGTTACACGCCGCTGCCAGCCTTAGTTACCTGCCCTAGCTGTCAAGCACTCGTGCAAGCAAACTCTAGCTTTTGCGGTCAGTGTGGCCACGACCTAAGGGAATCTGCGCAGCAAGAGTCTGCTGAACCTGGGCCAGCTGAGAGCTTCTCACCAGCTAACACAGAAAGCGCTATGTCTGAGGTTGCTTTGCCTGAACCAAATTCACCAGAGCCTGTAACAGCGACACCGACGGTCAATGCGTCATCGGTAAATGCGTCAATAGATCAGCCGGACTCTGAATCGTTCAGTGAGTTTAGTCAGTCTATAGACTTTGACGAATCTGTGGACTTCGGTACGCTTGAAACCACTGCTGAGCCAGCTGAGGAATCTCCTGAATCAGCAACTGGTCCAACCAACAAGTCAACAGTCGAACCAGAAGGCCCACTTCCTGCTTCGGTTCCAACTGCGCCTCTGCCTGCTTCACCTTTGCCAACGGTGCTTGCAACTCAAATTCAAGCGGCGGCGGCAGTGTTAACCCATGTTCAGACAGGAACAAGTATCACGCTACCGAGCGAGCTATCTGTTGTGCGGATTGGGAAACCTAATGAGCACACACAGCCCGATATTGATATTTCAGGGTTTCCTAACTCGGAAATTGTTTCGAGGGTGCATGCCAACCTTCTGATAGAAGGCGACGTCTACTATCTAGAAGATGTGGGTAGCTCTAATGGAACCTATATCAACGGTCTGCCGCTACCAGCAGGCAACCGTCATCGGTTGAATATAGGCGATCGCATTGCTCTTGGTAAAGGCGATAAGGTCAGCTTTGTTTTCGAGGCAGCTAGGCATTAAATTAGCTGTGCAAAAGGCTTCAAGGTGACCAACTTAGTCTAACGATTTAGTCCAATGGTCAGGTTGTGTGTATTGATTGTTCTAACCACTTGGTCTTTGCGTTGTGCCTGCCTCAACTAATATAGTTACACTGTCTTTGCTGCACCCATTAAATAAAACGCCTATACAAAGCTGGACTTTTGAAGAGGCGTCTGTTGTTCGAATTGGCCGCTCTGTTAGCAACGATGTTGTCCTCTATAGCGCGGTCGTTTCGCGTTACCATGCGGAGCTACATCAAACGCCTAACGGTTGGGAAATCCATAGTGTGGGGACTAACGGCACTTTCTTTGCTGATCAGCGGTTCGAAAAGAAAGTTGTTGAAGATGGCCTCGTGATCCGTCTAGCTCGCTCTGGTCCCAGCATTCAGTTCAATATAGTTTCTCAGCCAAAAGCGGTGCCTTCTATACCTGTCCTAACAGCTCAGCAAGAGACCTCGCAGAAGGCTTCTTAGCGATAAGTGTGACTGCTTGCATAAGTCTTCTAGAGAGAATTCTCTAGCACCCGCTTGGGTAGACCGGTGAGCAGTCGTGCTAAGTTCTTTTCATTAGGATAGACAGGTAGTATCGAATTAATATGGCTCGAGGTGATCAGATCTACGCAATGCGAGAGGTGGCGGGTATTCCCTACGAACACCATGGAATCGATCGCGGCGATGGCAGTGTGATTCACTACAGCAAGCAAGACGAAGCAGTAATCAAGCAAACACCTCTCGCAACCTTTGCTAGAGGTGAGGCGATCAAAGTGAAGCCCCAACCAACTGCATTTATCCCTTCGCTGGTAATCGAGCGAGCTGAAAGTCGATTAGGGGAGAAAGAGTACGATCTGTTCTTTAACAACTGCGAGCATTTTGCCAATTGGTGCAAAACAGGACGGCATGAATGCGATCAGCTCAACAACTTTGGGTTGAACTTAGAGCGGGTCAAGCTACCTGAAGTGACTGATCTAGCCCGTCAAGCAGCACGCAAAGCAGCTGGGCAATCGCCTAGGGATGAGTCACCACAAAAGACATATGCGCTATTCCAGACAGCGCTAGAAAACATCGCGATCGCAACTCAAACGCTACTACCTGCGTACGAACAGGCCATGCGCGATCGCACAACCTGGCAGCAGGTCGCCCAGCGCGCGTTAAGTAAAGATCGAGAAGATCTAGCCCGCGCTGCTCTTTATAAAAAAGTCGCAGCTGACAAGAAGGCAGAAGATATCAAGGCAAAGCTAAGTCAGCTATCTGATCTGCAGCTAAACTTGGAGCAAAACCAGACGTTCTTGCAAAAGCAACAGATACGTTAGATTAGCGGTCGATTTAGATTAGCAGGATAGCAAGTGTCCTAATGTACTTAGAATTCTTACCAGTCTAGCTGGCTGCTATTATGCGGCGGTTGTAGTCCATCAACCTGACCTAGGCAACTCGACAGATGCGATAGAACAAAAGTCAAGTATTGCCTTTCTGGTGCTAGCTAAGTCGACTAGAGTTTAGAACACGTTAAAGCTGCTCTTGGTCTTCAATCAAAGTGATTTGGTTCTGAGCAATGGTGGCCCACTCTGAGTTGCCTTGGGTTAGGTATATATTGCTTGCTGTGGTTAGCAGTTCCTTCGCCGCTTCATAGCGTTGCAAATCTGCAAAAGCCAGCGCTTTGGCATAGTAGGCATGCGCAAAGTTTGGCTGTAAGTTGATGGCAGCATCAAACGCTATGACAGCAGGGGCAAGAATGTTTTGTCTTACAAACGATACGCCTAGGTTGTAGTGGGCCTCGGCATAGTCTTTGTCTAGTTCGATAGCATTCTCAAATGCTTTTTGAGCGTTGCTGTACTGCTGCTGGCTTAGATAAAGTAGTCCAATTTGATAGTGCGATTTAGAAGCTGAGGCAGCTTGAGTTATGCCTTGATTAAAAGAAGCAAATGCAGCAGCTAGATTACCCTCTTTCTGGTGTAGCAGTCCCATATTGTAGTGAGCGATGCCTAGTTCAGGATCTAGCTCAAGCGCGCGCAGGAGATAGTCTTTTGCCTGACTGACGTTGTCGCCTTCTAGCAAGGCTGCTCCTAGGTTGACATAGCCCAAAACGAATGCTGGATCAGCTTGGATAGCTTGCCAAAATGAGTTGGCAGCGGCCTGTAGCTGTTCGTCTTGGCGAAGGGCGAGTCCTAGATTGTAATGGGCAGCCACTGACGAGGGATTGAGACTGACCGCCCTCTCAAAAGATCGAATCGCGGCAGGAACGTTATCGGCTCGGATGAACTCAATCCCTTCTGTGATGGCCGCGAGCACTGGCTCACTTTCGTCCTGTGCAGACTCAGACTGCTTGTTTTGTTTAGAGAGTGGAAAAGTATCGGCTTTAAGAGTTTCGCTTTGACAAGCACGGTGAAGCAACGGGGTGATGTTGATAGCGATCGCAGCTATCAACATCAAACAAGCACGGTAGCGGCTGATTAGTGTCAAAATTACGGCCTTCATACTATGGCTAACTACTTCCTTTGAATCTGATCTGAAGCGTTGCTCACACAACTCCAGAGTAATTTAGATGGACCACATCCATCTGATCGAAGTACCTGTTATTACCTATTTGTTCTCACCTAATTTCCTAATTTATAGAGACGTCTGATAAAGTGCTATCTACCTACAGCTATCCTAGGCTATCACGTCTTTAATTTGAATGGTTGAAGTACTTTTGTTGGCCAATCCCTATACCATGCTCAACTTTACTGACACACCTTATCGTAGCAATCATAGCAAAGTAAGAATGATCGATTGTGCCTCAACAAAACGTGGGATAGGTGGCGATATCATGTAGCTTCTAAGACGATCTACCCAAGGTGATCCATTACCTTGAACATTGGTAAATACATTGCTACTAGAATTGAGCCGACCATGCCGCCCAAGACAACAATCATGATCGGCTCCATGATACTCGTTAGCGCCTTCACGGCTTGCTCCACTTCATCTTCATAGAAATCAGCTACCTTCATTAGCATCTGATCTAGTTCGCCTGTTTCTTCACCAATCGCAATCATCTGAATTGCCATCACCGGAAACACGCCATGTTCTGCTAGCGCCGGGCTGATCATTCCCCCACTCTGAATTTCAACTTGAGCGGCATTGATTGCGTTTGCAATTACCTGATTTCCGGATGTATCTCGAACGATTTCTAGCGCAGTTAAGATCGGTACTCCCGATCTAGATAGTGAACCAAACGTTCGGCAAAATTTCGCCGTAGCGGATTTCTGAGATAAATCCCCAAATAAAGGTATCTTCAAGAAAAATCCATCCATCGTTACTCGACCAATTGGCGTCTTGTAGTATTGCCTATAGACGAACACCAGCACTGTAATAATTCCAATTAAACCTATAACTAGATACCAAGTCCGCAGTAATTTGCTGATTCCCATTAAGACTCTGGTAAATATCGGTAGCTCTGCGCCCAAGTCAACAAAGATTTCCGCGAAGATCGGTAGTAGAAAGACGGTTAGACCCACAAAAATAGCGACCGCTAAAAAGCCGACTGTTACCGGATAGGCCATTGCCGATTTGATCTGATTTTGCAGTCGATTTAAATCTTCTAGTAGCTTCGCTAATCGGTTTAACACCTCATCTAGCACGCCACCCACTTCTCCCGCCTGCACCATGCTCACATACAAATCGTCGAAGCTATCAGGATGCTTCCGCATAGACTCGGACAAGCTAGTTCCTTGCTGTACGTCCGAGTTGATCTGCATAAGCGCGATCTTTAGCTTAGGATTAGGACATTGATCCGATAGAATACCAATGCCACGTACAAGCGCCACACCCGAGGAGACCAATGCGGCAAACTGGCGTGAAAAGACGGCTTTGTCTTTCACCGTCACTTTAGTCATCGAAGTTTGAATATCGGTAAAGCTGAAGCTTATTCTCTTATCTTCCTTGATATTTTGGATATATATCCCCTGACTTCTAATCAGAGTACGTGCTTCAGTGGGTGATTCAGCTTCTACTTTTCGGCGGATCGATCTTCCTGCCGTATCTCGGCCAGTTGCTACGTAAGTAGGCATAGTTTTCTTCTATTGGATAGAACAGGGCAAATAAACAAAAACGGCTGGTCGATCAACGTCGACTTGCTCTAGCAGGTGCTTTTATCGTTGTCGACAGACCTCCGATCAGACGCTGTAGCTCTTCGGGGCGGGAGGTCTTTGATATTGCCGACTTAAAGCTGATGACTTTGTTCTTGTATAGGTCAGCTAGTGCCATCTCTAAGGTCTGCATCGCTAGGCGGCCACCCGTTTGAATGGCGCCGTAGATCTGAGCAGTTTTTCCTTCTCGGATCATATTAGAGATGCCAGGGGTTACCACCATGATCTCCTGCGCCATCACTCGACCAAATTCCCCCGGTTTTGGATTTGCCTTCTCCACCAAACATTGGCTCAAAACAGCCACCAGAGAGCTAGAAAGCTGTACTCTAATTTGTTGATGCTGTGTGGGTGGAAAAACATCTACGATCCTATCTACAGTCTGCGCTGCTGAGCTAGTGTGCAAAGTGCCAAATACTAAATGACCTGTTTCCGCTGCTGAAATTGCTAGAGAAATAGTCTCTAAGTCTCGCATTTCACCCACTAGAATCACATCTGGATCTTCTCTTAGTGCGCCTTTGAGCGCATTCGAGAAACTTTTTGTATCTTCACCGACCTGCCGCTGATGAATCAAACTCTTGATTGGCTCGTACACAAATTCGATAGGGTCTTCTACCGTTAAAATATGTTCAGCTCTAGTCGCGTTGATATAATTGATCATTGAAGCTAAGGTTGTTGTTTTGCCAGAGCCGGTTGGTCCAGTTACTAGCACCAACCCTCTGGGTTTTTCTGATAGCTCAGTCACGATGGGTGGCAGCCCTAATACGTCCATGCTGGGGATTTTGGAACTTAGCGCTCTTAAGCAGGCCGCGTATGTGCCCCTATCTTTATAGACATTGACTCTAAAGCGAGCCAACCCACGAACACCATAAGAGCAGTCCAACTCCCAGGTCTGTTCTAGTATCTTTCTTTGTGAGTTGTTCAGCATGCTGAATATGAGTCGCTGACATTGCTCTGCTGCCATGGGCGGGTGATCTGTCGGCGTCAGATGGCCACTAATCCGGATATACGGTGGCAGTCCTGCAGACAGATGTAGGTCAGAGCCTCCTCGCTCAACGACTTCTTCCATCAAGTCTTCAATCATCAGTTCCATATTCGATATCCTCTTTATCCTTCAGTACTTTGGCGTTAGTTCTTAATATGAGACTAGGATTGTTGATCCTTGTAGCGTGGTGTCAGACAATAAGGACATTCCAGCCATTCGTGGTGAAGCTCAGCAGTACAGTGGCTGCAGGAGAGCACACTTTTGCGCTTGGCCTTCAGTTCAGCCTCAAGTCCTTTATCAGTAAAAGTGACCCGTTCAACTTCTTCTAAAGTGGTGTGGCCTTCCTTCACCAGGTTCAAACTGTAGGCCAACAAAGTATGCATCCCTTCTTCTACGGCAATCTCCTTGATTTGTTCAGAAGGGGCATCTTCTGAGATGTATTGCTGCAGCCGCTCTGTTATCCGCATTACCTCATATACTCCTACTCGGCCTTTATAGCCGCTGCCGCCACACTTGCCACATAGCTGCCTGGCTTCCTTTAAAGCATCTATCTCATTGGCAGGTACTTTGTTCGCTCTGTAAAAAGTCATCTTGTGATCTTTCGGAGCGCTTAATCCATACCGAGCTAGACTCTCAGGTGTCGGTTGATAGGCAACCCGACAGTCTGAGCAGACTCTACGAACTAGTCTTTGGGCTAACACTCCAATCAAGGAGTTCGCGACCTGAAAGGCTTCAACGCCCATTTCTCCAAGTCTTGCTACAGCGCCCGCTGCGTCGTTTGTATGCAGAGTTGTCAATACCAGATGTCCGGTGAGTGCTGCCTCGATTGCTGTCTTGGCAGTTTCAGGGTCACGAGTCTCACCTACTAGAATTACGTCAGGATCCTGTCTCAAAAAAGATCTTAGGATGGTAGCAAAGTTCATTCCCTTCTCACGAATGACCTGAACCTGCGTGATACCTGGTAGCGCATATTCGATGGGATCTTCCGCAGTACTAATATTGACCCCAGGGTCGTTCCGTTCTGAGAGAACTGAATAGAGGCTAGTAGTTTTGCCTGAACCAGTCGGTCCGGTAACTAAGATTAGTCCAAAAGGCCGCCTGGCCATATCTTGAACAATATTCAGAGTTTCTTCATCGGTAATCAAGGCTCCTAAACCCAGCTGGGTAGAAGAGTTATCCAGGATTCGCAGTACAACTTTTTCCCCGTAGCGGCTAGGCAGTGTGCTAACTCGAAAGTCTACTTTACGGTCTTGAAAGACCCGTCTAATTCTTCCGTCTTGAGGTAATCTTCTCTCTGCAATGTCTAGTTCGGAGATGATTTTCAACCGGGCTGTGACCGCAGAAACAATTTTCCTTGGAAGGTGAGGAAAAGCCTCTCTAAGAACGCCGTCTTTACGAAAGCGAATCCGCAAGTACTCTTCTTGGGGCTCGACGTGAATATCCGAGACTTCTTCTTGAAGTGCTTTGACTAGAATTTTGTTGACCAGCGCAATAACAGGCGCTGCTCCTGCGTCCTGTAAGGCCTCTTCTAAATCGGTATCGGTTTCTTCAACATCATCTTCTAAGCTATCGGAATCAAGATCGAGATCTTCTATGTTTGTGCTGACATCAAGCGGGGAATTCGTCTTCTTAGAGTTTTCGGCTTGTAATTTCTCTTCTTTCTCCTTAGCAACTAATTCATCTAGAAACCTTGCCATCAGACGCTGATAGTCTTCAACAGTTATCACCATGCGCTGAAGGCCAAGGCTCTTTTGTCTAAGAATACGATTCAAGTCATCTTGAGCTTCTAAATTCTCTGGATCGACCATTGCGACCAATACAAACTGTTCTCCCTCCTTTTCTAATCGAGTGAGTGGTACTAGGCGGTGTCTACGGCAAATGTCGACTGGTATCAGGTTATCGATGAGCTGGTTGACTTGACTTTCAGAAATTTCTTCGATCTCAGGATCGAGAGATTCGACACCATAGAGGATTTTGAGCTCAAAGAGCTGCTGCGTTTTGTACTGACGCACCAGCTCTGGCGATAGCTGTTGGCCTGCTATCGACTCGATGACCTCAATTAGTGCTTTGCCTGATTTGCGACTCTCGACTAATGCTTGCTGCATCTGAGGTCCGTTTACAAAGCCTGTCTGTATAAGTTTGCTACTAAAGGGCGAAAAGCTCTTTTGCAGTACAAGCGCCTTCCGAGGAGATAGAGAATTTGTCATTGGGCGATGCGAAGAGATTTCTTCCGAGTGTGCCCACATAGATAGGTATAGAGCTCAGGCAAGGAATCTAAGCAATATCTGCATAATATATACAGTCTCTACCGATATGGAATGGCTGATGTCTTTTGTGAAAAGCGATCGCTAACACGCTCAGAATCACTAAGCATCATTTCGGATACAGAATTAGGCTATAGATAGGGATAACCCAATACGGAAAACCGTTCCTAAGGTGGAGCATGCCCTTTTAATATGGACAGGGTAAATAGGGCTCAGGTAGACTTTTCTTGACCTAGTTTTTTTAGCCTAGGAATGAGTAACGAGATGATGGACGCAGATACGAACGACAATCAGCAAAGCGCTGACGAGAACGCTGAAAACATAGAGGAACTTCGTGTGGAAGATGCTTCAGCGGACGTTGATTTTGACCAAATGCTTGATTCTACCAACGAACCGACAGGCAGTGAACCGACAGGTGACTCTACTGTAGGAAAGGCTTCGCCAGAGGGAGATATTTCTTTTGAGGAGGCCTTTAGCGCTGAGGCAGAAGCGAGAGTCGCTTTGCAGCAGCAGATAGAATCTCTACAAACTCAGTTAGAAGAGCGAAACGGACAGTTTGCACGTTTGACAGCTGATTTTGATAATTTTCGCAAGCGTACGGTGAAAGAGCGCGAGACGCTTGAAGAGCAAGTGAAATGCAATACGATTAGCGGTTTACTTGAGGTAGTAGACAACTTTGAGCGGGCCAGGTCTCAGATAAAACCGCAAGGTGAAGGCGAGCTTTCTATCCATAAAAGCTATCAGGGTGTCTATAAGCAGCTAGTAGAGGCGCTAAAGAAGCTAGGGGTGTCGCCGATGAGATGTGAAGGCAAGGAGTTCGATCCAAATTTGCATGAGGCCGTAATGCGTGAGCCGACAAACGACTATCCCGAAGGGACTGTTATCGAGGAGTTTGTCCGTGGGTATGTTCTAGGAGAGCGCGTTCTACGCCATGCAATGGTTAAAGTAGCGATGCCGCTAGACTCTACTGCTGAATCCGGGTGACTAGTCTCTCGAGACAGAAGCTAGCTCGGTTGGGTTTGGCATAACCAACCTTCACAAGAGCTGTCCGAGCAGATTATGGGAAAAGTTATCGGTATCGACCTAGGCACTACTAACAGCTGCGTAGCTGTGCTTGAGGGTGGCAGTCCTGTGGTTATACCGAATTCTGAAGGTGGGCGGACAACGCCTAGTATTGTGGGGTTCGCTAAAGGAGGAGAACGCTTAATTGGCCAGTTGGCAAAGCGTCAGGCAGTGACAAATGCGGAAAATACTGTCTACAGCGTTAAGCGGTTTATTGGCAGGCGCTGGAAGGATGCTGAATTGGAGCGATCGCGCGTCCCTTACAACTGTGTGAAAGGAAAAGATGACACCGTCGATGTGTCAATTAGGAAAAAAAGCTTTACCCCTCAAGAGATCTCGGCGATGCTGCTGCAAAAGCTTAAAGGCGATGCGGAAGCCTACTTGAATGAACCGGTTGATCAAGCTGTGATTACGGTCCCAGCTTATTTTACCGATGCTCAAAGGCAAGCCACTAAAGATGCAGGTGCGATCGCGGGCCTAGAAGTCCTGCGCATTATCAACGAACCTACAGCCGCTGCGCTGTCCTATGGTTTAGATAAACAAGAGAAAGATCAGACTATTTTGATCTTTGACTTAGGCGGAGGAACCT
Source organism: Synechococcus sp. PCC 7335 (assembly GCF_000155595.1). Taxonomy (NCBI): domain Bacteria; kingdom Bacillati; phylum Cyanobacteriota; class Cyanophyceae; order Synechococcales; family Synechococcaceae; genus Synechococcus; species Synechococcus sp. PCC 7335. Next base: position 3,902,254 of record NZ_DS989904.1, on the reverse strand, counting down.
TTGATGTTTCTATTTTGCAGCTCGGTGATGGTGTTTTTGAGGTGAAAGCGACCTCTGGTAATAACCAGCTTGGTGGTGATGACTTTGACAACTGCATTGTCAATTGGATCATAGAAGCCTTTCTTCAGCAAGAAGGCATGGATTTGACTCATGATCGTATGGCCCTTCAGCGAATTCGAGAAGCGGCGGAGAGGGCGAAAGTCGAACTTTCAACGATGACAAGGACCTCTATCAATTTGCCATTTATCGCCGCCGATGAGACCGGCCCAAAGCATTTAGAGATGGGGCTAACGCGATCGCAATTTGAAGGACTAGCTGCCGCGTTGGTTAAAAACACGCTAGAGCCAGTCAGGCAAGCGCTCAAAGATGCTGAACTTAGTGCAGATGACGTTGATCGAATTCTGCTAGTCGGCGGCTCTACTAGGATTCCATCTGTTCAAGCTGCAATCACCAAAATCTTCAACGGTCAATCACCTGATCGCTCAGTTAACCCAGAAGAAGCGGTTGCTCTAGGGGCGGCTATTCAAGCTGGTGTCCTAAGTGGGGAAGTCAAAGACTTACTTTTGCTAGATGTCACACCGCTATCTCTAGGGATTGAGACGCTAGGCGATGTCTTTACCAAGATCATCGAGCGCAACACGACAATTCCCACAAGTAAAACTCGGATCTTTTCGACCGCTACCGACGGTCAAACATCTGTGGAAGTCCATGCGCTTCAAGGTGAAAGGGCTATGGCTAAAGACAACAAGAGCCTAGGTAGATTCGAGCTAACTGGCATTCCACCCGCCCCTAGAGGTGTGCCTCAAATCGAAGTCTCTTTTGAGATAGATGCTGACGGTATCCTACAGGTTGCTGCAAAAGATTTGGGAACTAACCGTGCTCAGAGTATCAAGATCACCAACCGAGGTGGCCTGTCTCCGGTGGAAGTTGCCCGTATGCAAGCGGAAGCCGAAGTATATGCGAGCGAAGACGAGCAGCGCAAAGTCGTCGCGGATCTACAAAACCGAGCAGATGCCCTTTTCCACAGCTACGAGACGACACTGCGCGATCGCGCTGATAGTATTTCTGAGGAACTCAAGGCTCAAGCAAAAGCGAAGGCAGAGGCGCTAAGAGTGGCTGTGAAGACCGAGAACGCGCAGCCTGCTGATATTGCCCCAAAGATAGACGCACTGCAGCAAAGCATTTTTGACATTGGTGCTGGTATCTATCGCCAAGCTACTAAAGGTATTGCAAGCAATAGCGATTCTACTGATCAGATGCCAAGAGCAAGTATGGCTGCTCATGTTGACTTAGCGATTGAATCAGAACCGACACACCCAACATCTACTCATCAACTGCCTATTGAGCCAGTCGACGCGAGTGCAGTCGCAGAAACGAACGTTAGTAGGCAAGCATCACAGCCTGGAATAAAGACCTCTCATCTAGCCCAAAGCTCAAAGGAAGAGGCTGCTACTGCCTTTAATGTAGAACCTAATCTAGAACCAAGTGAAGAATTCGCTATTGATCAGACAATTGCTACTGAATACGAAGCTATTGACTAAGATTAGGCAAAATACGAGAGCGTCGGTTTGGTGGACGAGTATGGAGGAGTAGGGTTGGAATGGGTGAAAGCCGCCCTATGGAGCAGAAGGTTTGCTATACAATGGTTCAATATATTTTGATCTACGAATTGCACATCCTCTTTTTGACTGACGTTTTATGGCCCGTGATTACTACGAAACTTTGGGTGTCTCTCGCAGCGCAGAGCAAGATGAGATTAAGCGCGCCTACCGTAAGTTAGCTCGCAAGTATCATCCAGACGTCAACCAAGATCCAGGAGCAGAAGAGACTTTCAAAGAAGTCAGTCGCGCCTATGAAGTCCTCTCAGAGCCAGAGGTGCGAGCCCGCTATGATCGATTTGGCGAAGCAGGTGTAGGCGGTGCTGCTTCGGCAGGTGCGGGTGGATTTCAAGATTTCCAGGATATGGGCGGATTTGCCGATATTTTCGAAAGCTTTTTCAATGGATTTTCAGGGCAGCCGGGACAGCAAAGAAGACGAGGTCCCATGCGTGGTGATGACCTGCGTCTCAATCTCAAGTTGGACTTTAAGGAAGCTGTTTTCGGTGGCGAAAAAGAAATCAAGATTAGTCACCTTGAGACCTGTCCAACCTGTACTGGCTCGGGTGCCAAGCCGGGAACTCGACCTAGAAACTGTACAACCTGTAGTGGTTCTGGCCAAGTAAGACGGGCGACTCGTACACCGTTCGGTATCTTTAATCAGGTCTCGACCTGTCCTACCTGTAATGGTAGCGGTGAGATTGTTGAGGATCGATGTGAAACCTGTGGTGGTAGCGGCCAAAAGCAAACAACCAAAAAGCTGAAAATTACGATACCTGCTGGCGTTGAAAATGGGACTCGATTGCGGGTGTCGGGTGAGGGCGACGCTGGTAAACGCAACGGACCGGCGGGCGATCTTTATGTTTATTTGGTGGTTAATGAAGAGTCCAAGTTTAGAAGAGAAGGCATTGATATTCACTCCGATCTAAGCGTGAGCTACCTGCAGGCGATTCTAGGCTGTGAGTTGGAGGTGGAAACGGTTGATGGGAAAGTGTCTATGCAGGTACCTGCTGGAACACAGCCCAATACTGTTTTGTCTTTGGATGGGCGCGGTGTACCAAGGCTAGGAAATCCGGTTAGCCGTGGTAAGCATTTGATTACGGTGAAAGTAGACATTCCTACTCGGCTTAAGTCTGGAGAAAAAGAGTTGCTGACTCAGCTCGCGGAAATTCGAGGCGACTTAGTAGGTAAGAACAAGAAAGAAGGGTTTTTGGGGGGGCTATTTAATGGGTAGCCATGTAGATCATCGTATAGATCTAAGAGGAACGCCCTGTCCCCTGAACTTTGTGCGAACGAAGCTGACTCTAGAAAAGATGGAACCGGGATCGTTGCTAGAAGTCTGGCTAGATCCGGGAGAACCGATAGAGCAGGTGCCCGATAGTCTCCGAATGGATGGCTATGGCGTGGAGTCTGTTGCCGACCATACGGCCTATTTTTCGGTGCAGGTTCGCCGTCCGCTGGATCTGTGAGCTTAGATACGACGAGAGCGGGTACGGCAAGTTCAGCGGAATCCTCTATGTCCTGGGGTGCTGAGACTTTGATCGGTACGGTGGTCTCTATCAAGGCGAATTACTACTCGGTGCAGCTAGAAGAAATAGCTGAGCAAACACTACCTAATGCTTCCTTTGAGGAGAAGCCAATTTTGCTGTGTATCCGTCGAGGATTGCTCAAGAAGCTTGGGCAGCAGATTATGGTAGGCGATCGCGTCACCGTAGAAGAACCTGACTGGCAAGGCAGGCGGGGGGCGATCGCATCAGTCCATCCACGGCAAACTTTCTTAGACCGTCCGCCCATTGCTAATGTGGATCGAGTGCTGCTAGTGTTCGCGATTGCCGAACCTAATTTAGACATCTATCAGCTTAGCCGGTTTTTAATCAAGGCCGAGCTAACAGGATTAGGGATCACGCTTTGCCTAAACAAGTGTGATTTGGTTTCTAGAGATACCAAGGTCCGCTGGCAAAAGAGATTGCTTGAATGGGGCTATATGCCGCTGATGGTGAGTATTCTGGATGTTGCTGAGCTGCCTGCAGCGTTATTGACGGTGCTAGAGGGTCAGATCACCGTGCTAGCAGGGCCCTCTGGCGTGGGCAAATCTAGCCTCACCAATCGGCTAATTCCAGCACAAAATTTGAGAGTAAATGCGGTGTCGGGTAAGCTAAGTCTTGGCCGCCATACGACTCGCCACGTAGAACTTTACGAGCTACCAAAAGGGGGTTACCTCGCAGATACCCCGGGATTCAATCAGCCAGATATTGTGACGACGGCCGAAGCTCTCGGCAGTCTTTTTCCTGAGATTCGCCAGCGCCTGACAAACCAACACTGTCAGTTTAGTAACTGCCTGCATCGCGACGAGCCAGGATGCGTGGTCCGAGGAGAATGGGAGCGTTACGAACATTATCTGCTGCTGTTAGAAGAAGTGACTAAGCAGCAGCAGGCACTTTTGCACAAAGGAGAAGCTGAAACCACCGAAAAAGTCAAAATGGTAGAAGATGGCAAGATTTTGCATGAGCCTAAATTAGAAGCAAAGAAGTATCGGCGGATATCACGCAAGACTCGCAATCAGGCCTTCCAAGAGCTGTGCTTGGATCTATCAGAGATCGAAGATCTTGAAGACCTTGAGGATCTCGAAGATCTGGGTCGATAGGTTGAGATCAGCTTTGCTCAGCGCAGTATACGATCAAATCAATTTCTACATCGCCAAACCCAGCTAATCCGGTCACGCCGACGGTTGTACGTCCAGGATATCTACCTGCGGTGAAGCGACTAGAGTAGATTCGATTAACCGTTTCGTAATAGCGAAAATCAGTGACGAAAATTCGCGACATAACTACGTTTTCGAAGCGGGTACCTGCATGATCTAGCACGAGCTGAAGGTTATCCATTACTTGCTCGGTTTGCTCATTGATAGAGCCTTTGACGACTTCGCCTGTATCAGGATCTTCTGCTAACTGACCAGTGACGAACAAAAAGTCTCCGGCGCGAACTGCGTGAGAATACGGCGCGACGGGCGGCAGTTTGCCTTTTGGGAGCGTAATGAATTCCAGCATTTTCTCAAAACAATGAACGGTAGATAATTCATGCCACTGCTGGTCTCAAACCAGATGCTCAGCAGTGCGTATGGATCAACGGCTAATGGATCAACGGCTAGCTGTGCCAGGCAGTAACACCACCCGGTTTATCGATCAAGGTAATGCCCTGTGCTTTCAGCTCGTCTCGGATTCGGTCCGACTCTGCATAGTTTTTAGCCTGTTTTGCGTTGGCGCGTTGGGCAATGAGCGTTTCAATCTCAGCTTCGCTAAGCACTCCTGCATCAACCGATTCGATCGCTTGCGCCTCTAAACCCAGTACGCCTGCAAGTGTGACTAGCGTTTGCCACTGCTGTTGAAGCTCAGCTGGGTTAGCGTCGGCAGCTCCCTCATGGATAATCACATTGCTTTGACGCTGAAGTTCTTTGGCCAAACCGAACAAGACTGCGATCGCCCCAGGTGTGTTGAAATCATCATCCATCGAGATTCGAAACTGTTCTACCGCTGCCTGGTCTAGAGCATCAACTGCAATCTCGTCGGCTGCTGCTTTTGCCCAGCCTAAATCTTCACCGTGCCGTACGCCAAAATTTAGCCCTTCATTTAGCGTTGACCACCCTTTCTTGGCCGCAACAATAGCTTCTTCTGTGAAGTCGAGCGGCATCCGGTACTGAGATTGCATCACGAACATGCGTACAGCCATAGGATCTGGTGCGGCTTCTGCATCAAGTAGGTTGCGGATGGTGGTGAAGTTGCCCAAAGACTTTGACATTTTAGTGCCGTCTACATTCACCATGCCGTTATGCATCCAGTAGGTCGCTAGCGGTTTGCCAGTGGCCGCTTCAGATTGAGCAATCTCATTTTCATGGTGAGGGAACTGAAGATCTGCGCCACCCATATGGATATCAATGGTGTCTCCTAGGCGATCGCGTACCATGGCACTACATTCAATATGCCAGCCAGGACGCCCTGGGCCCCATGTCGATTCCCAAGCCGGCTCATCTGGCTTCGCCGACTTCCATAGCGCAAAGTCAAAGGGATCTTGCTTAATAGAGTCTGCCTGCGTTCCGACTCGGCCACTACGTCCGGCTTCCATATCGTCAAGCTTGCGGCCTGAGAGCTTACCATAGCCCTCGAACTTACGCACCGAATAATACACATCACCTTTAGCAGAGTAGGCATAGCCTTTTTGCTCTAACTGATGAATTAGGCGTTTGATGCCATCTATGGTGTGGGTGGCATAGGTATACTCATCAGCTTCTAAAATATTGAGCCGTGCCATATCTTCAAAATAAGCTGTCGTATATTCCTTGGCAACAGCTTCCATTGAAGAATTTTCTTGGCGAGCCCGGTTCAAGATCTTGTCATCAATGTCGGTGAAATTTTGAACATAGCGTACGTTATAACCACGCCAAGACAGATATCGACGAATCGTATCCCATACAATGTAAGAACGCGCGTGCCCAAGATGACAATAGTCATAGACAGTCACCCCGCAGCAGTACATGGTCACCTGTTCAGGGCTGAGTGGTTTGAAGGCTTCCTTCTGACGAGAAAGCGTGTTGTAGATGACTACGCTCATGGATTGTTAGAGTATGCTCACGGGCCTAAGAGAATGCGAGGCGATCGCTCAAGCAAATACTTGAGTAAGTTTATTGGTAGAGACTCAAGAATACATTAGGACTTCCACCACAATGCCTTTTTAACCAGCGCTTCCTTTAATAGACATAAACTTAGCCCCGCAACTTTGATTGAATACGTGATAATTGAGCCACAAATTGTCTTAAGTCACAAATTATCCGCACCTCATCCTACTCATTCATCTAGTTAACAGATTTTCTATGACTGCTACAACGCTTGCTCCCAATAAACCTATGGATGCTTCCAAGCATGGCCTACCCGTCACAATTATCACCGGCTTTTTGGGCAGCGGTAAAACTACACTGCTCAACCACATCCTAACCAATCAAGAAGGGCTCAAAACAGCAGTACTCGTCAATGAATTTGGTGAAGTAGGTATAGATAACGATCTGCTGATCAAGACAAGTGATGACAATATGGTAGAGCTGAGCAACGGCTGCATTTGCTGTACGATTAACAACGATCTATTAGAAGCCGTCTATAAGGTTCTAGAACGCTCAGACAAAATTGATTATCTAGTCGTAGAAACTACGGGTCTGGCCGATCCGCTCCCGGTTGCGCTGACCTTTCTAGGAACAGAGCTGCGAGATCTCACTCGGTTAGATTCGATTGTGACGGTGGTCGATGCCGAGAACTACAGCTTAGATTTGTTCAACTCTCAGGCCGCTTACAACCAGATCGCCTACGGTGACATCATCCTACTGAACAAGATGGATCTAGTCGATGAAGCCGACGCCGACAGTCTAGAAATTAAGCTACGCGATATCAAGGAGGATGCTCGGATCCTTCGTACGAATCATTCAGAAGTCCCGTTGCCTTTGATTTTGAGCGTCGGTCTGTTTGAATCAGATAAATACTTTGGGAAGGGCGCTGAAGACAAAGAGGCAACGGAAAAGCATCATGACCATTCCGTTGATGATCACGACGTCCACGATCACTCGAGTCACGGTCCTGGCCACGAGCATTCAGGCCATGATCACGACGCCCACAGCCACGATGCCCATGACCATGCTAATTGCGATCATGATCATGGCCACTGTGAGCACGACCATGATCACAGTACTCATTCCCATTTAGATATTGATGGCTTTACTTCTATTTCTTTTGACAGACAGCAACCTCTAGCCATCCGCAAGTTTCAGTACTTCTTGGATAATCAATTACCTGCCTCTGTTTTTAGAGCAAAAGGCATCCTGTGGTTTGATGAGAGTCCTAAACGCCATGTCTTTCACCTCAGTGGTAAGCGATTCTCGCTAGAGGATGAAGAGTGGGCAGGTCGTCCTAAGAAGAATCAGCTAGTGCTGATTGGACAAAATCTAGACGAAGAAGCGCTACGTACCCAAATTGAGAATTGCTTTTGTACCGAGTCAGCCGAGCGTGGTAAAGGCTTTGGTCGATAGCGTCTTAGCTAATAGACTCAGCATTAGATGAGGGTTTTGATCCAGCGGGTAAGCTCCTCCCAAGTCGTTGTAGATGGCGAAGTCGTTGGCGCTATTGGCCGTGGGCTAACTCTACTCGTAGGCATTGGTCCAACAGACACCGAAGCTGAATTAGCATGGATGGCGAAGAAGTGCCTGAGTCTGCGGTTGTTTCCTAATGACTCGCAGGACCGATTTGACCAGTCAGTCAGCGAGATCAATGGAGAACTGCTGGTGGTCAGTCAGTTCACGCTGTATGGCGATGGACGCAAGGGCAGGCGACCTTCGTTTGCGAATGCTGCGCCCCCTGCTCTGGCTGAGAAGCTGTACGAAAAATTTCTGTCGATACTGCGCCAGAGTGGACTGAAGGTAGAAACTGGCAGGTTTGGCACCATGATGCAGGTGTCCATTGAAAATGATGGACCCGTAACGCTATGGCTAGAGAAAGAGAGGTTAGAGAACAAGCAGGATTAAAAAGGGGACTAGAGACAGAAGCCAAGGAAATATAGTCCAAGAGCATGCGTGATCATAGCAGCACTATAGCTCTACCCTTTCTTGATCATTTATAAATTCAATCGGAAATCACTGGATACTTCAGCCTAAATTTTAACTACGCTGTTAAAGTTAAGAAATATTTCTTCGACGTTGCGTTTTGTTGATATTCGTCACGTCGAAAGCTGGAGCCAATCATGACTAAGCAAGTCGTTTTCTGTGATTTTGACGGCCCGATCGTAGATGTATCTGAGCGCTATTATCAAACCTATCGACAGGGACTGCGAGCGATCGCATCTATCCACGTGCAACAGACTAGAACGACTTTGCCGATCAGCCCATTATCAAAGCGTCATTTTTGGCAGATGAAACAAGACCGGATGGCTGATATCGAGATTGCTATCCGTTCTGGTATTCCAGCTACCTGGTTTGAGCCGTTCATTGAGCAAGTCAAGCAAATTGTGAACCATCCAAGCCTGCTGCTATGCGATCGGATACAACCTTCCGCACAAGCGGCGCTGCGCCATCTACGGCAATCGAATATTCGCTTGGTTCTAGTGACATTGCGCCATCCACAGCAGGTGAATGCTTTTTTGCAGCAACAGGGAGTGGCTCATTTGGTTGATGAGGTGTATGGCCTCTTTGATATGAATGCTGCCTACGTGAACCGAGTTGAACAGAAATGTGAGCTGTTAGCCCAGGCGATCGCCCAGCAAAAGGTGAAGGGCTATCGAACGCATACTAGCTGGATGATAGGCGATACTGAAGCGGACATAATTGCAGCTCGAGGTATGGGTCTATCAGCAGCGGCTTTGACTTGCGGCGTGCGTAGCAAGGCTTATCTACAAAAGCTAGAACCCACAGCGATCTATGATGAATTGCTATCAGCAGCAAAAGCTGCTGTACAAAGAGCGAACTTACAGGTAGCCAGTCTCTAATTGGGATTAGTCTAGAATTTTAGCCTCTGTTCCTTGAATCTTTTGTGGGATATCCGATGCTTACAAGCGCAGTTAGTTCTTGATCTCGTAGCGATTCCACCACTGTTTGAGTGGATAGTAAAGGACAGGTGCCCAAAGGCTACTTAAAATAGCTGAGCTAAGAGCTACCCGTTGGTAGTACTGCCAAATAGAGCTAAGGCTAGTGTAGAGAGCCTCCTCGCCGAGTAGATATTGACCTGCTAACTGTAAGGCCATGATGCTCTCGGTGAGAATAGCTAGCCCAAAAACGATGATCGCAACAGAAATGAGATCCGTTCGCACAAGCTGTCGGTGCCGCAGTCGAGCTGTGACGATGCCAGCTAATGCCAGCCCCACAGTATGAGTTGGGAAACGACCCGTCAATGCATCTTGTAGTAGACCAAGGGCAATACCAGCGACCATGCCGTCAAACGCTGTGCGGCGGATGCTCCAAACGACGACCCAAACCAATAACCAGTTGGGACCAACTCCCAAAATGTCCATTCCCGGCAGCCTAGTCGGAAGAAGTAACAGACATACCAGCACTGATCCGACTGTAAAGAGCCAGTCCCAAATTTGTTGGCGGGACTTAGGACGTCTAGCTGAACGTTTAGAGCGATAGAAACTCATGAAACGGTAATAGCCTGCTATTGAGGATCGCGAACGATTTCGGCAGGAACGGCGTCTACATCTAACTTAGGAGAATAGGGATTGATACTTACCCACTCTAAATTGCTGACCGGTACAGAAAGCTGAATAATAGCTTTTGGCGCAGGGCTATTACTCAAATCGAGAGAGGCGATGCGCCCAATTGGAATGCCTTGTGGGAAAAGACGGCTAAACGATGAGGTAACAACCACATCACCGACCTTAACATCAGGAACTTTCTCAAAGAAGAACATCGTAGCTTGAGTATCTGCTTCGCCTCGAATATATCCGGTTGAACGACTGCGACTAACTTTGGCACCAACTTGACTGTTCGGATCGCTTACTAGCAGCACTCTAGAAGTATTCGGCGTGACCGTCGTAATTCGACCAATCAATCCGCCTGGCCCGGTGACAATATCTCCCGCTTTGACATTGTCGCGGCTACCTTTATTAATCGTAATCTGTTGCCACCAGTGATCGGCGCTGCGCCCGATCACCGCTGCTAGTGTCGTAGTATTTAGCTCACTGTCTTTTTGATAGTCAATCAGCTCGCGTAGCTTCTGATTTTGATTTTCCAGCTCTACAACCCGCTGCTGTAAATCAAGCACATAGGTATTGTCTGTTTGAACGTTCGGTGCAGGCGCTAGATGAAAAGGTTTGGTGACGTACTGATAGGCTTCGTAGATGAGTATGCCATTGGTCTGGCGAATTCCCCAGGCAGACCCAATGGCCAGAATAATCAGAACTCCTCTAAGTGCGTTTTTATCCCACCATCGTCTTAGAGCAAACATCTAGGCTACTTTTTGCTTAACTAACTGCTTCGGATCAAACTACTCTAGCTCAGGCTGCTTTCGATTCAGGCTGCTTTAGACCAGGTGTGAAACTGAATGCTCTAACACTCAGTGACGACGATTGACTGCTACCGATTTGATAAATAGCCATAACAGCTCGAAGAGGTCATCTTAGAAGTCGCGAGAGCGAGCGCTAAAGATTCGTTCCATTTTGTTGAAGTTCTCAAGCGCTCGGCCCGTCCCTAGAACAACGCAGCTCAACGGGTCAGCCGCGACATGAACCACAATACCGGTCTCATGAGAGATCAGTGTATCTAATCCTCGAAGTAGTGCGCCGCCTCCAGCCAGCATAATTCCTCGATCAATGATGTCAGCAGCTAGCTCCGGTGGTGTATTCTCGAGGGTCCGCTTAACCGCTTCGACAATAACAGACAAGGGCTCAGCCATACTTTCACGAATTTCTGGGCTCTTAACAGTGACGGTTCTAGGCAACCCAGAAAGCATATGGACGCCGCGTACTTCTAGTGAAGCCTCATCATCCTCAGGGCCTGGGTAGGCAGAGCTAATTTTGACTTTGATCTCTTCTGCAGTGCGATCGCCAATATCGAGATTATTCACCTTCTTCATATACTGCTTGATCGAATCAGTGAGCTTATCGCCTGCCACTCGCACCGATTCGCTACGTACTATGCCTTGAAGGCTAAGGACGGCAACTTCGGTTGTCCCGCCGCCAATATCGACAATCATGTTGCCGGTGGGCTCATCGACAGGTAATCCTACTCCAATTGCCGCAGCTACGGGCTCATCGATTAAAGACACTTCCCTCGCCCCTGCTTGCAAGGCCGCTTCCATCACCGCTCGACGCTCTACACCCGTAACGCCACTAGGAATACCAATGACCACCTGCGGAGAGACTGAGCCTTTGTTCTCATGTATCTGGCGTATGAAATGTTTTAGCATCACCTCTGCAGTATCGAAATCTGCAATCACGCCGTCTCGGAGCGGACGAATAGCTCGAATGTTACCCGGTGTGCGTCCTAGCATCTGCCTAGCAGCTTCCCCCACGGCAAGAGGACGTCTGGTACTTTCATCAATGGCAACTACCGAAGGTTCTTGCAAAACGATTCCCTGACCTGAAACATAGATGAGGGTATTTGCTGTACCAAGGTCGATACCCATGTTACGAGAGCGGGAAAAGCGATCAAATAAGGCCACAAGTTAAGGGTCCGTAATAGCGGTTGATACTGATATTTCTAGCAATCAGAATGAATCTTATTACGTTTCATATCGCGCGTCTAGTCGATATTTCCGGCTCTATACGGTTGCGCTATAGATTCAAGTCCTAATCAATATGACGTAGATCACTCTTATTCAATCGCCTATCTCTCAATTGTTTAAGAAAGCTAAGGTGTCTATAAGAGTAGGTCGTCAGTCAGATCATTTGTTCGCTGCTGTAGTAGAATAACTATAATAGTAGATTTGTACTAGTGTAGCTCTGTGGAGCTGACTCTATGAAAATGGCTCTGCATAGACTAGGTATATCGATAGTCTTGTTTTAGGTAGCCGTAGTTTACTGTAGTATGGCAGCTTGTTAGAGAAGGACGTGGGCTGACACTTATGAGCGTAAATGTAGTGACTTTAGTTGGACGAGTGGGTCGTGACCCTGAAGTTCGTTATTTTGAGTCTGGCAATGTGCTAGCAAAGTTTGGTTTGGCAGTAAATAGACGTAGCCGTAATAGCGACCAACCTGATTGGTTCAATATAGAAATTTGGGGTAAGCCTGCCGAAGTCGCAGCGAACTATGTACGTAAGGGTAGCCTGATTGGAGTTACGGGTTCTTTGAAGTTGGATAGCTGGCAGGATCGCAGCACGGGCGCAACTCGAACGAGTCCAGTCATCCGCGTCAATGATTTGAACCTACTTGGCTCTAAGCGAGACAACGAAGCGCCAATGGCGTATGGCAATGACGAGTTCTAGGTAACACCTATCTAGAAAAAGCAGGTTCTGGTAGTGCAGTTTGCATGTGCCCAAGCCATTCAATTAGATTTTCTATCTGCTTCTCTGGCTTCACGGCCCCTAAGCCGCGTACGGTCACTTTGCCAGGAGCATAGACAAAGCGAGAGCGCAAATGTGCAGGTACCTTCTCATGCAGTAGGGCCCAAGCAGGTTTTTCCATCGGCGTTTCGAGTACGACGTGCTGCTTGTCTTCAGTTCTAATTCGAGAGAAGCCGAGCGGCTTGGCAATCTGCTTAAGCTCTAAGACCTTGACTAGCTGACCAACAGCCGATGGCAAGCTGCCATAGTGATCGTTTAGATCAGCCACAATTTCTATCAGCTCACGTCTAGTGCTAGCGCCTACTAGAGATCGATAGACACTCATCTTCTGGTCAAGTTCAGGAATGTAGTCAGCAGGAATAAAAGCAGTCACTTTTAGATCGACTTGGGTTTCATCTACCTGGGGAATTTCCTGACCGCGAATCTCAGCAATAGATTCTTCTAGCATATCCATATAGAGATCAAAGCCAATGACTTCCATCTGCCCTGATTGTTGAGCGCCAAGTAGGTTGCCGATTCCACGAATCTCCATATCGCGCATGGCTAGCTGATAACCCGATCCTAACTGGGTAAATTCTTGAATGGCTCTAAGCCGCTTACGCGCTTTGTCAGACAGTTGGTTTTGTTTGGGAAAAAGTAACCAGGCATGAGCCTGAATACCGGATCGGCCGACCCGACCACGGAGCTGATAGAGCTGCGAGAGACCAAATTTTTGTGAGTCTTCGATGATGATGGTGTTGACTCTAGGGATATCAAGTCCTGATTCGATAATAGTGGTGCAGACCATCAGGTCCGCGTCGCCGTTGCTAAAAGTGAGCATAGTAGCTTCGAGTTCACCTTCGGGCATTTGGCCATGCGCGATCGCCAGTCGAACCCCCGGCACCGCTTCCCTAATCCGACCAGCCACTTCCTCAATGCCCTCTACGCGCGGTACGACATAAAAAATTTGTCCGCCCCGGTCGAGCTCCTGTCGAATTGCGGTGCGCACTTTCTCAGGATCGTAAGGCGATAAGTGAGTCTTGATCGGACGGCGAGAAGGCGGGGGTGTAGTGATCAAACTCATCTCCCGGACGCCAGAAAGAGCCATGTATAAGGTTCTAGGAATTGGCGTAGCGCTGAGTGTCAGCACATCTACTTGGGCCTTCATTGCCTTGATTTTTTCCTTTTGGTTCACCCCGAAGCGCTGCTCTTCGTCTACGACTAGCAGCCCGAGATCTTTGAACTTTACCGTTTTACCCAGAAGCTGATGGGTGCCGACAACCACATCCAATTCGCCGGAAATCAGCCTTAGCAGAATGTCTTTACGCTCTTTAGCCGTACGAAAACGGTTCAGCAGCCCGATTTGAATAGGGTACGGTGCGAAGCGCTCTTTCAGCGTATGGTAGTGCTGCTGCGTCAGAATCGTTGTTGGTGCGAGCAGCGCTACTTGCTTCCCAGCCGTCACAGCTTTGAAAACGGCACGCAGGGCAACTTCGGTCTTGCCAAAGCCTACGTCCCCACAGACCAGACGATCCATCGGTCGATCGCTTTCCATATCCCGTTTGACATCTTGAGTGGCTTTGAGCTGATCGGGTGTAGGGTTGTATGGGAAAGAGTCTTCTAATTCTTGCTGCCAAGGCATGTCTTCGGGATAAGTGAAGCCTTGCATTTGTGATCGCTGGGCATAGAGCTTGAGTAAATCGACCGCCACTTTCTTGATGGCTTTGCGTGCTTTGCCCTTGGTTTTCTCCCAGGCTTTGCCCGTCATCTTATTTAGCTGCGGTCTTTGCTCTACCGAAGTGCGGTAGCGTGAGAGCGATCCCATCTGATCGACGGGCACACGTAGCAGGCCATCAGCGTATTGAATAACAAGATATTCGCGGGTCTCTTTATCGACTGTCAGACTCTCAAGCTTGAGAAACTGACCGATACCGTGATTGCGGTGAACGATGTAGTCTTTGGGCCGTAGCTTATTCGGATCGACCTGTTTAGAAGCAGCGCGCCGCCGTTTTCGAACATAGCTAGGTGTGGCTAGGGTGTGCTGTCCGAAGAATTCGCGATCAGTGACAACGACAATGCGAAAGGTAGGTAGAACAAAGCCTTCGAGTTCGGCTAGCCCCGAGTATTTGACCGCAATCGGAATGCGCTGATTTTGCAGCTTGTCAATGGCTGGAAAGTCTTTAGGGTTAGGGATGAATTGAGCGGGGCAATCGTGCTCTTGTAGCAAAGCGACAGAGCGAGAAGGCTGAGCAGAGATTAACCAAGGGAAAAACTTACGATCGCGCTCTTCCTTCAAGATATCTGCTAGCTTGCCAAACTGATGCGGCAGGATTGGCACGGGTCGACTAGCCAAATTTAGCCCAACTCCCTCCTCAGCCAGTTCAGAAATTTCAATCCGCTGAAAAAGCTCAATCTCTTCTAACGCCTGAGAGAACGGCCTATGAACTTTGGGCAAGCCACCTGAAGGTAGCTGAATTTCTACATCTGCTTCAAAGGCATCTAGCGCCTCTTGCCAACGATCTTCGACCGTCTCAATCCAGCGCTCAGCGTGAGCCAAACATTGGGCAGGCTCATCGATTACCACTAGCGTGTCGTCCGGTAGATAGTCCAAGATAGACGCAGGCGATTCGAACGCTAGTCCCATAAATCGACGGGCACCCTCTATTTTGCCAGTCGCCGCAAAGGTTTCTTGGGACTCTTCAGTCAGTAGATCTTCTAGCAGTTCTTTTTCTTCCAACGCCGATAAAATCAACGGGCCGTAGTCAGTCGTTGTCAACAGCAGGGCTTCGATCTTGTCAAGCGATCGCTGATTAGCTGGATCGAACTCTCGCAGGCGCTCTAGCTCATCGCCAAACAGCTCCATACGCACTGGCAATTCTGCTGCCACGGGAAAAACATCGATAATGTCTCCCCGCTGACTCCACTGCCCTTCTACTTCAACAGAAGAGACTTTCTCATAGCCCAACTTAGCTAAGCTCAACCCGAGATCTTTTAAATTAAGCTCCATGCCCAAAGTGATCTCTAAGCAGTACGGACGAAAGGCTTCGACCGGGGGGAGATGCGGTTGCAGCGCTCGCTCGGTTGTAACAATCGCCATCGTGCCTAGGTGCTTTGACCCTAGCGGCATATTTTCTGGGTTTGCTTTGCCATTAATCAAGTCAGAGAGGACTTGAAGCTGACCCCAAATCAATTCTGATTCAGGGTCAAATACATCGTATGGCGAAGACTCTGACGTGGGATAAAAAGCAACCGTAGCCCAGCCCATAGCTTCTAGCTGCGCCGACCATCTACCCGCTTCTTCTAGGGTGGCTGTAACCACCAGCATCGGTTTATTTTGCGTCTGTGCTAAGGCTGAGCTGACGAGTCCTTTGGGGAGTCTAGGTGCGCCTGTAATCGTCAGGGTTTGCTGCTTTTCTAATTTTGCAACCAGCTCTTGGGCTAGGGGGGAACGTGCGATCGCACGAGTAATCGAAGAAAACGCCATGAAAAATTAACTCAAAGAGCAAACCACTAGCAGCAGTCCAAAACCACTGCCAGTAATTATTCTAGAAGGCATTGCTCAATCTGACCGTGCGGTTATGGCTACCGATATCACTACCAAACGAATCCGCACTAGCAGCTACTGAGGCGTGTTACTGCTAGGCGATCATTTACTAGCGAACGCTCACCTTCAACTTAGCTGGTTCGCTAGGACTTCCCTCGATCTTCAATTCGCGACCATTGGCGTCTAGATGACGCACAATCTTATAGACATTTTCTATTTTGTCTTGTGCGTCCATCCTTTCAACAATCTCGTTTAAAGAAAGCGCACTGTCCGAAGCTTTGACGACTTCCTTCACTTTAGTTTGCAGCGATAGGACGTCTGCTGCTGCTTTTTTTCCTGCTTCTACACCTGGCTGGTGATAAGCGTTGATGTTGACTAGGCTGGCATACAGACTCACTGCCCGCTCGTATAGTGCAATCAACGCACCTACCATCTTGGGCGAAACTTCGGGGATCGTAATTGTGATCGAATCACGGTCGTTTTCTGATAGGGCTCGGCGAGTCCCCTGCAATAGACCTGATAGATAATCTCCAGAGGTCACACCTGGCTCAACATCCACCGATGGCCCTTCACGGTCTTTAAGCACTTCAATCAAAGTCGCAAAGAAGTTGGGAATACCTTCTCTAAGCTGCTGAACGTAAGCATGCTGGTCGGTTGAGCCTTTGTTTCCATAGACTGCAATGCCTTGGTAAACCGTGTTGCCATCTAGGTCTTTTTCTTTACCAAGTGACTCCATTACTAGCTGCTGTAAGTAACGGCTAAACAGCAACAGGCTGTCTTTGTAGGGCAGCACTACCATGTCTTTCTCACCGGTGCCGTTGCCAGCAAAGTACCAGGCGAGCGCTAGCAAAGCAGCTGGGTTTGTGCGCAAATCATGAACGCGAGTAGCTTCGTCCATTTCTTTGGCCCCAGCTAGCATGTCGCGAATATCAATACCTTGTAACGCCGCTGGCAGTAGCCCAACCGCAGATAGCTCAGAGGTTCTGCCACCGACCCAGTCATGCATCGGAAAAGTTGCTAGCCAGCCTTCGTCAGTGGCGATATTTTCTAGCTTGCTGTCGATCCCTGTTACCGCAACGGCATACTTCGCAAAGGACAGTCCGGCGCGCTCGTAGGCAGCTTTGGCTTCAATCATGCCGTTACGCGTTTCGGGGGTGCCACCTGATTTTGAAGTGATAATGACTAAAGTGCTTTTGAGGCGATCGCCAATTTCTTCAAAGACATGATCTATGCCAATCGGATCCGTGTTGTCGATAAAGTGAATATCAATATCAGGAACAGCAGGTGCTAACGCTTTGGAGACGAACTGAGGTCCCAGCGCCGAGCCGCCGATGCCAACTGAGAGAATGTCAGTGAATTTAGGCTCGTTAGGGGGTGTGATCGCTCCGCTGCGAACTTTCTTTGCAAAGTCTTCTAAGCTTTCAAGCGTTTCGACAATGTCCTTCTTAAGTTCTTCAGAAGGCGCTAGCTCTGGAGCACGTAGCCAATAGTGACCGACCATGCGGCCTTCATCTGGATTGGCGATCGCACCTTTTTCAAGTTCGTCCATCGCCGCAAATGCTTGATCAAACTTGGGCGCTAGTTGCTCAGCGTAAGGATCATCAAAGCTCATGCGACTAATATCTACATAGATACCTAGCCCCTCATGGTAATAGAGCCAGTCCTGATACCGTTCCCAGAGTGCTGCCAATTCCATGACTGTTATTCTCTCATCGTAATTTATGTGCTTGAACTTTTACTTGAAGTCGGTACGCTCAACCGTGATCTATGCAACAGTCTGCGTGACAGCCCTAGTAGTCAACTGCTCAAAAGCCGATTGACTGGCCGTCTGAGTCAAGTTCCCAGGGTTAGCAGTAGCATTAGTTAATCTATCTAACGCTACGCCTTCCTAGACCCGAAGCCGAGCAAGGAGATGGAATGAATTTAACATTCACCCGCCTCGTAATCTTGACGAATTAGCCTAGGAGTATAGTCATGGCTCTACCCTCTCTGTAAGATATTAGAGTGAGCTTAACGTTAGATAGTAGAAGAATAAACCTCTCAAACGAATATCCCGCCTCCCTATGGTCGCTTTCGATTTTGCCAATTCCATCTGCGTCGCCAGTCTGAGCGCATCTAGCTTGGCTTCCAACCTAACGCTTGCCAATCTAGAAGGATGGTTGGATAACGCTGCGTTTGCCGTCTTATTCGCAGCGATGTTGGCTTACTGGAGCGGCCTAGCGTTTGAAAAGGTGAAGGTGCTGCCAGTTATCGGTGGCGTAGGTATGGCGATTGGCAACTTAGCGATGGCGGCGTTGCTTACAGCTCGTTGGATCGAAGGCGGGTACTTCCCGCTGAGTAATCTCTACGAATCTTTATTTTTTATTGCTTGGGGCATCACGGCTGTTCATCTCGCAGCTGAAAAGATGACAGATAGTCGCTGGGTCGGGGCGGTGACCTCTCCGGTGGCAATGGCGATCGCCGCCTTTGCCGCTTTGACCTTACCCAGTGCGATGCAAGTATCTGAGCCGCTGGTCCCAGCGCTGAAGTCCAACTGGCTGATGATGCATGTGAGCGTGATGCTGCTGAGCTACGCGGCGCTGATGGTGGGATCTTTGATTGCGATCGCCTTCCTCATTGTCACTCGTGGCCAGGCGGTGGAACTCAAGGGCAGCTCTGTGGGTACAGGTGGTTTTCGCGATCGCAAGTACCAGCTAAAAAGAGCGACTAATTCTCTTGCTGTAGATCGCGCTGTAGAGAATGCGGTCACAGAGCAAATTATCACCGCCGGGGGCAGTACAACAGGAGGCAGTACCGCCGTTTTAGCCGCACCTGCTAAGAGCGTAGTGACCAAAGATACCTCTACCAAGAGCACTGCCGAAGACACAGACTCCACCCTCTCTCTTCAACGACTCACGCTCGCAGATACGTTAGACAACATTAGCTATCGCATCATTGGCTTAGGGTTTCCTTTGTTAACAATTGGTATTATTGCTGGCGCAGTTTGGGCAAACGAGGCTTGGGGTTCTTACTGGAGCTGGGATCCAAAAGAAACCTGGGCGCTGATTACCTGGTTAGTTTTTGCGGCATACCTACATGCTCGGATCACAAAAGGATGGCAAGGGAGGAAGCCTGCGATTCTAGCCGCATCTGGGTTTGTAGTGGTGTGGATCTGCTACCTAGGCGTCAACATTTTAGGAAAAGGATTGCATAGCTACGGCTGGTTCTTCTAGTACTTCTTCGGGGTATGAGGTCTGTTCGCTAGCTGCATCAATCAAATCGATAGGTAGAAATCAATCAGTCTATACTGCTAGCAAGGTAGGCATGATAAGCTCAGCTCCTGTGATTCGGTAAGTTTTGTGTCAGCTGTAGCGAGTTCTGTAAAATCTCAAGTCACCCTTTTAGCCCTTTGTCAGGCGCTAGCGATGACTACGAATACCGTTTTGATCACGACAGCGGCGCTAGTAGGCTACGCGCTAGCTACGGATAAATCGTTGGCTACCTTACCATTGGCAATTCGGCAAGTCGCCACGATGAGCGCGACTATTCCAGCCTCGGTCCTAATGCAGCGCGTTGGCAGGCGAAATGGATTTTTATTGGGTTCTTTGGTGGGGATAGCAGGTGCGGGTCTAAGCATCTACAGTCTGACTATCACCAGCTACTGGCTATTTGCACTTTCGATGGCCTTGCTAGGATTATCAAATAGCTTGGTCGGCTATTATCGATTCGCAGCAGCTGATGTTGCCGATGAAGCTTTGCGATCGCAGGCAATTTCATGGGTAATTGCGGGTGGAATCATTGCGGCTGTTCTTGGTCCGTGGCTAGCAAACGGTTCTAAAGATTGGTTCGACAGCGAAATCTATATTGGTGCTTTTGTCGCTGTTTTGGGGCTACAGATACTTTCTGCGCTGCTGCTGTGCTTTCTTCAAATTCCGCATTCCAGCCGACGAAAGCTTCAAACTAGCTCGCGTTCGCTCTTTGAGATTGTGCGGCAGCCTAAGTTTGGCGTTGCTACTTTTGGCAGCACGATTAGCTATGGTGTGATGGCCTTTGTAATGACAGCAACGCCGCTAGCAATGTCGGCAGAAAACCACAGTTTTTCTCAGTCGGCAGCGGTAATCCAGTGGCATGTTCTTGGCATGTTTGGTCCGGCTTTAATCACCGGCTGGTTGATCAAACGGTTGGGCGTGCTCAGCATTATTTTGACTGGAGCAGCGCTACTCTTGGGCTGTATGGGATTGAACTTAGCCGGCACTAGTTTCTGGCATTTTGCGATCGCGCTGCTTCTACTCGGACTCGGTTGGAACTTTATGTATGTAGGCTCTACTACCTTGCTAACTGAGACCTATACCTCAGACGAAAAAGCTCAAGCACAGGCCGTACATGATTTTATTGTGTTTGGTTTTGTGGCGATCGCCACCTATTCTTCAGGCCAAATCTTTTACAGCTTCGACTGGGTCATGCTTAACCAAATTAGCTGGCCCTTGGTTCTAGCTGTCTTACTTACCGTTCTTTGGCTGCAGAACCAGCTGATCAGCTCTAACCAACGCTAACAATCTAACCAACGCTAGCAAATAGTGTCTCTATTGGTTGAACTGCTGCCTCTGCGCTGGTTACTATCTCTAGTACTTTGTTCTTAGCCACGTCTTGACCGATGGCATCTACACAGACCTGAGCTACCTTCACCCGCGGAATACTTCCTTCAAATAGTGTATCGGCAGGAGACATTACAATCGCCTGAGCATTATCCTCATCTTTCAATCCACCGGGGCGCACAATCGTGTACGGCACACCGCTCACTTTCAAATAATCTTCTGCCTGCTGCTTCCAGTACAAGATTCCCCAAAACAGGTTCAATGGGTGAAAAATCTTAGACACACATAGCGACGACACCATCACAAACTGGTCAATTCCTGCTGCCTTTGCCGCATCTACCAAGTTCTTATTACCTTCGTAGTCGACCTTATAAGGGCCTGTAGGATCAAAGCTGGGTTCTGCGCCTGTTGCACTGAGCAAGGCATCGCAGCCTGCTAACGCGGTAGTTAGACTTTCCGGGCTCATTACATCGCCAATGACTTTCTCAACTGTGTCTGGCAGCACTGAGTTGGCTTTGTCTAGATTTCTAACTAGTGCTCGAACTTCGATGCCCTTCTCTAGAAGCAACTTGACAATATGACTACCTGTCTTTCCCGTCGAACCTGCAACCAGTGCTTTCATCTACCAAGGCCCACTTATTAAGTACAAGCGAAGTATATAAGTATATAGCGATTCCAAATCGTATGAGGTAGGTCTGAATCTCTAGTCGAGCTGACCACACTTATTCGAGCAGCTACGTTCTCAAGCTGATAGCTCGGCGCATCTTTAGTTTGGGGGTGTTTGGAGGAAAAACAAGGGGGATAGATGAGTCTATCCCAAGACATACTAGTTACTTTGCTTTATCAGAGTAGAAAACCTATCGTTTGGAATTCTCTTAGAGAAACCGCCCAAAGTAATATGGGCGATCAAGCGTAGCCATCAGCACTGTCTTAGTAGAGCGCTAGTGTCATATTGATTCAGTAAATCAACGAAGGTTTTCAAAAGCCCTCAGTATGTACTGTTAGATAGAACACAAATAGGCAGATAGTCTAGTGGTCTTGGTACGGATGTTTTTTATCTTTTGTGACCATTTCTATGCAAATTCATTCTAATGGAGCATCCCACGCAGGCTCCCCATTTTTTGAAACGGGTGCTAGTCTGATTGAAGATCAAAAAACTTCAAAAAAGAACGTAACTTCTTTTAAAGACACTTTGCATTTTCAAGGCAACTACATAGGTCATATGGAGATGTATGCAGATGCTACTACCGTGGCGCAGTATCTGGATGCTCACCAAGAATGGTTTCCTCAGTGTGCTCAACCCATGGAAGTAGAGCCCATCGGAAAGAATGGCTATGGTCTAGCTGTCGGCAAGTATAAGAGCCTAAATCATGTAGTAGAGCCAAAGATTGGTTTGCGTTTACTGCCTCAAGAAAAAGGTATCTATCGCATCGAAACCATCCCGGTGCCTGGCTACAACCCTGAAGGCTACGACGTCGACTTTCATGCTTCTATGACGCTGTGCGAAGAGGCTGCCAAAGATATTCCAAAAGATATCGATGTCGAAAAAACTACTCATGTAGAGTGGGAGCTTAGCCTATCTACTTGGGTAGAAGTTCCCCGCTTTGTACAAGCTTTGCCAGATAACCTAGTCAAAGCCTCTGGCGACCAGCTTCTCACTCAAATTGTTCGCCAGGTCTCTAAACGCTTGACTCGCAAAGTTCAAGCTGAGTTTCATACGTCTATGGGCCTACCTATTCCTTGTTCGCAAAAACGCTTTTGGCAACGGTGAATCATCCCTACAGTCAGCTCCCTACAAGCGTCCTTCATATATTCGAATCAAGACACAGCGCTGCCCTGCCGAAAGTTGCTTTGGTGATTGACCGGCCTTAACTGATTTATCTTACCTCTATCCTCATAGTGAAAAGCCAGTAGCCATGAAGATACTGGCCGTACCGGCTCGCTCGTAGAAGAGCGATAGGAACCGACGCACTAAAAAGGGGAAAGAAGCCTTTTCTAGAAGACTCTTTCCCCTTTTTCCTTAGTCAGTTAATTGACTCAGCAGATGTATTGAGCTGCGTTTACTTGCTCAATACATCTGCTGAGTCAAAGCTTGGTTATCGTTTAGTTGTCGTAGACGCGGCACTCATCTGCTTCAGGATTGTCGTCACAATACTGATCAAAGGGTGACTTTTCAGGCTTCTTTGTACGCTGGTGAGAAGCTTCGGCTTGAAGTTCTTCGACGGCATCCCATGCGGCAGCACAACCTTCTGCGTCATTGTTGTCTGCAGAGCAAGCTTCACGGGCTGCTTCAATTTCAGTCTTGATTTTTTCTTGGATATCGCTCATGGCAAACCGTGTTTAGTAAAGTTTTAACGACGTTTGGTTCAGTCTCTATTCTAGCTTTGGCTGCTTTAAACTGCCGTATCATAGATGGCAGTACAAGAAGCACTTGCTTCACCCCCTGTAAGATAAGGATAGAGCTGTATCCAAACGGTTTGACGGGGTGAATGAGTATAGTATGTCAGCAGTTTTCAGTAAAAAGCTCTACCCGTAGGATAATCTTAATCTTAAGGAGCCTGCATGTATGAAATGGGTAAGCGCGATCTCGACTAGTGTTTCTTTGGAAACCGCTGTGAAGGAGGTTGTTGGGGAAGTAAAGGACAAGCTAGATCGGCGGATTGACCTTGCGCTTGTTTTTGTATCAGTAGCGTTTGCTAGTGAATATGAACGGTTAATGCCATTACTTCAGGCTCATCTACCCACTGCTCAGATAGTAGGCTGTAGCGGTAGCGGCGTGATCGGCATGGATGAGAGTTTTCCTGCCGAAATTGAAGCTGGGCCAGCATTGAGTCTGATGGTGGCACATCTACCGGATGTCAGCATTAATAGCTTTTATCTGACGGCAGCTGATTTGCCCGATCTAGATAGCCCACCGCAGGCTTGGGTTGATCTAATCGGTGTTGAACCTGCAGAGCAACCAGGGTTTGTGCTGATGGCGGACCCATTTTCTTCAGGGACGAGTGAGCTACTTCAGGGATTAGATTTTGCTTATCCGGGAGCGACGAAGGTGGGTGGACTGGCTGGCATTGAAAGCTTTAGCAAGTATAGTGGTCTGTTTTGCGGCCAGCGGCGCTATCGAGAAGGTATTGTTGGCGTGGCGCTATCGGGTGAGATTGTGCTGCAGGCAATTGTGGCGCAGGGCTGCCGGCCTATTGGTCAGCTGTATCGTGTAAGTGAGGGCGATCGCAACATCATGATCAAGCTCGAACTCGATGAGCTAGCTGACACTGGAAGACCTCAGACATCCCAGACACCTCTAGAAATCTTGCAGACGCTTTTCCAGAGAATGAGTGAGGAAGAGCGGGTAATGATGCAAAATGCCTTATTCATTGGGGTAGCGCAAAGCGGATTCAAGTCGACGCTAACTCGCCGAGACTTTCTAATTCGAAACTTGGTTGGAGTAAATCCGAATAACGGAGCGATCGCAGTAGCAGATAAGATTCGTCCGGGTATGCGGGTTCAATTTCACATGCGTGACGCTCAGACATCAGCAGAAGATCTCGAAGAAATGCTGCGCCGCTACAGCGTAGAACGATTAGAGAACCAGCTAGCAGAAGCTCACACAGGCTGTCTTCCAGCAGGTGCCTTGCTGTTTTCCTGTACAGGACGAGGAGAAGGACTCTATGATGAGCCTAATTTTGATTCTGATCTGTTTGAAAAGTATCTAGGTCCACTGCCAGTAGGTGGCTTTTTCTGCAATGGCGAGATTGGACCAGTAGGGGGCTCAACGTTCCTACACGGATTTACATCTGTGTTTGGAATCTGCTGCAAGCCTGCTTGATCTATCCTCGGATAAAACTAGAGTCAATTCGGGTGCCTTGTTCGCTAGCACTCCGTTCTTTTTCAGCACGATCACGCGCCTCACGCAATCGCTGTTCATACTTAGGCAGGATCTCTTGCACTTCGAAGTAAGCCTGTGTACCCTGTGGAATCTGTCGTAAGCTATTGATAGCGGTCTGCCAGTCTTTTACCACCGTTTCCCAAGCTTCTGCAGACGCTGCGGTCTCGGACTTCTGAGCGGCTTGCGTAGCCGACTGTTGAGCTTGACTCAGATTCTCTTCCGCCGTTGACTCAATTCTAACTCTTAGTCGAATAGTGGATAAGTTGGCACGGTATTCTGTTAGCTTCGTCTGAGCTAGCTCGTATACCGGACCGTTGTCTGGAACGGATGATAGTCCAACGATCGCCTCTTGCCACTGACTGGCAATCTCTTCCCAAGTAGACGCTGAGTGAGGAGGATCTTGTGATTGAACCGCAGCGCTGTATGCCGTACCTTGAGCCACACTAACAAGATCTAAGGCGTTAAGCTGTCGTTCGTATTCTAGGATGGCAGTTTGAGCTTCGTCATAATAGCTAGACCAGACAGGAATAGGCTCTAGCTGTTGAATAGAGCGTCTTATGCTTTGCTGAGCTGCTTGAATACTCGCGGCAGAATTATCTTGGCGCAGTTGAGCTAGGGCTTCATCGCTTTCTATTCTGGCTGTTTCTAAGCGATCGCACTGACCAATGCTACAGGGTCTAGTCAACCCAAAGCCTAGTATGCCAGTCATCAAAATACCCAAAAGACCAACAAACGCCCAGGCTTTTTTGCCTGAGCGCTGAGAAGACCGTTTGCCCTGCCACTGCTCTGCTTCGACAGTCGCAATGCCCTTGTCGGTTGAGTGGGTCGGTTGAGCGCGATCGCCTTCGTAATCTTCGCGATTTTTGGCTTCGCGGCTATCACCGATATACGCTTCGGTGGTGTAGTCATGTTCTAAATAGCCCTCATCCGCGTCACCGAGGCTAGTACGGATACTTGGCAGCGCCTCTGCTTCATCGTATTCAAAAGGAATTGTTTCATCGTCGCCATGATCAGAAAGATCTAATTGGTCACTTTCATTATCTTTTGCCCAATCTTTCGTCCCAAAGTCGTCCGTAGCAGTTTCTTCTGTAGGGTTTATTTCAGACGTTTCTTGAGAAAATGGATCGTTGAGCGCTATCTTCTCTTCTAATTTGAGTTCTTCTGGCCTTCTAACGGTAGAAGCTTCAAGCGATAGGTTGAAAGGGATTGAAGCTTCTACCGTGGGATCAATGGGTTCAGCTATTTCACTAGACTCACGTTTCTTGAACTCTGGTTTCTTAGACTCTGTTACTTGTTCTGGCGCTTCAGATTCTGCTACAGGTTCTGAAGATTCTGCTACAGGTTCTGATGGGTTTAAACCTAGATCTGTAAGTGCAAGATCTGACTCTGTTTCTTGAGTAGATGGTAAGGTGCCAGGCTCTGACGCTTCTAGCTCAGATTCATCAGACACTACGGGAAGCTTTGATACCTTCGGCTCTGATTCTTCAACTTTTGAACCGACTTCTTGTTCATCAACCAGATTATCTTCTATACGATCTTCTTCTATGGACTCTATGTTTGTTGAGCTTCCTACTTCTGAAGGGTGCAAAGAGGCTTCGTCAATAGGCTTTGGTCCTTGATCTTCAACAAACTCATCTGCATACAGCACATCATCTATCAAAGAGTCTTCTATAAAGAAATCTGCTTCAAATTCCGCTGTAGAGCCTAGCGTCTCGTCGGTGAGTTCTTCTAGGGCGAGATCTTCTGATTCGGATGATGCCATGAAATCGAATAAATCTACTGTTGCTTTTGGACTTAGATTTTCTTGATCAAGTTCGAAAAAATCCGACGCCCTTTCAGATTCGAGATAGCTACTAACTGGCAATTCGACCGCTGGCAGATCTAGCTCTGATGAAGGCACTGTAGGCACCTCGTCTGAAACTAAAAACTCCATTAGCTCATCACTAGACTGCTGATTCTCCTGTGAGATACCCTCAGAGAGATCGGCAAATAGATCGCTCGCGCTATCAGCACTGAAGGCTGATACAAAATTGCCTTCAGACCTGAGATCATCAGATGTTAGATCTAGCTCTTCTACGCTTGAGTAGTCGGGCGTAGTAAACGAAGTCGATCGATCGAAATCTGAGTGTCCAAATAGGTCAGCGAATCCATCTTCTATCTTCCATGTAAATGATCGCATCGTGAACGGGCTGGAAGTGTTTTGATACTTCAAATAGAGCTGTACAACAACCTCATTTGCGATCGCCGATAGGTCGGCAAGTTCACTAGGAAGTCCAACGACATTGAAATAATGTCGCAGATAATCTTCTAGCCAGTCCAATGTCTGAACGGTCAGCTTTTTGACGTCATTCCCTTCTGCGGATGGATACTCAATAAGGACCATCACCTTATTGCGACCCTGCGTGCATCGAGCCGTAGTTTCAGAAGGAATGTCGTGGCGCTTAGAAAGCGCTTGGTTGAGTTCTGCTGATAAAGTCTCGAAGGTAGGTGCAGGCATAAACGGACACACTCACAAGATGACGCCGAGGATTCCAAAGATAATGAAGTTGGTGAGATAGTAGCAGCTAAAGTTGGTGTATTAGACCGTAGTTCTATCAAAATGAGAGGAAGTTAGTTGATTCCTAGCTCAGTTATAGGCGCTTTACTATGGATATATTGATTGTGGAAGATGAGGCTGATATTGCCGAACTCATTCAGCTTTATCTATCTAAAGAAGGCTTTCGCTGCCACATTTGCCGGGATGGCAAAACTGCGCTCGACCGTTTTAGATTGATTCAGCCAGATCTAATTATCTTAGATCTAATGATTCCAGGCTTAGATGGATTAGAGGTCTGTGCTAGGGTCCGTCAGCAAAACGAGATTAAAGATCCTTACATCATGATGCTGACTGCCCGCGGGGAAGAGATGGACCGCATTATAGGCCTATCGACGGGCGCAGACGACTATATAGTGAAGCCTTTTAGTCCTAGAGAACTTGTAGCCAGGGTTCGTGCCGTATTAAGGCGTAGTTTAAGAGGTAGCCATCAGCCAAGGACTACCTATCAAACAGCGCACTTTACAGTGGATCTCGATCAACGAACGGCTAGTCAAAAGGTAGTTGAATCAGTCTCTAGAGAGGAAGGTTTAGAGGTCGAAGACAGTGCCGAAGGTAATACCAGTGGACAGAATGCTCAAAACCAGTTGGAGATAGCGCAGATACCGTTGGAGCTAACGCCATTAGAGTTTGACTTATTAGCTACGTTCATGAGCTATCCAGGCCGGGTCTGGAACCGTAGTCAGCTGATTGACAAACTATGGGGAGAAGACTTCTTTGGAGATGAACGAGTAGTGGATACGCATATCGCCAGGCTACGCAAGAAGATTGAACCAGACCCGTCTGCGCCAACGTTTGTAAAGACGGTAGTGGGTGTGGGCTATCGGTTTGAGGATGAATAGGTGTGCTGCAAGCAGTTGCAAGGTTCTATTAGGAAAGGTTCTATTGGTCTACACAACTCTTGGCAGTAGTTAAGTGAAAGATGATTTGCGTCGGAAAAAGATGGGATTACGCAATCAGCTGTTGGTTTCTCAGCTGAGCGTGCTAGCAGTGGCGATCGCATCACTAGCGATTGTGAGCCGACTATATACACCGCGATATTTTGTCGTGACGCTAGAGCGGATGGAACTGCGGGGTGTCAGAGTTCAACAGCAGGTGAAAGGTCAGCTGCTTAAGGGGTTTGAAGGGGCATGGGTACGAGGTCTGTTCTGGTCTTTTGTACTAGGAGGAGCAAGTGCAGGCGGCGCGAGCTGGTGGCTGTCTCGGCGGATTACAAAGCCGCTATTGCGGATGGAATCGGTTACGCAACAGTTTGCGGCGGGGGATTTTTCTTCTCGGGTACCACCGCTAGAAATCCCCGAATTTGACCGCTTAGGCCATAGCTTTAATCGGATGGCGGATGATTTAGAGGGCGTAGAGCAACGGCGGCGCGAGCTAGTAGGCGATCTTACCCACGAACTGCGTACGCCGCTGACGATCGTCAAAGGATATTTGGAAGGGCTAGCAGACGGTGCGATCTCGCCTACACCTGAGACGTATGATCGCCTTGCAAACGAGACAGAGCGACTTCGGCGACTAGTCAACGATTTGCAAGAGCTATCGAAGCTAGAGTCTGGCTATCTGCCGATTCATCCACAGGCAGTGAATATTGTGCCGTTGGTCACTCAGGTATGCGATCGCTTTGCCGATCAGCTAATTAATTCTGACCAGCTCAAGCTCACAACTGAATTTTCGCCGGACCTATTGCCCGTTTGGGGTGATCCTGCACGAATTGAGCAGATCTTGGTAAATCTACTGAGTAATGCACTGCGCCACACCAAAGCTGGTGAGGTGAATGTCCGTGTTTATACGCAAGCGACTAACGACGCTAAGTTGGTTTGGATAGCTGTTTCGGATACCGGTGAAGGCATTAAGAAAACCGATATTCCGCGCGTGTTTGAGCGCTTTTGGAGAGCAGATAGATCTCGCGATCGCATCTCAGGCGGATCGGGAATTGGTTTGGCTATCTGCCGGCGTTTAGTCGAACTTCAAGGCGGTACGATCACCGCTACTAGTGAGATTGGGGTGGGTAGTACCTTCACCTTTTCGTTACCAGTCGCCTCAGATATATAAAGATCTGAGCCGTACGGTAGTTGACTCAGTAGTTACACGGTCATCATGAACTCATAGACGGCAGTTTTATTAGTGTCTCTACGGAGACTTTTAATTTCTGCTCCATAACATCTGCTCTGTAACAAGTAACAGGAAAGCTATGAATCAGAATGACCGAGACCAAGAACTAATGAATTGTTTGACCCATGTGCCATTGAACCATCCGACAAGGAAGAAGTCAGGTCGTAACCCAGAAACGCTAGAAGCCGAAATGACCACCGGAGGTACACAAGAACCCCCGCTTACCAGTTGTCATCAGGCTGAGCCAGAAAGGGAAGCCTGCGACCTAGAAACGCCTTTAGAAGCTGAATCAGTTTATGTGGGTGTACAAGGGCGTTCTCACACAAACCGTCAAGCTAAGTCAATTCGTGCTTGGCAGCAGCGTCGTCATCACTTTGACACGTTCAGGCCTCTCTAGTTCCTGAAATTCTCTGCCCTAGAATTTATTACCCAAGCTATATGCTTCCCGTCCGCATACTCGAAAGATAAGACTATGCTACGGGTACCACAGCTCGCTTTCCTGTTGCCTCCTATACCGTTCAGCCGGTGTACGAAGCTATAGCAAAGCGATTAACGTTAATCATACAGAAGCCATAATCAGCAGATAGCTATCACAATTGACGGAATAAGATAGGACTCGACTCGTGAGCTTGAGGCTGATCGGCATTTTCTACAGTAACCGCAATGGCTTCTATTTGAGTCTGATCGCGAAATACAGCTGGTAATATAATCTCCTCGATTTGATTGCCTGCCTCGTCTACCCTAAAGACGGCTGTCAGAATAGCATTCTTAGCATCTTTGGTCGCTGGCGTATCTTCGGGTATGACTGTCCATAGTGCATATACCTGGTCTTCGGACAGTACGGGTAGCCCTCTCGCCTCTAGATCTGCTGTTAGGCGATCGCTATTGACTGAAATTTCGACAGAACTAGTTTGTTCATCTACCGTTGCATTTTCTGTTGTATCCAAAGAGTATGTGACTAGTTCAGCAGCATCATCTGTTTGTTCAAGAGCAGCTTTCTCAGACTCGAGCGTTTCAACAGCCTGGCGCAGACTGTAGTTTTGCGATCCTAAGTAGAGGCTGAGTGCAGCTAGGAATCCGCTGACTAAAAGCAAAATCTTTCTTTGAAACTTTACTGCTGTTCGAGATGAGTTGGTAGGATTTGCGGACTCTGTATTACCAACCGCTAGGCCTGTAGATACTGAGTCAGGCGAGGAGAGGGGCTGATCTTCTGCTTGCGACTGAGGAGTTGAGGTTTGAATAGACTGCTCTACTGCCGCTAGAACAGATGCCTTTAAAGCAGGTGGTGGGGTTATCTCTGGGTTATAGACGGCATCCAAAGAGTTTTGTAGTTCTATAAGTTCTTGTTGAACCGTTGGATCACTAGACAATAGTTGCTCGAACGCCTGGCTTTCTTCTGCATCGAGATCGCCTAGAATGTATCCGGCTAGCAAAAGCTGTTGTTCAGATGGAGTTGGGGTATTCATTGATCTATCCTTCCCTCCATATTCTCTGTCTGTTCATCCTCTTTTGTAGTAGCCAAAATATCTCGGAGCCGAAGTAGACCGCGCCGAGTTCTGGCTTTAACAGTGCCTAGAGGAATACTCAGACGTGAAGCAATATCCGATTGAGTAAGTCCGTCATAGTAGGCTAGCTGCAAGGCCTGCCTTTGGGCGTCGGAAAGCTGAGAGAGCGCCGCCATAACAGTTTCAGCCTGTTCATTTTCTAGAACATTCTGAGTAGCCGGGTCGATATTCGCTCGAGAAGAGGCCGTATAATCTGACCGTAACTTTTGTTGAGAACGACTGGCAGACTGACGCGATCGCAAACGATCTAGAGCCCGTGATCGCGTTAGCACGCTTAAGAAAGTTCGCAACGATCCCCGTGCAGGATCATATGTCTTGCTTTGCACTAATTTTATAAAAACATCCTGAGTCAAATCTTCTGCTTCTTGAGGATTGATTAGCATCTTTAGACTGATGCCATAAACTAGGCCAGCATGACGGTCGTACAGCTGGCCCAAAGCTGCATTTTCACCAGCACACAAAGCTTGCCACAGTGCAGAGTCAGCCTGAGGACTGTGTTCATGCTGATTAGGAGAGGCAGAATCCATGTATGAGCAAGAAGAAGCGGGATGTCTCAAGTGGAAACATCCTATACTACCTTCGCTCAGTTGAATAGCCATACAGACGTACCTGTCCGTTAAAGATAGACAGATGCGCTGGAAAGTCAAACAAATGATGCACATCAATAGTACGTATAGAGATATCAGGTTGGATGCATGCGCTAATCAACAACGTGCGCGAATCAATCTATAATGCGTATATGCGAAGATAAGCTATACGCGAAGATAAATTATTTGCATATAGATTGCCCACGTATAAGGGTGTATCTGATTGCAAGAACAGGCGCAAGCAGCAATATTCATGCTGCATAGCCCAAAATAACCTTCTTATAAAGAGACAACTCACTTCTCTTTTTTGGGAATCGCAACAGACCTATTAGGTAGGTAATTGGAACTGCTTTGAACGGCAGCTTTTACCACCTTTTTCTATCACTGTTGATGACAACACTTATCCACACAACAATAGGATATAGACAGACTATAGTCATTTGGCTTAGCACGTTTATTGCCTAACGTCTCTAACAAACGAATAGCTCAAACCACTAACGCATGTAGCGATGTAAGAAAGTGCAGAATAAAACCCGAAACTTAGTCACAGCCAGTGCTAGATACAAGGCAATAGCTCACTTAGGCAATAGCGCATATTTGCATACCGCTATATTTGATGATATGAGTCTCGAAGGGTAAGTCTTAAGAGACCGCCAAAGGTGATATCCCTGGCTCATTTATCTATTGTCACTCACGTGTTGTTGGTCTTCGACCAAAATAAGTTCGCCAGGGAGCTGAAGTTTCATGAGGTTCAATGCCTGCTGGCTTCCTACAGTGGCTAATAGACGGCTACCGTTAAAAATACCCCAGCGGCCGGAAGAGAGCTGAGTCGCTTTAAACATCATCATTTTAACCAGGTTGTATTTATGTGAAATATATTGCGGTATTGATAGGTGTTCATGCCTATTCCGCAAGACATGGCTTAGCGTTTCTTTAGGAATATATACTATTATGAATACTTAATTTACATAAATTTATACCGGACACTAAGGTGTGTGCAAATTGAGTGCACAAATTTGAGAAAGTACCTCTGTGTTCACCTCAGCTTGGTTGTTTATCTGGGGCCGCAAAGGCAGATCGAATCAAGCCCTGTTCAACACAACCACTGTTCGACAATGTCGTGAAATTCGAGAGCGAGTTCGTCATAGAAGAAGTGGCCAGCATCTTCGATCTCAACTAGGCAGAGCCGATCGTTCAGCGTATTGACGTAGCGGCCCCAGTCGATGGGAATGACGCGATCGCATTTTCCCCATAACAGCAGCGTCGGCACTTGCACTTTTTCGACCATCTCTTGTGTAAGGGGGCTGAAGCTATCCGATGTTCGGGATTTGACTAAGTAGCAAAACATGCGAGCTGCCCCTCGGTCTCTAGTTGGCCTTAAAAACCCTTCTACTAGGCCACTATCTACTTTGTGAGGACGTTGAGCGATCGCTCGTAAGGCTAAGCGAATCAACCAAGGTTGACGAATCAGATGAAACAGCGGTCTGATCAACAGGGGTGATGCGAACCACCTTTCTACAGCCGCTCCAATTCGAGAAGCAGAACCCCCTAGCTCTTGCCTAGCAGCAGGCAGTGTTAGCATGACTAGCCTATCAACTTGGTTAGGATAGGTTGTGGCAGTTTGCAGCGCAACGAGTGCACCTAACGAATGTCCCGTTAAAATCATTGGCCTACCTAAGAAGGTTTCCCAGAAATCAGCAACTTGTTGAGTCCATAGTGCCGTATTAACGGTATGAGCAATTTTTTCAGAGCCGCCAAAGCCAACAAGATCTAGCGCGTATACAGGGCGATCGCGTGCCAGCTCAAGCAAATTTTCGCGCCACTGCTCCAAACTAGAGCCCGCGCCATGCAGCAGCAGAAATGGCGGATTATCTGAGCTGTCTGAATGTGTCGCTGATCCAACGACGTGGGTATAGCGAACTCGCCAGCCGCGCCAGTACCAGATCCGCTGTTCTCCAAGATGATCGCCGCAATTGAATAGACTTGAACCCATTGTTTAACTTTACTCCCTACCCGCGATCACTCATGCTATAAACCGACATGTATGTAGGAGAAACCCCATGGACCCCGTTAAGCTAATGAAACAAGAAGTCGGTCGCGCTGCGGCTGCCCAAGTCAAGTCTGGCACAATCGTCGGACTAGGGACTGGCTCGACGACCGCCTATGCTATTCAGTTTATTGGCGAGCGCATTGCCTCTGGGGAACTGACAGATATTAAAGGCATTCCAACTTCTTTTCAGGCCTCCGTACTAGCCAAGCAACATGGCATTCCCCTAACGACTTTAGATGAAGTAGATCATATTGACATTGCCATCGACGGTGCAGACGAGGTGGATCCTCAAATGAACCTAATCAAAGGCGGTGGGGCGGCGCACACTAGAGAGAAAGTGGTTGATGGATTAGCTGAGCGGTTCGTGGTTGTGGTGGATAGCTCTAAACTAAGTGACAAAATTGGGACGATTTTTGCGCTGCCAGTAGAAGTATTACCCATGGCCGTTTCGCCAGTGACTAGAGCACTAGAAAAGCTAGGCGGCAAAGTAGAGATGCGAATGGGTATTCAAAAAGATGGTCCGGTGATTACAGACCAAGGCAATATGGTACTAGATGTTAGATTTGGTGGCATCGATAATCCAGCTGAGATGGAAGTTACTATCAACAATATTCCGGGCGTATTAGAAAACGGATTGTTTGTAGGGCTAGCGAGTGAAGTGCTAGTGGGTGAAGTGAAGGACGGTGAAGCCACGGTTCGGAGTATGTAAGTTGGCGCATCGATCTAATCGTAGGCCTGATCACCATGAATCTAATCGCTACAAATCCAACCGCTATAGACGTTGGGTAGGATGTGTCATCGTCATCTTCAGTTTGGCGATAGTTGTTCACGGCACGCTCTTTCCATACGAGTTTGATTTTTCTGGCGTTGGTATAGAGACAGCCCAAGCGCGGTTAGCAGGCTTGTTTCAAAAGCCGTCGCTAGACCGCGCGTTTTGGGTTGATGCGTTCCAGAATATTCTCTTTTTTATGCCGCTTGGATTCGGTCTAGGATACTTGTGGAAGGAACACAGCTACGCCTGGCATCGATCTGGCCAGGTACTTAACCAACAGTCTGTCAGCCCAGAGCGTAACTACCGGCGTAACCAACATACGATTTTTATACGGTTGCTGGTATTTAGCTTTTGCGTATCGTTGGGGGTAGAGCTGTTACAGCTATTCGCTCCCTCTCGAAACACTTCTGTGTACGATCTGCTATCTAATACAGTTGGCGGCGTACTAGGCGGATGGCTGATAGTTTATGCTCGGCAGTGGCGAAAGGGACTGTCTCTACCGTTAGTAAGGGCAGCGATCGCGCTATGCCTACTGGCTTTTCTGTTGTTTTTTCCGCATCACGCCACATCGCTACAGTCTTGGGAAGAGTTCTACTATCTGACGGTTGGTAATGAGGTATCGGGGGGTCGTCCTTGGCGAGGAGAGATCAGCAGCCTTTCGCTATCTGACCGGGTAGCTTCTGAGCGAGAGATTGAATCTTTCTTAGAAAAAGGAACCCCGATGGCAAGCACGGTGGGCAACTATCGATTCGCTCAAGGAGAAATTGTGCGATCGCCTCAATCTCTGCCGCTGCTCGTATGGAAAAGCTCATCGGCACCTACTAGCAATCAGCGCGAAAGTGTTTCTGTTAGTCCTAAACGCTGGCTCATTACCAAAACGGCTCCTAGCGAGCTAACTGCAGCATTAAAGCGGAACGATGCATTTACCCTCACTGCTCAAGTAAGCTCCACCAAAGTTGAGCAGTTTGGCCCGGCAAGAATTATCTCCCTTTCACTGAATAACCACGATCGAAACTTTACTCTAGGCCAAAACGGCTCGGCCCTGATATTTCAGCTAGCCACGGCTTGGACAGGACGTAATGGCATCTGGCCAGAGTTTGTCATTCCAGGCGTGTTTGAGTCAGAGGATATTTTGATTCCTCGCAATGTGGTCGTCACCTACCAAAATCCGCTTCTTACGGTTTATGTCGATGATCTATCACAGGTTCATCAGCTCAATCTTTCTCCTAGACGAACCTGGCTATGGACAGGACTAAACATCTTTCGAGCTACTAAGACGAAGTACTGGCAAGTCCGGGCAGATGCCTCTACGCCATCTCAGCTATCTAGTGCTATCTATTGGGCAATCTGTTTCTTTCTGCTAGCAATTCTGATTCACGCATTCAGCTCGCTTTGGCAGTCAATAAAAAGAAGATCTTCTTAATTGGCTAGATAGCTTAGATTCCCTTCTACCACCACTAAACGGTAACTAACTCCGCTGGCTCATAGCGCAGCTGCTGTTGCTTAAGATGCTGCATGGCTTCATAGTTTCCCGTAACGCTGCACTCGAGCATACTGAAGTAGTTTCTCAGTTCTATGCTGTCGGCTTCTTGCAAAAGCTGGTCGCGATTGTGAACATATCGTTCTACTGTCGAATTGCGAATTCTGGTGACTTCTTGAAGACTCTTTTCCCAACTAAGCAATGACTCTTCTTTCAACACTTTGACTAGGTTCAGCGCTGTCGGCTCTGTCCGTTCAGATTGCCAGGAACAGATATCGTTATCGAGATAAGCAATTTTGGCAGCAAGTTGCTCTAAGAACAGTAGCTGTGATCTTTGTAGGGGGTGAAACCGTAGCTCGTCTATTTTCTCTGATAGCTTGAGTAGAGCTAGATAAGGAAATAGGGCGATCGCATCAGGCCGATACTGGTAATACCCTTCTAGGCTAAAGTCACTTGGTGAACGGCTGATACGTTCTCTTTCCCACTGTTGCGCAGCGATATAGTTGAGAAGATGCTGTCGGAATGAATCGCTGTTCATTTGGGCGCGTCCAGATAATCTATCAGCAAAATCGAGCAATTCGATCAACGCATTTTCTGAATTGGTTTCTGGTGATCTTAGTCCCTTGATGATTGATTGAAAGCGTTCTAAATAACAGTTGTTGTCCTTGTCAGCTTGATCATCTATGAAGAAGGAGAGCGTCGTAAACATGCATATCGCGTTGAGTCCTTGGAAGGAGATATCTGGCGGACTGCAGAAGCGCATAAAAAGGCCGATGATTTTGGTGTAGCGCTCTACCTTTCTAAAGAGCTGATGGCGACTGATATAGTCGGCTATAAACGAGTGTAGATAGAGACACTTGTCGGCAGGTTGCTCGAAGCGAGCGAACTGATAGCTAAAGGGTTGAGCTGTTTTCATGATTTGCGCTTCAATGGCAATTAGAGAGTTGATCGGAGCTAACTCTCATTTCATCCGAAAGACACCTGAGATCATGACTGAGTTTGTATGACTTATGACTGAGTTTCAAGAAATGATTGAGTAAGATGCGATCAGAGCGTTGGTCGATTGAGCGCTTGCGTCCATAATTTTAGAGCCGGGTACAGCTAAGGATAATCATGCTCCGATCTTTGAAAGTTGATAGTCGCTGTATTCAAACAGTCAAGGAAGCTCTAAAGAGTAACGGCCTATTCAATCAGCGGGCGTTGTCAGAAGACTTAGGAATGGCGCTTTCGACAATCAGCCGGTTTTTGAATGGTAAGCCAGTTGACTATGGAACATTCTTGGAGATATGCGATCGCCTTAGTCTCGATTGGCGCGTCGTTGCGGACTCTTCTCCAACCCAAGATCTCGATCTTACTCAAGCTCTTGATCTCAGTTCTGCCCCTGCGCTGCTAGATCCAAGCTCTACGCCTATTCAGGACTGGGGAGAGGCTATCGATATTGACTTATTCTGCGGCCGCGAGGCTGAGCTAAGCCTGTTGAAAGAGACTATTTTGACTGAAAGATGTCGACTAGTCATGCTTTTGGGAATTGGCGGAGTTGGCAAAACCTATCTGGCAACTAAGTTAGCGCAGGCAATTTGCTCTGAATTTGATGCCGTTATCTGGCGTTCTGTGCGTAACGCTCCGCCATTGGAAGCATTGCTTCAAGATTTGGTCCCGTTTTTGTCTTGGCAACAGGATATGACACCAACGGTAGATCGTTTGCTGCATTGGCTACGTACTCACCGATGTCTACTGATTTTAGACAATATGGAAACCATCTTGAGTAATGACCAATCTGGTCAGTATCGAGCTGGGTACGAAAACTATGGTAATCTCCTGCGACAGATTGGACAGACGCAGCATTCAAGCTGTTTGCTGATTACCGGACGCGAGAAGCCGACCGATATTGGCATTTTAGAAAGTAACCGTTTAGTGACGCGCTCTATTGTGTTACGTGGCTCGTCAGCAGCAGCTACAGCAATGATTAAAGCAAAGAAACTGATTGGCTCATCTGAAAGTATTCGACAGCTTAGCCAATATTACGACAACAACCCCCTGGTTCTTAGGCTAGTCAGCACCTCTATCCAATCACTGTTTGAGGGAGATATCGAGCGTTTTCTAGAAGAGGAAGTATTCGTTTTCAACAGTCTTAGACGCTTACTGGATCAACAATTCGAGCGCCTATCCTCTTTAGAACAGACCATTCTCTATTGGCTAGCAATCAACCGAGAGTGGACAACGGTTGCCGAACTACAAGACGATATCTGGCCGTCGGTATCTCGCTCTGATATCTTTGAGGCGCTTGAGTCGCTGAGCTGGCGATCGCTGATCGAAACCCGCTCAGGGCAGTGCACTCAGCAACCTGTGATTATGGAATACGTCACAGAGCGGTTAATTCAAACCGTTTATGAAAACTTAGAAACGCTTGGAATGCATGAGGGAAGTGACGAAAATACACCACTTAGCTTGAATGTCTCGGCGATGAAGAATTCACTGCTGTTGTGTACTCATGCCCTATCTAAGACCACAACTAAAGACTACGTAAGAGCCAGCCAACAGCGGATGAATTTAACGCCTCTAGCAGATAAAATTCGTTCTACGTTGATTCAGCAGCAGTTCATTTCTAGCGCTATCCAAACGGTTCTATCTAACCTTAAACAAATTTTGTCGGGCTACGGCGCAGGCAATATCTTGAACCTTGCTCGCTCGCTGAGTATTGACCTTTCAAACTACGACTTTTCAAAGTTAGCTATCTGGCAAGCCGATCTCGTAGATACAATGCTCAACGGTGTGAACTTTACAGCGGCAAACTTCCGCCACTGTCAGTTCAACGGGACCTTTGGCGGGGTCACTACGGTAGCCTTGAGTCCAGATAATACCCTGATGGCGCTAGCTGACCATCTTGGAAACATTCATCTCTGGCAGCTCGAAGACAATCAGTACTTACGAACGTTTAGGGGACATACCGATTGGGTCTATTCTGTGGCTTTTTCACCCGATGGACAGTATTTAGTTAGTGGAAGTGGCGATAGTCACCTTAAACTCTGGGCAATTAGTAACAGCGTCTGCATCAAAACCTTTAAAGGACATAGCCAACTAGCAATGTCCGCTGTATTCTCTCCAGATGGTCAACAGATTGCTAGTGGCAGTAGCGATCAGACCATTAAACTATGGGATTTGCAGAGTGGGCAGTGTCAAAGAACGTTGGTTGGTCATACTGGAGCCCTTAGAAACGTTGTCTTTTCAGAGGATGGCCGAACGCTGGCTAGCGGTAGCATCGACCAAACGATTAGATTTTGGGACCGGCAAAGCGGCCATTGCTTCAAGACGATAGAAAGCCCTAATCATGGCATATGGGAAATCGATTTTAGCCCAAACGGGCAGCTGTTAGTCAGTGGAGGAAACGACCAAACAGTCAGGATTTGGAATGTCCAAACGGGGGCATGTATTAGAACACTAACGGGCCATCAAAACTCTGTATGGACAGTGGCTTTTGATCCGAGTGGGAACAGAATCGTCAGTGGTAGCTACGATGGTGTCATCAAAATCTGGAATGTTCATTCTGGTGAGTGTGAGAAATCCTTATTGGGTCATACTAGCTGGATGTGGTCGGTAGTCTTTTCAAAAGATGGAAAAACGCTCTATAGCAGTAATCAAGACCGCACTGTGCGCATCTGGAATGCTCAAACGGGTTATTGTCTAAGAACGCTCTCGGGCTATACCAACACAATCTGGTCTTTAGCCTTTTCTGCTAATGAGAAAACGTTAGCTAGCGGCAGTCATGATAAAAATATTCGGCTGTGGAATCTGGTGGGAACAGATCTGGCCGAAGGATCTGTGGCTGAGCAGAAATGTAGCCAGACTATCCCTCAGAACAGTCCGGTCTTGGATTTAAGTTTTTTTCCCAATAGTGAGTTTTTGGCTAGCGCCGGTGGCATTGCGGCAGCAGAACTCAATGTCTGGGATCTAAACAGTCAAAGGCTACTAAGAAAGTTAGAAGGCCATAGCAGTGTTGTACGTGCGGTCGCTATTCATCCTGATGGTGACCGAATAGCTAGCGCTGGTGCAGATCGGGTTATCAAGCTTTGGAGTCTCAAGAACGGTCTATGCCTCAAGACGTTAGCCGGGCACAAAGATTTAATTTGGACGCTGAGATTTTCTCATGATGGAACTATGCTGGCTTCGGCGGGGCTAGAGGGCGCTGTCAAACTGTGGGATTTTGAGGGTGGAACATGTCTTAAAACGCTAGAAGGTCATAAGGATCAAACAGTTGCTATTGCTTTTAGCAAAGATGACAGGCTGCTTGGCAGTGTAAGCGTAGATACCACTATCAAGCTGTGGAACCTACAGACAGATCAGTGCGATCGCACCTTAACTGGACATACAGCCCCAGTCGTAGCGATCGCGTTTTCGCCGACTCAACCTGTGGTGGCTAGCGGCAGCTTTGATGGCAGCATCAAGATTTGGGATATGGACAGCGGACAGTGCATCCGAACGCTACAAGAGCATTCTCAGACAGTTTCGACTTTAGACTTCAGCCCAAACGGAAAGATCCTGGCAAGCGGTGGGGAAGATAGCGTAATCAGGCTCTGGGATACACAGTCATGGCAGTGCGGCCAAACGATACCATTGCCTGGACCCTATGAAGGGATGAATATCTCCGGGGCTACTGGCTTATCAGAAGCCCAGAAGCTGGCTCTAAAAACATTAGGTGCTGCTATCAATTAGCTAAAAACGTTGCACTGATGTAAACGTTGGCAGGTGCGCTCGTTCCTACGACGCAGGCCAAAAAATAGATAGGAAGCTGTAGCGATTCAAAGATTTCTAAAAGCTTCTGGGTGCCAATAGTGGCTCCGCTTTCTACCCCGACAGTAGCCTCAGGATTGCCGCAATCTTCGGAACCATAGCCAGATTTTATAAAGCGAATAGAAGAGACAGTGAATGAATCCGGTACCTGTATTGACTGTAGAATTCCTTGGCCTGAGAGCTGGCCTACATAAGGAATGTGGCCCTGATAGGGAGTATGCTTTTTCAGCAGAATAGTTCTAGTTATCCCTTCGGGCGTCTCATTGGGTGCCTCATTGGGTGTCTCATCAGGCACCTCGGGCTGAATATTCATCAACTCGATGATTGATATTGGTGGGAGGAGTGAATTTTGAGCAGCGATGTTTCTAACGCTGAGTGGAAA
Organism: Synechococcus sp. PCC 7335; assembly: GCF_000155595.1. Classification (NCBI taxonomy): domain Bacteria; kingdom Bacillati; phylum Cyanobacteriota; class Cyanophyceae; order Synechococcales; family Synechococcaceae; genus Synechococcus; species Synechococcus sp. PCC 7335. The sequence goes on along the minus strand of NZ_DS989904.1, from coordinate 3,861,326 downwards.
ATCCTGTCCATCGATAGCGGGAGACGATTTTAGACTGGTCATTGAAATACCTCTTTGTGATGATTGTTTGCAACTTGAAAAGATTCAATTCCTACTCGAATAAGATCAATATTGTTGCTGGAAACAGTATTACTAAAAGTTGTCAGAAAAGATGCTTAGGAACTGGTTGGCTTTGTCGAATCGACGTATGATCCAAGACCCAACAAAGCCTTTGCCAAACGAGATTTACTGCAACGCAATCAAGATAGGAATCAAGCCAGTACCAGAAGGCATTGGCGAGAGCGCTTTACCAATCACCGTGCCGAATGCCTGCAATGGATCCCCTGCTTTCATCGCATGACCGGGCAGCGAGGATGTTGTTAGCAAATCGCCAACTTCAATAGGCGTTTCTTCGGCGGTTACTTTACAGTAAACCTTGCCCATCAGCGCCAGCGGCATCCTAATACCTTCTGTGTTGCGCGTTGCCTGCCGATCTAGAACAATTCCTGGCTTGTACTGTCCGGCTCCTGAGATAACGCCTGCTACCTTCTTATCGTAGGCATCAGTGCATTCTTTCAACTTTCCGACTGCGTCAATCACCATCACCGTACCGGGATCCATTTCTTCTAGTAGATCGAACTCTTCAGCGCAGTCAGCATTGGCCAGAATGATATCGCCCGTTTCACCATTGAGATGAATGGTTTCTTTGCTGCCGCTGTTTTGAACTTTGATGTGGCCTGGGTTACCCTGCTCTCCAATTACCAGCGCGGCTTTTTCAGCCTTGTAGTAAAAAACTGTTCGATTTTGGTCATCTTTGATCTTCAGCTCACCTCCGTTGCCCGTTCCTCCGAGCTGCATGTGGGCGCTGTTAGCATCGACAATTAGCGTGTCTCGTGCTTGCTTGTCCATGAGCCTTAGCTCACCATCTTGACCCGAAAAATCAAAAGCTGAAGTTGTCTCATTAGGCTCGTTTCTGACCGGTCCCTCACCTGCTATACGAGACCTATCTCTGATCGGCCCTTCACCTGCTTTGCGAGAATGACCTATACGCATACTGGCGCTGCGAGTATTGATCCGAAGAACATCTCGGTTGTCACTATCTCGCAACCACAGAACCCCGTTTTGTCCGTTGAAATCGAAAGCCTTCTGATTTTGAGCGTCCTTAACGACCAGTCTACCGTCCTTGACGACCAGATCGGCTTTGTCGACCTTCACTTCTCGGAGAGAACCACTGGTGGTGAGAAGCGGAGCGTTTTGGTCGTCCCTGATAACCAAATCTCCAATTAGACTAATCTTGCTGGGTTTATCTTCACGGCCTAGGGCAAGGCCGTTGGTTTCCGTGTATCCAAGGCCAGTTTTCCCCTCCCTATCGTAGAGCCGTATGTGCGCTCCACTTCCAGAGTTTTGTCCTCCCAGTTCTAGCAATGAAGTACTGCTACTAAACTCAAATGTTTTCTGATTAGTTTCATCGCGAATGGCAAGCTCTGTAGCACCGCCATCCTCACGGACTTCAACAACAGCATTGTTATTTTCGTCTCGAATGATGAAGTCTCCTCGATTGTTGTTACCGCCGATCTCTAATGCAGCGGCATTACCATTTATAGAGACAGTTGTATCGCCCGCGTCATTACGAACTTCGACAGTTCCTTGAAATGTTTCTGACATGGTTAGATTCTCCTAATATGAATTTATCTAGAAAAGGCTTGAGCTATTTCAACTGAGAGCTTGAATCGGTTGCGATCCCAAGCAACGCAGAAGAACCAAATGGAGCGACTAGCTGCCTACACAGCGTCAGCTCGAATGTCTCTATCAAATCGCAGGGATGTGTGAGTTGATGACTGAGAATGCATGACTTATGACCGAGTTTTGAGCATAATTACGATTGACGTGGCTGTGGAGCTTTTATGTCTCGTTCGCTTAAGGTCAGTACGCAGCATATTCAAACGGTCAAGACGGCGCTCAGACGATCTGGGTGGTCGACTCAACGGGCTTTGGCTGAAGATCTAGGCATGGCGCTCTCCACAGTGAGCCGATTTCTAAACGGTAAATCGGTTGACTATGCGGTTTTTTTGGAGATCTGCGATCGCATTAATCTCGACTGGCAGTCCATTGCAGCCATTAACCCAGTCAACACACCTGAACTAGATCCCATAGACGCTACTGCAGTTCATCCACGTAGCCTATCTCCTGTTTATCCTGTCACTGTTGATCCGTTATCTGTACCGACCATACCTCTTCAGGACTGGGGAGAAGCCATTGATACTAACTTTTTTCACGGTCGTCAGGCCGAGCTACAGACCCTAGAACAGAGTATTGTGGCGGACGGCTGCCGACTCGTCATGCTATTAGGAATTGGTGGCATCGGCAAAACAAGCCTAGCTGCTAAGCTGTCACAACAGATTACCTCCGACTTTGAGCTAGTGATTTGGCGCTCTGTTCGCAACGCTCCACCCTTGAGTACGCTGCTTCAAGAGCTAGTTTTATTTCTATCTCAGCAGAAAGATACTGAAGCAACGCTTTCGCAATTGATGCACTGGCTGCGAACTCGTCGCTGTTTAATTGTGATAGACAACGTGGAAACACTACTTAGCGCTGGTAAGAGTGGTCAATATCGTTCGGGGTATGATGACTATGGCGAGTTCTTTCGGCAGATAGGAAAAACTCGTCATCAAAGCTGTCTGATTGTCACAGGGCGTGAAAAGCCTACCGACATTGGCATGCTAGAGAGTAGTCAGCTATCGATCCGGTCTTTTCAGCTAGGCGGCTCCCCAGAAGCCGCGCAGGCCATTATTCAAGCCAAAGAATTAACAGGTTCGTCAGAAGCCATTCAAAGACTGTGCGATCGCTATGACGCTAATCCGCTCGTACTCAAGATTGTAGGGACATCTATTCTCTCTATTTTCGATGGCGATATCAGTCTTTTTTTAGCAGAGAAAGCACCTATTTTTAATGACTTTCGTCGGCTGTTAGACCAGCAGGTTGATCGTCTCTCTGACTTAGAACAAACTATCCTCTACTGGCTAGCGATCAATCGAGAGTGGACAACATTATCTGAGCTGGCCGACGATATTTGGCCTACCGTTGCCCGGGCGGACGTTTTTGAAGCGCTCGAATCTTTGAGTTGGCGATCGCTGATCGAAACTCGATCGGGTTTCTACACTCAGCAGCCCGTCATTATGGAATACGTCACCGACCGGTTAGTAGAAACGGTTTATCAATCGCTAGAAAATCTCGGCCAACAGGGCTTACCTATAGAGCCGCCTGCTTCTATCGAGGCGGGTTTGTGGTATACCCATGCTCTACTCAAATCAACCGCTAAAGCTTACATCCGCGAAAGTCAACGACGCATGATCCTATCGCCTTTAGCCAAGCGAATACAAATCACCTTTGTTCAATCGCAGGCTATCAGCCAGTATATGCAGCAGGTGCTATCTCAGCTAAAGCAAAGCCTAGGCGGATACGGTATTGGTAATTTCATCAATCTCTGTCAGCAGCTAGAGGTTGATCTAGGTGGCTATGATTTCTCGGAGCTGCCGATTTGGCAAGCGCACCTTTCAGAACAATCTCTTGCTAACGTAAACTTTGCGCAAGCCGATTTTCGAAACTGCCAGTTTACGCAGTCGTTTAGCGGTATTTGTTGTTTAGCTCTAAACCCAGACAACACAGTTTTGGCAATGGGCGATCTTCACAGCAATATCCATCTCTTTCAGGTAGGAAGCTACCGACACCTGCACACCTTAAAAGGACATACCGATAGCGTATTTGCTATTAGCTTTACGCCCGACGGTAAATACTTTGTTAGCTGTAGCGGCGATACCACCCTTAAGCTCTGGCGAGTCAGTAACTACGAGTGTATAAGAACCTTTGAAGGGCACCAAAACTTAGTAAAATCTGCAGTCTTCTCACCTAATGGTCAGGCGATTGCCAGCGGTGGCAGCGATAACAGTGTCAAGATATGGGATTGGCAAACAGGTGCCTGCTTGCGTACTCTCGAAGGTCACACCAGTGCGATTAGAACAGTTGCTTTTTCTCCTACAGGAGAGAAGCTGGCTAGCGCTAGCCTAGACCATACCATCAGGCTTTGGAACTGGCAGAGTGGAGAGTGTATCAGGCGGCTAGAAGACCACAACCAGGGTGTCTGGAGCGTAGCCTTTACGCCTGATGGAGAGCGGCTAGTCAGCGGCGGCATCGACCAAACTGTTCGCGTTTGGGACGCGCAGACGGGGAAGTGCTTGAATGTTCTTTCTGGCCATCAAAGCTCTGTGTGGTCTACGATCATTAGCCCAGATGGTCAATATATTGCCAGCGGCGCTCAGGCCGGCATGATCAAGATCTGGCATTTGCCCTCAGGGCGATGCGAGAAATCTTTAGTCGGTCACAAAGGCTGGACCTGGGCACTGGTGTTTTCAAATGATGGAAAGAGACTGTACAGCGGCAGCTACAAAGACAGTACCGTCCGCATCTGGGAAACTCAGCAGGGCCATTGCATAAAGATGCTCTCTGGCTATACCAATACGGTGTGGGCACTGGCTTTTGCTAGTGGCCAGCGGCTAGTCAGCGGTAGCCACGACAAAACGGTTCGGCTGTGGGACATCAACAGCGGAGAGTGCCTACAAACCCTAGAACACAGCAGTCCGGTAACGGGGCTGAGCCTCAGCTCTGACGAGAGCCTTTTAGCAAGTTCTGGAGGAAGCGGGGGCGCGGATTTTAGCCTGTGGTCGCTTGGCTCAATGCGAGGCTCAGCCCAATCAGAAGTACGGTCAGAAGTACGGTTTGAAAGGAGATTAGCGGGACATACCCGCGCAGTGTACGCGGTTGATTTTCATCCTAGCGGTGATTGGCTAGCGAGCGCCGCTGAAGATCAAACGGTTCGGTTTTGGAACCTAGCCGATGGCGCTTGTCTAAAAACTTTGAAGGCGCATGACGAGATGATCTGGTCAGTGACCTTTTCTCATGACGGTAGGCTATTAGCAACGGGTAGCTACGACCATACGGCTAAGCTATGGGATGCAGAAACTGGTGAGTGTGTTGCGGTCTTATCGGGGCATACCGACCAGGTTTTTTCAGTCGTTTTTAGTCCAGACGATGCGCTTATAGCTAGCACCAGTAGCGATGGCAGTATTAAAATCTGGGCAGTGCAGACAGGCCAGTGTTTGAAAACGCTGACTGGACACAACGGGTTTGTTTGCTCAGGAACGTTCTATCCGTTGGGCGATCGCGCCGACCCTATTTTTGTCAGCGGTGGCTTCGACAGCCAGATCAAAGTTTGGGCCGTAGAAAGCGGACAGTGCCTACAAACGCTACAGGGCCACACCCAAACCGTCTGGTCGCTAGCTTTTAGCGCAGATGGACAAACGCTTGCTAGCGGCGATGGAGATGCCACTATTCAGCTATGGGATACCCAATCGTGGCAGCGCCTGCAAACCATAAAGTTACCGGGGCCTTACGAGGGAATGAATATTGCTGAAGTGACAGGACTATCAACAGCTCAAAAGTCAGCGCTGTATTCATTAGGGGCAGTTTCTACCTAATCGACGCCGAGGCTTCGCTGCGTCTCCAGAAATGATCGCATCTGCAAGAGCACGCGGACAACCGCCTGACGTGTCTTCATTCCAGGCAGTCTGTGTGTCTTGCCATCACACAGAAAAATGACCAGATGATAAGCATAGTAGATGTGTCCTTTTCGTCGATGGCGTGACTTTTTGATATTAATCGACTCAATCTCGTCTAGGGCATAGGTTTTCTCACGTACACCTATGAGAGTATGTTCCTTTCGACTGTATAGATTGTTTTCCTTATCTAGAACAACTTCTCTTTTTCGCAGACTGAAGTATGCCACCAATAGGCTAACTAAAACAAAGATAGATACTATCAGCAAAAATCCTAGAAACTGAACCCTTTGACAACGGTTGCTTTCATAGCAATCAAGAGCGAACATTCCGAACGCAATAACAGGAATTCCAAAGAATAAGGCTGACCACACAGCTAGAAAAGAGTACGCCCAGAGCCTTAGCCGTTGAGTAAGTATGAGCCTCTCTGAGCCATGAGTGCTTAGGGTTAACTGATACGTTTCAAAGATTTCTTTAAGCGTCTTCCCAAAGGAAATAGCAGACTTTGACATGATGTTCTTTGGTTTCGTTGAGCTGCTACAGCAATCTGCATCTATAGCTTTCGTAGAGCTTGCTAGAGGCTATATGTTCGACAACGCTTAGCGCTAGGCGAACTGCCAAATGTATTTAGCAGTTCGCTATATTTTCGATCAATTATGGAAACAAGATATCGATATCCTGCGCTAGTGGGGTGGCCCCCATATCGTACATATTGTTGACTAGGAACTTGCGAGCGCCTAGATTGTACAGATCTTCAATAGCGACAACAATATCATCGACAGGCTGAGCTACATCAGTTGTGAAGTCTGTGAAGGGGCCAAACGGATTAGCGGGATCTATAGGAATAAATGCTCCAAGAAAGTTGTTAGGTCCAGCCCATATCACATACAGCGCATCTGGATCTGCGCCACCTCCCGATAGCGCTAGCGACTCGAAATCGTCTATTTGGTCTTTCAAACCGGGCAGCTCGACTGGAAAAGGCGGGCTTTGAGCATTACCTGCATTGTCAGTACCGGTTGTGGCGCCCCCTACGGCAAAGTTTATGCTGCCATCTGCAAGACTTGGTGGACTACCTTTAAGCACTTCTTGATAATACGGAGTAGGACTAGATATTGAATATTCGCTAAGGAGTTGACTCCACCACAGGCGACCATTAGTAAATCTGCCACTGGCGTACAAAGGGCTTCCTAAAAGCGGGCCTTGAGTGACGGTACGAGGAGGAAATGTCTCTCCAGAAAAGCCAAAAACATTGCGAAAGTCGCTCAGACTATCTCCGAAAATAAAGAGTTCTGATATGTTCTCTCGAGTCGCTCGATTGATGGCTCCAATTATCCTCTCGCCCATAAGACCATGCACGGTGGCCGTAGGATGTATCTCATCAAAAAACAGATATTCAGCTGGATCTACGCAAATGCTGACTGGCGAACTAGCAGGTGCTAGGGGCGGACCTTGGACACATGACTGTGTGGTCTCTGTTAGTGTCATCGGTAGCTCGTTTGCGAAGAATGTATTTGCATCGAACGAGGCGATACTAATATCAGGCAGCGCACTTTCTAAATCCTCAAGTTCGTTCTTGAGATACCTGTTGAAGTTGGTTGTGAGTTCCGTTAGGTCGTCTGAAGGGGCAGCTTCTACAGCTTGTGTGTAGCTAAAAGTGATGCTGCTTATGAGCGCTATACCTGCAGCTAGTAGTGTGAGGCGATTTCTCAGAGTTGAGTTAAAAAAGTAGCTATTCATGAGGGTTGCTCAGTTCTTAAAACAGAGATTATTGAGGGACCTCTCTATCTCATCAAACGAGCAACCGAGATCATGACTGAGTTTGTATGACTTATGACTCACTTTTAGTCAGGTATGGCTTTTGTCCCTAATGAAGTTGCTAGGCGATGTCGACTTTTACAACGACATCGTTGAAGTCTTGGTCGCCCATGCCACCCATGTCTTCAAAGCCAAAGATATTATCGCCCAGTGCCTTCACATGGTCATTGCCGCCGTTCATGCCCATGCTGCTGAAGAATAGATCATCGTTAGTCGCATCGCTTCCGTTTGAAATGAGATAGATTCCGAGGAAGCCGCCGCCCTCTAGAGTGGTAGAGAAGATAGAGACTTCCCTGTTGCGAGTCGAGAGCTGTACATTTTGCTGACGAGAAAGTGCAGCTTCCCTATAGCCATCGTCACCAGGCTGTAGAGTCTCACCAGTCAAGGGATCGATGATACTGCCATCGGCATCGTCAGTACGGTAGAATCCGACGATGCTGTTGAATGCAGCTTCTCTATATACAGTGAAGTTGAGGGTAACGTCGCTACCGTTCTGTTCAGTCAGATCGAGCGTTGTTGCATCGTTCCGTAGTAGGTTTGGCGCGGTGTCCTCATCGTTGAGTAGAACGGCTAGTCGCGCATTATCACCGAAGTCAAAGACAGCCCGATTATCGTTTTCCAACGCTAAGGTGCCAGTACGAACATTACCATTCTCGACTAGCTCAAACTGTAGCTGTCCGCCAGAGAATAGTAGGTCACTATTGATTGAGAAGTCAGCTCTGTAGTCGCTAGAGAGTCTTTTCCCATCGAGTGAAAAGAAGCTGTCAATTCGAGTTCTGCTGCCGTCTTCTTCTACGTTATAGATAACTAACTCGCCTACCCCCTTAAGGCCAAAGTCGTCGAAGCCTAGTCGAAGCGATTTGGCAGAGCCGATGTCTTCGATGCTAAGTCCGCCTGCTTGCCTACCAGTATTTAACTTAGATACGGAAGAGGCGATATTTAGTTGGAAGTTGCTGCTAACTGAAGCGGTAGATGAGTCTGTTGCGGTGACCTTGATGTTTACAGTGCCGATATCACTTCTAGAGGGGATGCCGCTGAAGGTTCGGGTAGCCGGGTCGAAGCTTAGCCAGCTAGGTAGAGGACTGTCATCGGCGAGCGTCGCAGCGTAGGTAAGTGGATCTGAGTCCGCATCGGTGAAGCTGTTTTGAGGAAGAGAGAAACTGAACGGAGTGCCTCGGAATACTGTCGGGTCTGAGATTGTTTGGCCTACTACTGGTGTGAAATTAGAGGCGACATCTAGTTGGAAGTTGCTACTAACCGAAGCGGAAGCGGGGTCCGATGCGGTGACCTTAACGTTTACAGTGCCGACATCACTTCTAGAGGGGACACCGCTGAAGGTTCGAGTAGCCGGGTCGAAGCTTAGCCAGCTAGGTAGAGGACTGTCATCGCTGAGCGTCGCAGCGTAGGTAAGCGGATCCGAGTCCGCATCGGTGAAGCTGTTTTGAGGAAGAGAGAAACTAAACGGAATGTCTTGTGTTATTGCCTGGGTCGAAATTGCCTGACCTACTACTGGTATGAAATTAGAGGCGACATCTAGTTGGAAGTTGCTACTAACTGAAGCGGTAGATGAGTCTGTTGCGGTGACCTTCACGTTCACAGTACCGACGTCACTTCCAGAAGGGATACCGCTGAAGGTAAGAGTAGCCGGATCAAAGCTTAGCCAGCTAGGTAGAGGACTGCCATCGGCGAGCGTTGCAGTGTAGATGAGAGGATCCGAATCCGCATCGGTGAAGCTGTTTTGAGGAAGAGAGAAACTGAACGGAATGTCTTGTGTTGCTGTTGGGTCTGAGATCGTTTGGCCTACTACTGGCGTGAAATTAGAGGCGACATCTAGTTGGAAGTTGCTACTAACCGAAGCGGAAGCGGGGTCTGATGCGGTGACCTTAACGTTCACAGTGCCGACGTCACTTCCGGCAGGGATACCACTGAAGGTGAGAGTAGCCGGGTCGAAGCTCAGCCAGCTAGGTAGAGGACTGTCATCGGCGAGCGTTGCAGTGTAGGTAAGCGGGTCCCCCTCAACATCGGTGAAGCTGTTTTGTGGAATAGAGAAACTAAACGGAATGTCTTGTGTCGCTGTTGGGTCTGAGATTGTTTGGCCTACTACTGGCGTATCGTTTTCAGCATCTACAGTGATGGTAAAGGTCTGAGAAGCGCTGGTATCGACGCCGCCGTTTGCAGTACCGCCATCATCTGAGAGACTGACGGTAACGATTGCACTCCCGTTCGCATCTTGTGCAGCAGTATAGGTCAGGTTCCCTGACGCATCAATACTAGGTAGAACGCTGAAGAGTGAGTCATTGTCAGTGCTGACGTTGAAGCTTAGGGTCTGGTCTGCTTCGTTATCTGCTCCTGCCGAGATATTAGTGGCCCAACCGGTGATGCTCTGTGCGCCAGCATCTTCTGTAACCGTTTGGTCTGCCCCTATCGTGAATAGGGGAACATCATTTACTAAATCTGTGAAAGTACTGTCACGGAAGTCAACGTCGCCACCAAATTCTAGGTCACCATCTGCATCGGGTAAAGTTGTGGGGTCATCAATGATGCCGTTTACGTCACTATAATCATCCGAAGATTCGGCATCGTTATCAAGACCATTCGCTCCGACATCAAGGGTGTTGAGTGTTAGCTCTGCTTCTTCAGTGTCGCTTATGCCATCGCCATCGCTGTCAATGTCGATGTAGTCAGGAGCTGAGTCAGAATCACTATTAATAGGAGTGAGACCAGCATCTCCTGCACCTTCGTATGCATCGTCTAAGCCATCGTTATCACTATCGCTACCAGAAGGGACTATGTAAGAAACTGTTGATTGAGCTTCGATGTTGTCAGGAAGTCCATCATTATCAGAATCTAAATCGAGGTGGTTGGCGATTCCATCACCATCACTGTCAACGGCAAAGGTGATCTTGGCGACTTGTGTATCTTCGTCTGCATCTTCATCGAGAAGTTCAATTTTGCCAACATTGAAGATGCCTCCGAGATCAACAGTGTAAGTGATTCCACCACCTGAGAGGTTGCTGCGATTGACTTCGGCTCCATCAGCATCATAGACAACTAGTACATCCCCATCGTTGACACCAGCAGTGGCGACTTCCAACGTCACTTCACTCATGTCCTGAGGAGTGTTCAGCGTGTATGTGAAGACTGAAAGCTCAGGCTCTGCAAACGACTGAATACTGCTAAAAAAACCAGCATTAGCCTCTTCATACATGTTGACGTCGCCAACCAGGATTAGATTTCCTGTGAATCCGTCCTGCATATCAGAAGAGTCATAAACGACACCATAGATATCACTGTTGGAGTCGTTGACGATGAGCTGGTTTTGAGATGAAATAGGCTGACTGTCTTCTCGGCTGAAGATGCCTGAAGCTGCAGTTGTGACGCTACCTGACGCACCAACTAAGTTACCTTCTGGAGCTGAAGATGGGCCGCTACTATCACTATCGATGCGTAGGTTGAAATTAAGAACCCGGTCTACGATTTGGCTAAACTTAGCTTCGTTTTGAGTAGTGAAATTAAGGTTCTCGAATCCAACATACAGGGTGCCACCATCGCGAACATAATTCAGCATGGCAGTTGCTTCAGCAGTAGTAGGCGATGCATTGAAGTCATGCCAGACGACCATTGCATGCTTTGATGCATCAATTTCTGCTATGTCAGAGCCTGTGGATTTAGGCTCGCCAAAGAATGAATCTACGTTCCGGCCAGAAGGGGGATTATATATGTATGTAGAAGTAGATTCAGAAGCACCACTATCTACTGGTTCTACTTCCCAATATGTCGTGGCGTCGCCATCGACGGCGTTGCTAGCTTCATGCCCGGCTGTCGCGCTGACCACCGTTGCGGTTCCGGCTCCTGCTGATGCAATTGTAAATCCTTCTATTGAATTCAAGATGCCGTCGCTGTCTGAGTCGAGATCAACGTCGTTGTTAATACCATCGCCGTCTGAATCTTCAACGGTATTCACGATGTTGTTACCAGAGTCATCGATCAGGCGACCGTTAAAAGTTTGTACCCGAACTCTGTGCTCGTTTGTTGAACCACCAGTTGCAGCACCAAAACCCCAGTAAATAAGATTACTGCCTCCAAAGTCTGAAGTGATGAGGTCTTGCGTGAGAGAGTCTATGTCAATGCTATCAATGCTGTAGCTTAGAGTTTGGGCACCCGCATCCCAACTGACAACAACCGTATGGTAATTACCATCTTCAAGGTTTGGTAGAGCGCTTGGCGATGTGAAAGATGATTCTGTTTCAGGATCTAGAATCGACGTGTGATCAGAAGAGATATCACTAGTTCCACTATTGAAGAAAGTATCAAACTCAATACCCACTGACCTTTCTACGCCTGCAATACCAAGTCCCCCTCCAGAAAGACCTACAGCTCTGTCACCATCAGGATCGTTATGTAGCACAAAGCCGATACCATCTGCTCCGCCATCGTTTGTGCCAAAATACAGGTCGAAAGTAAAGTCCCAGTCAAAGTTGAAGTCAATGCGAGCATTGGAATAAGCTGAACCACTTTGGCCGTTAGCGTTTTCAGTAAGTCGAATTTCGTTGGCACTAGTTCGAGACGCATTTCCATTAATAGTGAAAATTTCATCCACGTCAGGTAATGCGGCTAAAGCATGAGCATAGACGTGAGTTGTGAATGGATTGATCGCCAACTCAACATTTTGTTGATGAGTAGTGACATCTAGCATCCAGTTGCCATCAAGCGCTGCATTTCCAATTTTGGTACTGGACGCAGCGATGGGTACTCTAGTCGAGCGATAGAGTTTTGTGATAAATTCTTCGCCTGCATCACCCGCTGCAACGTTACAGCCGTAGAGTAGAAGTTCATCAACCGGCCAAGTTTTCAGCTCCTCTACATATCGACTCAGATTTTTGAGGCTGAGTTCACCATCGCCTAGGTAGAGGGTACCAGGTGCACCGTGGGAGACAATATGGAGAGATGAGGAAGTTGTAGGTTGGTGTGTAAGAATTTCGGTGATTTGCTGGACGCCGTCGCGGTGGGAGTCGAGAACAAATACTTCTGCTCCTTCAATTACTCCATCAACAAGCACTTGATAGTCGTCAACGTTAGAATCAATGATGACTAGGGAACGTTGAAGTAATTTGTTCATGTCAGGAATAGCACTCACTGTATGTCAACTATGTGGCAGTAAACCAAAGCCAAAAGTGTTCGATAAAGACGAGCAAGACGAAGATAGTATCGGAACGTATATTTCTTGTTGCTTTTATGGCTTTGTTGTTTCGTTGCCTAAAGAAGGATTCCCAAGAATCAAGTTCAAGAATCAAGCCAAAGTTACAGCAGCAATTCTCAATTCTAAGGTGCACTTATGTGAAACCCCTGATTCTCCGCCGGAATTCAAATCTGCTTAAATTTAAGCTGGGGCCTATAAATGGTTAAAGCAATAGGGGGTTTATGGTGAACCTAAGCTGGGAAATTGATTTACCTGACTCGGCTTCAAAACTGGACGCGAGGTAGGGTAGACAACCAGCGAGCTGCTTAGACAGACACTTTTCCAATTAATCCCTCTCCAAACCACGCATGACCGCTTTCCGTATCGTGGCTTTCTAGTAATCCCGACGTGTAAGGGCTTTTACGTCGTGGCATCCTTGATCCACACAATTCACATTCCTGAGTCAGAAGAGGCTCTAGCAATTCGCTCCGCTTGCTTCAGGTTCGGCTATGACTTTGCTCATCGTTAAGTGTGACCCATTTTTTCCAACGCAAGGGCACCGCTCCAAAGTGAAACTCTAGAGGATTCTTCGCGCCTCTTTTTATCACTACTTGTAGAAGCTTTAGAACACCCTCACGCACGCCCCTTCGACAGCAGACGACAGTTCAGCTCAGCGCGACCAAATATCTGTTGTTTATGTCTCTTCGATCAAATGTTCTAAGCTTCTACTTGTCAGTTGCTGACTTCTAGAATGACGTTTGCCTTGACCGCCACATCATCTTCTATCAAGCTCTTGGAAAAATCTGAGATCCTTCGGTAGAGCTATTCACCACTTGCCTATTTGTATTAGACGTTTTCACTCAGCTTCCGCGACATCGAGGAAGCGATGCTCTTCAGTCCGATCAGGCCGTTTCAAAATACAGAAAAGAACGACGTGTTAGCGGCTAGAAGGTTGACGCTCATTGACAAGGTTGAGTGTGATCGCACAAGCTGGGCTGATGATGTTCATTCAACAAATCTAACCTAGAGCCGGCTAATCAGGCTTAATGTGACAATGCCTTGTAGATATTGCTATTCTTTGAAGCTAGTTCGTCACTCGTTTAGATACACTTTAAACTTCTGAACGTAGTGAAGGACATGGCCAAGACAGTAAAGGAGAATGATTTTGTCGCTGATTTGCCAGAGCAGCTTTTAGATAGGGCGATCGCAGCGGGTGCGCAGGCAGCAGAGGTCTATCAGTCTAGCTCGTTTGATCGGCCTGCTATCTTTGAAGCCAATCGGCTGAAGCAAGTTGAGACAACGCAGGCTGAGGGCGTTTCCTTACGGCTATGGAAAGAGGGCAGGCCCGGTGTTGCAGTAGGCTATGGCCCCGTTGAACCCAACGTACTCATCGAAAAGGCACTAGCGGTGAGTCAGTTGAACCAGTCTGAAACTCCCCGGCTAGCAAGTGGTCAGCAACTAGACTTTGGTGCGATTGGGCATTCAGTGCCAGTAGAGCAGCTAATTGAGCAAGGCCAGGCGGCGATCGCCCATATAAAAGAGCACTTTCCAGACGCTGTCTGCGAAGCAGAACTCTCTTGTAATGTGGAAACGACTCGGCTGATTAATTCTAAGGGTCTAGATTATCGCCATCAGGATACGACATTAGGCGGCTATCTTAATGCTGATCTGATTGGCCAAGATGATTTTTTGAGTGTAGGCGACGGGGTGATTGGACGCGATCGCATTGACGTGATCAGGGCTGCTAATAGCATTGTAGAGAGAATGGCCTGGGCGCAGCAGACGGTAGCTTCTAGAAGCGCTCAGATACCCGTAATTTTTACGACAAGAGCAGCAGGTCTGCTCTGGGGCACATTGCGATCGGCGCTTAATGGAAAGAACGTAGTAGAAGGTACCTCGCCTTGGGGAAATAGGTGGGGCGATTGTGTTATCTCGCCAGCGATCACACTGCGCCAAGATCCTCAGATAGGGCCTTATAGCTGTCCTTTTGATGATGAGGGAGTATTGACTCAGCCAATTGAATTTGTAGATAAAGGCGTAGTCAAAAACTGGTATACAGACTTAGCAACTGGGCTGAGGACTGATATTCCTAGTATCGATGGATCGAGTGGCAATGGCATCCGACCTGGATTAGGCGGATATCCTACGCCAGGACTGATTAATCTGTTGGTAACTACTAGCGACTTATCGTGGAACGAGCTGATTGCCCAACCGACTGAGGCAATTATCGTCGATCAGATCATGGGAGAGGGCGGCGATATTGCCGGCAACCTTTCAGTCAACTTAGACTTAGGCTATCGAGTCAGTGCCGGGGAGATAATTGGCCGTGTGAAAGACACTATGGTTTCTGGCAATGCCTACGTCGCCTTAAAGAACCTAATTGCTTTAGGGAGTGATGCTGAATGGAGCGGTTCTACCTATACGCCCTCGGTAGTAGTAGATGGTCTTTTTGTGACAGGCTAAGCGTGGTGATTAGCTCTTGTGTTGCTCCTCGATTCGACCACATAAAGGTCCATAGTTAGAAAAGTACACGAACTAACGTAAGAGAAGAAACGAGCTGGTCTGCAAGTCATTTGATTCATTTCTAGCCGTTTATCTGCTATGAACTACAGTCTATAGACCACATCCTAAAAGCTAAAGATAGAGTTTAGTCAATGAAACATTATCTACCATTGACTAATAGCTATGAACCTTTCATAATCTATAGACTATCAAGTATGTGTTGAGAAGTATGAGCTACGAACTCAAGGGGGCAATATGATCTTTTTAGAAGCGTGCGTGTTCACCACCG
The DNA here is from genome assembly GCF_000155595.1 of Synechococcus sp. PCC 7335. NCBI lineage: Bacteria > Bacillati > Cyanobacteriota > Cyanophyceae > Synechococcales > Synechococcaceae > Synechococcus > Synechococcus sp. PCC 7335. Next base: position 3,845,953 of record NZ_DS989904.1, on the reverse strand, counting down.
TATTATTTGGATTTTTTGGTATTTTACTCAAGAAAAATCTGCTGATGAAGGTGCTATCGATGGACGTGATGAGCACAGGCGTCATCTCGTTTTATGTCTTGGTTGCGGCGCGTACGGGTGTGTTTACTCCTATTCTCTCAGATGAGTCGCCACAGGCTGTTGCCTATGCAGACCCCGTTCCTCAAGCAGTAATCTTGACAGCAATTGTGATTGGTCTGTCGATCCAAGCGCTGATGCTAGTAGGGGTAATGAAGCTCTCAAACCACTACCCTTCTCTAAACTGTGATGAGATAGAGGAGTCAGTTGGGTGATAGAGACCGGGATGATTGCTTGGCTGGCGATTCCATTATTTGTAGGGTTTGCGGTTTATCTACTACCTCAGCTAGACCGAGCTTCGGCCTTTACGGTAATGCTCGTTTCTATCTGCGTAGGGCTTTTTCAGGTTTCTTTGCCTTCGCCACTAACAATGCAGCTAGTAGACAGCTTCGGCGTCACGTTGCTGGTCAACCAGATGAGTGGGTATTTTGTGCTGCTAAATGCGCTAGTGATGATGGCCGTCGTGCTCTATTGCTGGCCAACTGAGAAGGGTGCTTTTTTCTATACGCAGATCCTAATCTTGCATGGTAGTGTGAATGCCATTTTTGTCTGTGCGGACTTCATGAGTCTGTATGTGGGGCTAGAAGTAATTGGGGTGTCGGCTTTTTTGCTGATGGTCTATCCACGAACGGACCGGGCGCTTTGGATCGGACTGCGCTATCTGCTGATCAGTAATACAGCAATGCTGTTTTATCTGCTAGGAGCCGTACTGGTCTATCAAGCCAATCAGTCTTTTGCCTTTACTGGGTTAGCCACCGCACCAAAAGAGGCGATCGCGCTAATCTTTGTCGGACTGTTGACCAAAGGCGGTATCTTTGTCTCTGGTCTGTGGCTCCCACTAACTCATTCACAATCCGACACGCCTGTTTCTGCCTTGCTATCTGGCGCAGTGATTAAAACGGGCGCATTTCCCCTAGTGCGCTGCGCATTGCTCGTTGAAGAAATCTCACCTATTGTTCAATTTTTTGGGGTGGCGACGGCTGTATTGGGAACTAGCTGCGCCATTTTGGAGAAAGACACTAAGCGGCTGCTAGCGTGGAGCACAATCTCACAGATGGGATTTGTCCTGGTTGCCCCAGTCGTCGCTGGCCTATACGCGCTGAGCCACGGCCTTGCTAAGGCAATGCTTTTTTTGATTGCTGGTAACTTGCCGAGCCGTCAGTTTGAGGTGCTACAGCAATCGCCGCTAAAGCGAGAGCTGTGGGCTGGGCTTGCGATCGCCTCCCTTTCGATCTCAGGTTTTCCGCTACTAGCAGGCTATGGAGCAAAGGCACTGACGCTTGAGGCCTTAAGCGGCTGGCCGCTGTGGATACTTAGCATCACAGCTGTTGGTAGCGCGATCGCTTTTGCAAAGTTCATATTCCTGCCGTTTGTAACTAGCTCTGAAGCCAGCGAATCCTTGGTTGCAAGCGATCTTTCTATAGCAGCTAAATCTTCGAAGGGTAGAACGGATAGTTGGTTTTGGGCAGCTATAGTGCTGCTGACGGTGGGGCTAGTAGCTGTTAGCGGGCTGACATTAGAAGCCTACAACGTTCAGAAGATAGTCCAATCGCTAGGGACGATTGCGGCTGGCTGGCTGGCCTATCTGCTGATATTCAAAAGAGTTAAAACAGCTTTGCCTAAAGCGCCCGAACGGTTTGAGCATCTAGTAGGGGCTATGAGCCTAGTACTAGTCATATTTCTGTGGGGTATCTCGAGGAAGGGTTCGATATGAATAGGCTCTTTGGCTTTATTTTCAAGCTGACACTCTGGCTGCTGCTAACAGCAGATACAGGCCCAACTAATGTAATCATTGGCATAGCGCTCGCCGCGCTGCTCCCGCATCAAAGAGTGAGGTCATCAGATGCTTCAAGGCCGCGCTCTGATTCCTTAAGAGAGTGGTTAAGCGTAGGCCGCAAACTAATTATTGCCATTCCAACCGCGTATATAGAAGCGGTAGAGATGATTTTTCGACCTCATTCACATGAGACAGTTGGGCCCATTAGATCTAAGCCTAGAAGGCCGCCTGCTTTGGTTTTTTTAGACGTGTTTTTGATTACTTACACGCCCAAAACAATTGTTATCCGACATGATGAGAACAATTTTTATGAGGTTCACTATGTAGAACCTCCTCGTCAGAACAGACGCAGCAAACAGGAGCAGCTATGAATGGATTGTTGATTGTGATGATTTTGGCGTTGTTGATTCCTATCGCAAGCGCCTGTCGCGATGAGGGCGTCTGGGAGCGAATGCTAGCGTTTGCCAGCATCTCTACGAAGACTTCTTTAATTGTGCTGATAATTTCAGTGCTAAGAGATGATTGGATGATTGGGCTAGCTGGTGTGTTAATTCTGAGCATGGGAAATGCGGCGGTGATGCTACTGTCGCAAGCGTTGAGGCTAGTAGAGAGTGACTGAAACAATTATGAATTCTCTAAGTTTGTTTTGTATGGGTGTAGGGACTGTGTTCTGGGTGTGGGGTAGCTGGCCGCTGCTGGGTAACCGCGGTATTTTGTTTAAGCTGCATGCGCTTTCAGTTTCCGACACGCTAGGATCGATGGCCATTGTCGTCGGACTGTTGTTTCGAATTCCTAGAGAATGGCCTTTGTTAGTGCTTGCTCTGATTTCTCTTTGTGTTTGGAATACGGTTTTGGGCTACGTGCTTGCTTACTCTTGTACAGTTTGCGGTGCGGCTGGCCCTACAGTTAATTCGAAAGGCAATTCTACAATAGGAGGCCTAGATGCTTGAGTATCTTTTTGGGAGTTTCTCAGAGAGCCTAATAGACCAGAGCTACCTGCTGGTAATTGTGGCATTAATGCCGATGGTAAGTGGTTTGCTGGTGTTCCAGACGAGCCCTTATCAGGCGCTGATACTCAGAGGAATTTTGGGTGCGATCGCCGCGCTGGTCTATGCTCTGTTCGGCGCCGCCGACGTAGCCCTAACCGAGGCTCTAGTCGGTACGATGCTGTCGATGACGCTCTATATCGTAGCTATCTTCTCCTCTCGAAAGTCAGAACAAGAATCGAGTCAACCACTTTCAAGCAAGACCATGGAGGAATCATCATGAGAAACCTCTATCTCGCTGCGGGAGTCATCTTATTTATAGAGATTCTAATCTCTCCTAGTTTTCTGCCTTCGGTAACGCTAATGGGTACTGCAGTAGATCCTGGGGGGACACTTGGAGTCTCAATTGTTGATGCTATCGCTCAGGAAAGCGAAGTTCCGAACACGGTTTCTGGGATTATCTTTAGAAATCGGCTATACGACACCATCTTCGAGGTCGTTGTTTTTACACTGGCGATTATGGGCGTCCGATTTTTGCTCTCTGATGAGCAGCCAGCTAGTAACATTCGTCAATTCACCGACTACCCGTCAATTGTATTAGCCAAACTAGGCGCTACGATTGCGGCGTTGATTGCAGTCGAGCTGGCCATTCGAGGTCACCTTAGTCCAGGCGGTGGATTTGCGGCGGGTGTAGCGGGAGGCACAGCGATTGGCCTAGTGGTGATTGTTTCTGATGCGAAGCTGATGGAAACACTATATCAGCGCTGGCGAGCATCGACTTTAGAGAAAGTTTCTGTTCTGATTTTTATCGTATTTTCAGCGCTGTCCTTATCTGGGGTAATGGCGCCAGACTTGGTACCAAAAGGCACGCTACTATATGGCGGTTGGATTCCTGTATTGAATATCCTGGTTGCTGTTAAGGTTGCCTTGGGCAGCTGGTCTGCTGTGCTGTTGTTTATTCGCTATAGAGGGTTACTGTGAGTGTGAGTCTTTAGACAGCTAATCTATCCCCGAGCAATCGAACAAAGCCCTTCCACTAACCAGAGATCTCTTCAGAAGAGTCTTCGTGACAGAAGCTTTTGTGATGGCTGTAACAAATGAAACCGTCAAACGCTCTTTTCCACTTAGGTCTAGCAATTTTCTGCCTAAAGATACATTGACTCTAAAACGTAGTTATGGAGATTGAGAACAGTGAATTTTCACTAGATTATTTCTCTAGATTAGACCACCTAATTTAATACCGTGCTATCTTAAATGCAGTCCGTACAACTGCTTTAACAACAGAATAACTAAACGTTTAAAGAAAAAGATTAACTACTAGAACGATCTAAGTAGATCAGCTTAATTTGATTGAGGATTCAACCAAGCTTCGAGATAACTTCTTTGAAAATGAGCTTCTAAGCTTACCTGCACTGAATTATTTTGTATGTGCGCCAGTCATCGTGCTGGCAGACTTAATTCTAAGACGCTGGTTGAGGAGGAATGTATCAAGTTCTTGTCATCTTTAATTGAATTTGCTTGTCTTTAGGGGTAGTTCTCTCGTCGTTTGTGCATCAGTCGCTATCTAGCTCAGATATGACCACTTCTATTGCTCCTATGCCCGTCGCTTCTGTATTTCAGGCTTTTATAGCCCATCAAAAAGCCAAGCCACTAGCTACTACTTCTAGCTTAGAGAACGATCTTAGATCACTCTTCTCTACGGAAGCGTTCAACAATCTAATCTTGACGCTAATAAACAGCCCAGCTTTCTCTGCGAACCTGGGAGAAGAGTTTGCTGCCGTGGAAGCGATCGCCGGAATATCTGCCTGCCGCAGCTTAAGAAGCTGCCTTAACTTTTCATTAGGTCAGTTTTTTATTACGCTAGCTGAGCTGTTCTCTGCTTTTGATTCAGCGACAGGAGAGCAGTGGTATGCGCTTGCCAATCGGGTGCTTCAGTCTGATCTAAATGATGTGAAAGTGCTGAGCTATCTTTTGCAAGGGGAGCGAAAAGACTTCTATACAGATCTCGTAGGGCAGTTGACTGAGTCGAATCCACACGCTATCTATCCTACATCTTGTTTTAGAGAGAGTGCTGGTTTTGTTGAAAGCACCGCAGATGATCAAACGGTAGAAGCGGTGGTAAGTACCCGTACATTTACCACTGTCAGAATCGTCGACAACACACTAAATGTTGACAACCTGCTTCTAAGAGATGTTTACATTGCACATGGACGCTGCGTTTGTCTGATTGATCAAAACGTAGAACAGTATTATGGCGAAAGACTAGAGTACTACTTCGCGCATCACAATATTCCGCTACATAAACGGGTGCATAGAGCTATGGAAGTAGACAAAGGCATCTATACCGTAGAGAAGATGCTGGGAGAGTTTAAGCAATTAGGAGTCTCTCGTAACGAACCTGTCTTGCTTGTAGGCGGTGGCGTTCTAGCTGATACAGGTGGGCTAGCCTGCGCGCTTTATCATCGCAATACTCCATATGTAATGCTTTCTACCTCTATTGTGGCTGGAGTTGACGCAGGACCATCGCCTCGGACATGTTGCGACGGTTTTGGCTACAAAAATCTCTTTGGTGCCTATCATCCCCCTATTCTTTCTATCACCGACCGCTTCTTCTTTAGCACGCTTAGAGAGGGCTGGCTGCGTCATGGCATCATTGAGATTATCAAAATGGCTGTCATTAAAGACATCGAACTGTTCGAAGCTTTAGAAGTGGCTGGACCCAGACTTATCTCTACTCGGTTTGGGACTACGGGTACTCAAGATGATCAGAGTATCAACGCACTTTCACAGAAGATTTTAGGTGGCGCTATTCGGAGCTACGTTGCCGCCGAATACAACAACCTGTACGAAACACATCAATGCCGTCCTCATGCCTACGGCCATACCTGGTCTCCTGGATTTGAGATTGAGGCGGGCTTGTTACACGGTCATGCAGTTGCCATTGGTATGGGATTCGGCGCGTATCTTAGCTGTCGTATGAACTGGATTAGTGAAGCTGAATTCCATCGAATTATGACTTTGATTAGCTCATTTGGTCTGAGCTTGTGGCATGACGTTCTTAATAACAAAGAGACGTTGTGGGCTTCGCAGCAGAAGATCTATCAAAAACGAGGTCAGAACTTGGTGGCGCCCTTACCTAAGGGTGAGATAGGTCAGTGTGGCTATTTGAACGAGTTGAGCAAAGCGGATTTGTTCCAGGCCATTGATGACTATACCGACATTTGCGCTAGCTACCCCAGAGGCGGTTGGGGAGTTGAACCCCACTGTAGCGATGTGGGGCTAGAAGATCCTTCTACGGTTGGTCAACCGCTCTCCTCGCCCTTACTACTAGAGGAAGAAAGCTCTCTAGGGGCGCTATCGATAGCGTAGTTCTCATTTGAGACTTAGAGACTAAAATTCGTGCCGTCTCTTTGGGTATCTCTCTACCTAGAGGCGCTAGAGACTGCATCTGTAGAAATCTATCCTAGCAGAAGAGGTAGCTCGTAACCGAGTGAGGACGTTCATGAAGAACGTTTATGCAGAAAATGTGCTTAGAGCGTGTATGGCTAGCGTCGGATACTTGGCCCAAAGACACGTCTGTGCTCACGCATCCTTGCCAAACACTCTGCGCTTTTATATCACTTTTATACCACTTTCATACCAAAGGTTTCTCCCTAAAAATTAATGTATGGGGCAAAGTAGCTGATGCTACAGAGGAAAACTGCTCCGATTGGACTAGCCCAGCTCACTGGTTCAACTTACTGGCTCAATTTAATCGATCGACTTATGACAATTAGACCTACATCTCCTAAGGAGACAGCCTGGCCAGTAGCCCGGCCGGTTACTCCGCACGGCATACTCGTAGAGCAACTAGAACGGCTTCAATCGGCTGCTGAAACCGAGTCCGTTACTGCTCAATTTAAAGCAGATCTATCACAGACGACTCGTCTAGCCGCTGGTCTTGATCCTTATCTAGAAGCTTGTACGACGGCTGAGTCTCCTGCCCTAGCACAGCTAGCCAAAGCCACACAGCAGGAAGACTGGAGTAAACACTTTGATAGTGGTGCGACGGTCAAAGAACTAGAGCAAGAGATGCTCTCAGGTCATATTGAAGGACAGTTCTTGAAGATGTTAGTGGCGATCAGCCAATCTAAGCGAGTGCTAGAGATTGGTATGTTTACCGGATATTCCGCGTTGGCGATCGCAGAGGCCCTGCCCGAAGACGGTTTGTTGATTGCCTGTGAAGTGGACGCCTACGCTGCAAAGTTTGCCCAGCGATGTTTTGAGGCCTCCTCGCACGGCGATAAAATTCAGGTAAAAGTTGCTCCTGCTGCAGAAACGCTGCGTGAATTGGCCACAGCGGGCGAATCTTTTGACATAGCCTTTATCGACGCAGACAAGGGTGGCTACATCGACTATGTCAATCTTCTGCTGGAGTCTTCGCTACTGACACCTGATGGATTTATCTGCATAGACAATACGTTAATGCAAGGTCAGCCTTACCTTGATAAGACTAGTCGAACCGCTAATGGAGAAGCGATTACCCAGTTTAATCAATTCCTTACTGAAGACGACCGAATAGAACAGGTGATGCTACCTATTCGAGATGGCTTCACCTTGATCAAGCGGCGTTCTGATAGGCCTGTATAGCCAAGAGCAGAGTAAGCCAGAGCCAGCAAGCTAAAACACAGCAACAAAAATCATATGTCACAGGTTCTAGCCCCACCACAGCCTAGCGCTAATCTTCTCACCAACTTCTTGCTAGTATTCTTCAAAAATGTAGGCACGCTGTGCTTGCTGCTGCTCTTACTGCCGCTAAACGTCAGCCTGATTCTCTCATCTATTGCAGTAAATGCTCTTTACGAGAAAGTAGGTTCAAAGCGGCAGTTGAAACTGCCTAACGAAAATACCCAAACGGTGCTCGAAAGCAAGAGAATCCTCATTACGGGTGCGAAAATGACGAAAGCGCTGCAGCTCGCTCGCTCTTTTCATCGCGATGGCCATGAAGTATATTTGGTCGAAACCCATAAGTACTGGCTGAGCGGACATCGGTTCTCTAGATCTGTTAAGCAATTTTTCACGGTCCCTGCTCCAGAGAAAGACAGTACTGGCTATTGTCAGGCGCTCGTAGAAATTGCAAGAGACCACGATATCGATCTGTTTATTCCTGTTTCTAGTCCGGTTGCTAGCTATTATGATTCTCTTGCCAAAGTAGCGCTCTCGCCCTACTGCGAGTCTCTTCATCTAGATCCGGAAGAAACTGCGCTTTTGGATGACAAGCACGCCTTTTGTAGCAAAGCTGCGACACTGGGTCTGTCTGCGCCTAAAGTCTTTCGGATCACCGATCCGCAGCAGATCCTAGCGTTTGATTTTGAAAGTGATGGCCGTCAGTACATTATCAAGAGCATTCCCTACGATTCGGTGCTGAGGCTAGATCTGACTAAATTGCCGTTTGAAGGCATGGAGGATTATGTGCGATCGCTTCCTATCAGCGAAGATAAACCTTGGGTGATGCAAGAATTCATTCGCGGTCAAGAATACTGCTTTCACGCCACTGCTCGTAAAGGGAAGATCAGACTCCACTGCTGCTCAAAATCTTCTCCATTTCAGATCAATTACGAACAGGTTGATAATCCTGCGCTCTATCGATGGGTAGAGACCTTCATTCGAGAAATGAACCTCACAGGTCAAATCTGTTTTGACCTGGTTCAAACTGAAAACGCTCAGGTCTACCCCATCGAGTGTAACCCTCGCCTGCATTCGGCCATTACCATGTTCCACGATCACCCTGGCGTCGCTAGAGCTTATCTCACCGACAGTGAACCTAACGAGCCACCTATCACACCACTACCTAATAGCCAGCCAACCTACTGGACTTACCACGAGCTTTGGAGGTTACTCAGTATTCGTTCTGTCAATGACTTTAGTACCTGGTGGAACAAAGTCACCGTTGGAACCGATGCTGTCCTTAGCCCTGACGACCCGCTGCCTTTTTTAATGCTGCACAACTGGCAAATTCCTTTGCTTTTACTCGATAACCTGCGTCGGCTCAAAGGCTGGGTCAAAATCGATTTTAACATTGGCAAACTTGTCGAACTTGGCGGCGACTAAACTCCCCACTACAAAAACAATGACAACTATCCAAAATCCCAACAGCGAAGCCAAGCAGAAAGTCTTTGATCTTATGCTCGCCTTTGTTAAAAGCCAGTGCCTCTACGTTTCTGCTCGCTTAGGCATTTTTGATCTGCTAGACGATAGTGGAGAACAATCTGTAGACTCGCTAGCTGAGCAAACGAACACTGACGCCGATAGGCTGTATTTCATTCTTAGGGGGCTTGCGCACGTAGACATTCTCGAAGAAAAGCCGGGTAGGATTTTTGCCCCGACAGAGGCTTCTAGCCTGCTTGTGACGAACAAAGCGCCTTCTGCTGGTCACCTGGCTATGCACCTAATCGAACCTGCACAGTGGGATGCTTGGAAAGTTCTGCCTGAGGCGCTAGAGAAAGGTGTTGTTCCCTTTGAACTTGCTAATGGTAAAGGCGTCTATCCCTACTGCTATGAAAACGAATGGAGCAAGGATACTTTTATCAAGGCAATGAGCTTTCTAACAGACTCTCAGGTAGAGGGGCTATTAGAGGCTTATGATTTTGGTCAGTATAAGTGTGTGATGGATGTAGGCGGCGGACAGGGCGGGCTAATTGCCAGTATCGTCAAGCGCTACGGCTGCAAGGGTATTCTCTTTGACTTACCAGATGTTGCCCATACGGCTAAAGACTACATTGCTAAACGAGGGGTCGATCCAGACGTAATTGAAATTAAGACTGGGAATGTCTTTGAGTCAATACCGCAGGGGGCAGATGCCATTGTCATGAAACACTTTATCTCCGCGTGGAGTGATGTGGACGCGAAGAAAATTCTGGCTAATTGCAAAGTAGCGCTACCAGCCGATGGCCGGCTAATTCTACTACAGTCTTTTGTTCCAGATATTGACGAACCAAAGATAGAAGCCGATGGGATTATGCCAGGTATCTTTGCTGTACAAATCAATGTTGCTACGCCAGGTGGTGGCTGGCGTACGAAAAAGCAGTTTCAAACATTGTTTGAAGAAAGTGGCTTCAAGCTCGAAAGAACTATCAGAACCTCGAATAGTCTTTCAGGAATGGAATTTAGTGTGGCGTAGCTTTCAGTATGGAACACTTATGCCTGGTAGTATTTGCGATATCTACTGGTTTGGAGTGGGCCTATGGAACGACTGGTTGGACTATTAGGGCTAGGTGTATTCGTTGGATTTGCTTATTTGGTGTCTGTCAACCGTCAGGCGGTACGCTGGCGACCGGTACTGTGGGGATTTGCGCTCCAGATATTTTTTGCGCTGATTATCTTGAGAACGGCGGTAGGGTTAGCCGTCTTTCAATGGTTGGGAAATATCGTTAGCGCTTTTCTAGACTACTCAGACGCAGGTGCTTCTTTTGTTTTCGGTGAAAATTTTGAAGACTTTTTCTTTGCATTTAAGGTGCTGCCGACGATTGTCTTTTTCTCTGCCTTCATCAGTATGCTGTATCACTATGGAATTTTGCAGTTTGTGGTGAATGCGATCGCCCGCCTGATGGTTCGCACCATGAAAACCTCAGGCTCTGAAACCCTCTCTGTCGCTGGCAATATCTTTGTGGGTCAAACCGAAGCGCCGCTACTGATCAAACCCTACGTTTCTAGCATGACTATGTCTGAGCTGCATGCGGTGATGACTGGCGGCTTTGCTACGATTGCCGGGGGCGTTTTGGCAGCGTATGTCTCTTTTGGTATTCCTGCTGAGCATTTGATCGCGGCCTCAGTGATGTCGGCTCCAGCAGCGCTGGCCATTTCCAAAATTATGTTTCCAGAGACCGAAGACTCTCCTACCAAAGGAAATGTCAAACTGATTGTTGAAAAGACGAGCGTCAATGGCATTGATGCACTGACCACCGGTACTTTAGACGGACTGCGCTTAGCCCTAAATGTCGGTGCTATCATCATTGCTTTTCTTGGCATATTGGCGGCTGCGAATGCTTTGATCGGCTTTTTTGGTGGACTAGTTGGCTATCCAGAACTTTCTTTAGAATCTATCTTGGCGGTATTGCTAGCGCCGATTGCTTGGCTAATGGGTGTTCAATGGGCCGACTGTAGCGCGGTGGGTACGCTGCTAGGAAAGAAGACAATTCTCAATGAATTTATTGCCTATCTCGATTTGCAAGCCTTGATAGAAGAGAATGCTATTTCGGAGCGATCGATTGTGATTGCTACCTATGCGCTGTGTGGCTTTGCGAACGTCGGCTCAATTGGCATTCAGATTGGTGGCATTGGTGGTATTGCTCCTAAACGGCAATCAGATCTGGCTAAGATTAGTATTAGGGCAATGGTCGCAGGGACGCTCGCCTGTTTTACCACTGCTTGTATCGCTGGAATATTGCTGTGAGGGGACTGTAGTGATTCAAGCTTAGATCTACACGCTGCCCCTTTTGTAAGGCTGAGAAAGGAAAAAGAGTGTCAAGTCGATACGGTTGTTCTCTGAGTTGATGCTTAATAAGCAATCGAGAAGAACTCGGGAAGATTTCTAGCCGTCTGTGATCTCTTACCTATGCTTGTTTCTATCGTCTTTTATCAAGTATAAGAAGTCAGTCATAAGTCATACAAACTCAGTCATGATCTCACTCATCGATTGGATGAGATAGAGGTGTTCAAAAGTAGCTGCGACGAATGGCCTACGTAAACAGGCTGTTGCAGTGAAGCCTCTATAGAAGGACAGCAAAATGACTTTTCCAGCACAGTTTGATTTAAGTTCGCTCGACGGTAGCAACGGCTTCGTCATTAATGCCATCGATGCCAGTTTTAACTCCATACGTAGGGTGAGCAATGCAGGTGATATTAACGGCGACGGCTTCGATGACATTATCCTTGGCGCCGATGCTGCCGACCCCATGCAGGAAGGCAAAAGCTACGTCGTGTTTGGCAGTAACACGGGTTTTGCCGCTCTTGACCTTTCTAGCCTAGACGGCAGCAACGGCTTCGTCATCAACGGCGTCGACGCATATGACTTCTTTGGAAGTTCGGTAAGCGGTGCGGGTGACATCAATGGCGATGGTATCGATGACATCATTATTGGTGCGTATGAGGCTGGATATTCTGGATATATCGGCGAGAGCTATGTGGTGTTTGGCCGCGATACAGGTTTTGGTGCGACCATAGAGGTATCTAGCTTGAATGATAGCACTGGCTTTAAACTGGAAGGCTACGAGAACTATGACCGGTTTGGACGTTCGGTAAGCGGCGCGGGCGACATCAATGGCGATGGTATTGATGACATCATTATTGGTGCGCCTAATGCCAACCCTAATGGCAACAATTCAGGCAGGAGCTACGTCGTGTTTGGCAGCAGCGATGTGGGCTTCGGTTCTGACCTCAACTTTTCCGGCTTATCGGTCAGCTTGGACGGCAGCAACGGCTTCAAACTCGATGGCATCGATGAAAACGACAGATCGGGCCACTCGGTAAGCAATGCGGGCGACGTCAATGGCGATGGTATCGATGACATCATTATTGGTGCGTATAGTGCCGACTCTAATGGCAACAGTTCAGGCGAGAGTTACGTTGTGTTTGGCCGCGCTGCCGGCTTTGCCTCTTCTCTTTCGTTTTCTAGCTTGGACGGCAGCAACGGCTTCAAACTCAATGGTATCGATGTAGGCGACAGTTCTGGTCGCTCGGTAAGCGGTGCAGGCGATATCAACGGCGATGGCATCGATGACATCATTATTGGTGCGCCTAGTGCCAACCCTAATGGCAATGATTCAGGTGAGAGCTACGTCGTGTTCGGCAGCAGTACAGGTTTCGGTGCTACTCTTGACCTTTCTAGCCTGGACGGCAGCAATGGTTTTGTTATCAATGGTATTAGTGCAGCTGACTTGTCTGGTTTCTCGGTAAGCGGTGCAGGTGATGTTAACGACGATGGTATCGATGACATCATTGTCAACGGAGGAGGCGAGAGCTACGTCGTGTATGGTAGCGATGCAGGCTTTAGCGCTACCGTCGAACTGTCTAGCTTAGATGGCAGCAACGGCTTCGTGCTTGATCAAGGTCGTGTGGTCAGTGGTGCGGGCGACGTCAACGGTGATGGCATCGATGACATCGTTATTGGTGGTTATGGAAGCGAGAACTATGTGGTGTTTGGCGCCGCTAAGTCCGAGACGCTTACCGGCACTGATGGTAATGATGTACTCATCGGCGATACGGGTAAGGACACGCTCGATGGCAAAGCTGGCAACGACTTCCTCGATGGCGATGAAGGTGACGACACGCTCTTTGGCGGAAAAGATGCAGACATCTTGATTGGTGGCGATGGCAACGACTGGCTTACCGGCGGGCAAGGCTTCGATACCCTCTATGGCGGCAACGGCAACGATACCCTACTCGGTGGTAACGGCAAAGATACGCTTATCGGCGGCAACGGCAACGATATTATCAAAGGCGAGGTGGGTAAAGATACGCTTATCGGCGGTATGGGTGATGACAATCTCTTTGGTGGTGCAGGTGACGACATCTTTGTCCTGGGAGTTGGCGAAGGCAGGGATATTATTGTTGACTTCAGTGGTCGAGACCGGATTGGCTTAGCCAGTGGACTGGGCATCGGCGACCTCTCCTTTTTCGGGAACCAAATCATACATACTGATACGGCTGAAATCCTCGCCGTTGTTAAGGGCGTAAACACTATGAGCTTGAACAACAGTCAGTTCGTACAGGTCTAGGCTCTTTCGTATCACTACCGTTCAGGCATGGAACTAATAGGGAACTGGCTACGCGCTACGGGTTATGAAATCTCTTCTAATCCCGTAGGCATCCCTTAGAAACGCTCATCTTGGGCAAGTAGATTCATTCCCGGTTCACGGTCTGAACGGTGAGGAGGTCTGTATGTGGAGTCTCATACCCCTGCCTTACTCACTACCGAAGCTTGCAGATATCAACTTTGTTGCTTTCTATATTCAAGTCTTGCTATGACAGTTACGCTAAGTACGCTACCTCAGAATCCTATGCCATTGCTGCGATCGCCCGAACTAACTGTCTCTCTAGACAAGTAGCCGATGACTGGCGCAACCTAAAGAGCAAGTAGGGGCTGTGTGATAGACGTGCAGAACAATGAGGTCGTGATCGTCGCGAGGAAATAAAATCTTGGCAGCGACTCAACCCTGAGCGTAGAGAGTCTTAACGAATGTTCACTAACCACATATACCACTGCTCTACGATCAAGCGTTCTATGTTTGCGCGATATGCTAACGCCCTAAGCGTTTGCCCCTGGCCAAACGGCTAATGCGTGAAGTACCCTATTCAACCCATCCGCTGCTAAAACCGTCCGCTACCTCTGTGGTATAGAGCAGATATATGGATACTCACATTAGGTAACCATCTATGAAAATGTGCCCAGAGTCTTTGCCACTCCGTACAAGCATAGCCTTGAAGCATCATACTCATATCACTCTCCTTATTAATTATTCGCAGAGGTGTTGAATTACTCTTCTACTCTACAGAAAGATGTTGAAGAAATTGTGAGTTTGAACAGTATAGGGAGTATGGAGTCCTGAACGTTAATAGAAAACTTTTGAATATGTTTCTTATTTACAAACTCAACTATCTTGACTACCAGGAGATATCTAATTAGAGCTAAGTTGTCGCTAATGGGAACAATAGTTGATAAGTCATCAGCGGTGATCGACGAGCATTCACTGGTCAAACGAAAGCCACTAAGCGGGAATCTCTACAATAGTTCATTTAACTACTTTTGCATAATTATTCCCGTTTGGTTTAAAGGCAACCACTACTTTTAAATCAAGCTGTTAGTTGGTTACTAATACCTAGATAATCCTCGACTTTTTCGATTCCATCCCGTTTTACTATGCACTTGGGCAGAGTGTTTATGCTACTCACTATTCGTAAAACAGATTGGTTAGAAGTATCGTACTTACTAGAGTAAATTGTTTTATCTTTTCCTTTGCTAATCCATTAAGACTTACACAAAAAGACCTATATAGTAGAAATCACCAATGACAGAGGCCACCTTAAAACTCAAAGGCATGAGCTGTGCCGCTTGTGCAAGTAATATCGAATCCGTAATTGCTCAAGTAGCAGGAATCAGCAGCATACGGGTAAATTTCGCAGCTGAGCAAGCCAGCGTTGAATATGATGAGAGCAGCACCAATATAAGAAAGATTCAGGCCGCTATCTCTGAAGCTGGTTACGAAGCGAGTGCTAGAGTCAACTTAAGCGTAAAACAAGAAGATATTCAGGCACAGGAAGAGAGGAAAGCCTATCAGAAAGAACTACTAACCAAAACAATTGTCAGCGGTATGGTTGGATTAGTCCTTACTATAGGCATGTTGCCAATGATGTTAGGTGTTAGCATTCCTAACTGGCCAATGTTTTTACATAATCCTTGGCTACAGCTTGTACTAGCAACACCTGTATTGTTTTGGTGTGGTCAGTCATTTTATACAAATGCTTGGAAAACGTTTCTGCGCCGAGCTGCCAATATGAATACGCTGGTGGCACTAGGAACTGGAGCTGCCTATATCTATTCTCTTTTTGTCACACTGTTTCCTACCGTCTTGGTGTCTAAGGGGCTAGCGCCAGATGTGTATTATGAAGCAGCAGTTGTGATTATTGCGCTATTGCTGCTAGGACGTTACCTGGAAAACAGAGCCAGAAGTCAGACTTCAGATGCCATTCGCCAGCTTATGGATTTACAGGCAAACACAGCTCATATTATTAGGAAGGGCGAAGAAGTTGAACTTCCTCTAGAAGATGTGATTGTTGGTGATGTGGTTGTTGTTCGTCCTGGTGAGAAGATTCCTGTAGATGGTGTAGTTATAGCAGGTATATCTACTGTAGATGAGTCGATGGTGACTGGAGAGCCAATGCCTGTCAAGAAAGAGCAGGGCGAAACAGTCATCGGTTCGACAATAAACAAGACAGGTAGCTTTAGGTTTAGGGCTTCGCGGGTAGGCTCTGATACTATGCTGGCGCAGATCGTCCAGCTTGTTCAAGAAGCTCAAGGATCAAAAGCACCCATCCAAAGGGTAGCCGATCAAGTAACAGGATGGTTCGTTCCGGTAGTAATTGCGATCGCGCTGCTCACTTTCATTCTCTGGTTCACCCTGATGGGGAACATTACATTAGCATTGCTGACAGCGGTAGGCGTGCTAATCATCGCCTGTCCGTGCGCTTTGGGCCTGGCAACACCAACCTCAATCATGGTGGGTACTGGTAAAGGTGCAGAAAATGGCATCCTCATCAAGAACGCCGAGAGCCTAGAACGTGCCCATAAGCTACGAGCAATTGTTGTCGATAAGACTGGAACCCTGACGGAGGGAAAACCTACCGTCACTGATTACCTAACCGTTCGTGGTACGGCAAATAGTAACGAGATTAGGCTGTTAAAAATGGCCGCAGCCGTCGAGAAAAATTCTGAGCATCCTTTAGCAGAAGCCGTCGTCAACTATGCCAAAGCGCAGGGCATTCAGCAAAGCACACTTGATGACGTTCAAGACTTTGAAGCTGTCATTGGCAAAGGCGTTCAGGCCACTGTTGAAGGCCGTTTAGTGCAGATTGGCACCGATCGCTGGATGCGAGAATTAGGCATTGATACCCAAGTGCTCCAGTCTCAACGACAGGCATGGGAAAGCGCTGCCAAAACAACGGCTTGGATCGCGCTTGATGGCAAGGTAGAAGCACTGATGGGTATCTCAGACGCTTTGAAAGAGACATCTGCTCGAGTGGTCCATACGCTTCAGAAGATGGGCTTGGAAGTAGTGATGCTAACTGGAGATAATCAGCAAACAGCAGAGGCGATCGCTAAAGCAGTCGGTATTCGTCGTGTCTTCGCAGAAGTTCGCCCTGACCAAAAAGCAGATTGGATCAAGCAGCTGCAGTCTAAATCACCCTACAAAAGTAGACAAAATAGGCAAGTGGCGATGGTCGGCGACGGCATCAATGATGCGCCTGCCCTAGCCCAAGCCGATGTTGGCATCGCGATCGGAACAGGAACAGATGTCGCGATCGCAGCTAGTGATATCACTTTAATTTCTGGCGACCTACAAGGCATCGTTACTGCCATCCAACTTAGCAAAGCCACTATCAATACCATCCGTCAAAATCTTTTCTTTGCCTTTATCTACAACGTAGCGGGTATCCCAATTGCAGCAGGCATTCTCTATCCTGTGTTTGGTTGGCTATTAAATCCTATGATTGCAGGAGCAGCAATGGCATTTAGCTCATTTTCTGTAGTCACTAACGCCCTTCGACTCAGAAACTTTCGACCAGAGATGTACTGAAAAAAAGTGTTCATTCAGGTGACTTAACTATGATGAAAACAACTTCTATGACTATCTACTCAGATAAAAAGTGGCGATTTAGGAGATGGGTTAGGGATAATCTACTTTCAAGCGCTCTTATGCATGGCGCAATAGTGAGTGTACTGGTAGGTGGACTAGTAGGCGTTTCTCCAACAGCAATGGCTCATACTATAGAAACAGACCAAAGTAAATTTCAGCGGGTCGATCAACCCATCGCTTTGAAAGTAGGGGTTGCCGCTACTGGACTTGGATTGATCGCCATAGAGCTATGGTGGTTCCTAAGCAGCCGAACCAAAGCCCAAACAAATCAAAAAACCGAAGAAGGACATCAATCTGTTCAATCCAAAAACGGCCTATAAAAATCATTCCTGCAAAGTAAGCTATCGTGCTGCTGACAGCCTGTCTTCCACCTCAACTGAAATATTCACTAGATGCACTATAGCAATGGCCGGGTGCATACTCTGCGAGAAGGCAAAGCCTACAGTCATTGCTGACGTTTGTATTTGATCTCTAGCTCCGGGAGATCTTCTAATTTTTCTAACGGATCGAAGTTGCCATTTGAAGGCGTCATCAGCATTAATCCGTCTGGAATGCACTGAATATCAAGCGGGGTAGGTCCAATCATCTCACCGTCTAGAACTACTTCTTGCTCAGGGTCTGTTGTCACCTTGACTGAGCTACAGCGGAAGTAGCCAACATCTTCTCTTTTGGTCGAGCGTTTATTAAGCGCAGTTTGAAAGAGATTATAAGATGCTGCGATCGCCCCGCCAGTCCCTTCAGGTGCAAAGATAGTAACGTCTAACAACCCATCGTATGGCACCACGCTAGAGGATCCTTGAGCTAGCACTGAAGTCGCAGGTGCAACATTGGCAACGGTGATTCCAGAGGCTCTGACGGTAATAATTCTATTGGGCGTTTCCATCACTGCTTTGAACGTTTCTAGCTCTTGCACCTGACGAAACGCCGAGAGGATGTAGGCAGCGCTACCAATCTTATTTTTAAGCTGACGATTAGCTTGAGCGATGACATCTGCTTCTAGTCCGATTCCGGCAAGCAGCAGTAAGGGTTTGCCGTTGCAGATGGCGACATCGATGTTATGAGGGTTACCCGTAAGAATTGTTCGACAGGCTTCGAGCAGATCTGTCGAGATACTAAAAGCCGATGCGATCGCATTTGCCGTTCCTCTAGGCACAATACCTAACGTCGCATTACCTTTGATCAATGCGCCAGCAACTGCCGAAACTGTACCATCTCCCCCCGAAGCGATTACGCAATCAGCGCCTCTATTGACAGCCAACGCAGCTAACTCTTCGGCAGGGTCTTCTTTTGTAGTTTCTAAAACTGTCAGCGGAGCGCTAGGTTCTATCTCGCTACGAATGGTAGCAAGATCCTGAACAGGATCTCCTTGTCCAGAGACAGGATTAAAAATCAGATAAATGTTCTTGAACATAGCAGCCGCAACAAATTGAACAAACTATCTGTAGCTTTGGCCACCTCACTCTGTACATGATTGCTCTGTACGGTTTTGCTCTACAAGTTCTACGATGAGTTCTACGATCCAGACATTGGGTCAGAAGACCGTATCAGAAGACCGTAAGAAGCCTCAATGGAGATAGCCTCAGTGAGGTAGTCTCAACGAGATTAATAGAGCAAAGTGGCTCGCTAGCATCTATAGAAGCGGTGCGATATCACAGTGGCACCTGCAACCTTCTCTATGAAGAGATGGCATCTACCAGCTAGCTCTGACAAAGCGTTAGCAGAATCTAACCAGATTAGAAGATTCTTTCATTGTTATCTTCTATACATAGATACAGATATCTAGACACGATAGGTAGATAGAAGATCTGTCACTTTACAGAGTGCGGATGGCTACTAGAGTGCGAGTAGCGACTACTGTTTACGCGGAGTCGCTTAAGACATGCCCACCGGCTAAAACCGTTACAAGGCTGATAGCCAAAGTCTTGCTAGCGCAAAACTACTCAGGAGAAAAGCTATTGGGATCACCAATAACTTCCATACCAATACTCTCACCTGCCGCAACCACAGAAGCAATCTCTACTTCTATTGGCAGATCTTTTAGGTCAGCGAGCGGATTTATGGCTTCAGAGAGACGGTCAGCGGCGATCGCGCTAAGATCGATACCCGCAGCGCTAACGCTATCCACTTCGAAGCGAAGTTGCGTATCTTTCCCGACTAACTCACCGCCGACATCAACCGTAATCCCATTAGGCAAGGCAAACTGATCGATCTGAGGTCGGATACGAAGCGCCGCTCGATTTGGCGCTTGTAGGGTCACTTCGGCTTCTCGAACGTTTCGATAAGTCTCCAGAAAATCTGATAAGTCTGGCGTTTTGACCACGGCTGTAAGACTGACGCTTTCTACATCAGAGAGTCTTTCCGTCTGTTTGTCGTAGACGACACCCGAGAGATGCAAAGAGAGCCGATCAATTACAGGTGCGCCTTCTGGCCGAACTCTTTCTCCCACAGCAACAACACTATCGGCGCTGGCCCGTTTAACATCGAGTCCTGCGATCTCGACGTCGTAGTGCTCGGCCGGACCAACGTATTTAGGCAGCTCACGTTCAATACCCTGCTCAACTAAACTAGTTGGCGTGCAGCTAGCCAAAAATAGTCCGCAAATCACCCCTGAAATACCGACTGTCAGCCGGGATGGCGAGATATGTACTTCTCTACGCGGGAGTACGATGATCATGGGTGCCCTTCGCTGAGTAGGCGCTGCTAAGTAAACGCTTGACCGATGGAGTCGGGATTTGCCTTAGGTACTGAGGACTCACTGATGATGGGTCTGTGCCCAAGAAATGCTCTTGAAACAACTCGACACCAGCTCGAAGTAAGCCGCAAAATAAGCCCCGAAATGAACGTATTGAAATAAAGCGTCAATCGTATCAATTTAACTTGTCGCTTAAGCCTAACTTACCCTCAAGCTAAACCATTCCATCACAGTTAGCTATTAACTTTCGTCTATTCCCCACTAGTTTTGATAAACCATTATAAAAGTACAATACATAATGATTGGATTAGAGCGGCAAAATTCTATGTGGGTAGTTGAGCTGCAAGCGATTTTGCGAGGAGCCGCAGGGAGCTTTTTGTTTGGTATTCCACTGCTCTACACTGTCGAAGTTTGGTCGATTGGCTCCTCTACTAATCCCCTGCGGCTGTTAGCAGTGCAGGCAGTGACATTTGTTGTAGTGCTGTTGTTAACTCAGATAGAGGGCTTTCGGCGATCGCTGTCAATTAGGCCACTAGAGACCGTATTAGAAGCTATTGAGGCACTAGGCATTGGCATCATCTGCGCGGCGATCGCCCTGCTCCTGCTACGTCGAATTACCCTTGAAACGCCTCTTTCAGAAGCGCTGGGCAAGCTGATCTTTGAAGGCGTTCCGTTCTCTTTGGGCGTGACCTTAGCGCGATCTACTTTAGAGCGACGTCGAACCAAACAGCGACGCACGCTGAGCATCGACTCGGCATTGACGGTTAACATACGCAGCACGATGCAAAACTCAATCGGCAGTGCCTTAGGCGATACGCTGATCGATATCGATGCCACTTTAATTGGAGCTATCGTAATCGCATTTAGTATCGCACCTACTGAAGAGATTGCAATTATTGCCGCCGGGATGCCGCCTTGGTGGCTACTGTTAGTGATGAGCTTCTCTTTGGCAATCTCGTATATCATTGTGTTTGCTTCCGGGTTTACTGATCGCACTGAACGGACACAAAGGGGACTGCTACTGAGTCCGATTACTGAAACGCTATTGGCCTATATTGTGGTGCTAGTTGCTTCGACGCTTATGTTAGTCTTCTTCCAGCAGCTTACTGGAAATGATCCCTGGCAAGAATGGCTTGGTGACGTTATTGTGCTGGGTCTACCGGCTTCCGTTGGTGGAGCAGCAGGTCGTATCTTGGCCTGATGCCTCAGTTCGCTAGATTGCTACGACTGGGTTGCTACAGCTAGATTGTGGATGAAGATGACCGACGTTGATGTCACTAAATTGAAAGGCTCAGCCGCAGAGAGATCAGCCGCAGAGAGATCAGTCGCAGAGACACCTGGTACCCGCTCTTTGGCCGAATGGCTGACCCTAGCTATCTCATCCTTAGTACTGTTAATTATTGTTGCCCTAGTCCTCTATGACTGGCAGCTCAGCAAAAATCTACCGCCCGCTTTTCAAGTCGAAGTGAGTGAGACTAGCAGACTGATAGAAAAACAATACTACGTACCGTTCACGCTCAAGAATACAGGGGGCCGAATTGCGAGAACGGTTCAAGTGATCGCAGAGCTAACCCTTCCTGATGGCAGCGACGAAAGCGGAGAACAACAGTTTGACTTTCTATCTGGAAATGAACAGAAACAGGGGGGATTCGTGTTCGATCACGATCCGCAAACAGGAGAGTTAGTGGTGCGCGTAGCCAGCTTTGGACTACCCTAAGCTACACTGCTTCATTCATTTCCGCGTCCAAGTCAGCTTCAATTAAATAGTCTTCTAGCAGGCCATCAACTCGCTGCTGCTGATCGGCTGGAATGCTAAGTATCATATACCGGCGAGATAAGAAGGTGCGAGGATAGGCCTTTAGAATAAGCGTATTGGGGTTATCATCGTCCCAACCAAAGGCTTGAATCCGTTCCCAAGGCTGCCAGGCAAACAGATAGCAGAGGCCATTTTCTCTGATCTCGAGTCTGCTGCAGCCTAGCAAGATAAACAGTAGAGCCAGACTCCACCAAAAGGCAAGTTCGACAGCGCCAGCAATCACGCCGCCCGTGGTAACTAAACTACCTGTGAACTGATCGAGCCGTGAAAGCGTAATTGCGATCGCCAGTCCCACTTGGAACAAGCCTAACCATAGCAGCACCTTACTCTGTAGCGTTCTACCAATGCGCAGCAATAGATCGCCAGCCTGCTTTTTCCGCAGGGGCCAGCTCAGCATCCAGAGCAACGCGCCCGCTGCGTACAATCCATATAAAATGACTAGACCATAGCGACCGACAAAAGCCAGTGCCAGCGGCAGCAACAGTCCAATTAAAATAGCGGGCACGGCATATATTAGGCTACGGCGGGCCGAGCCCGGTCCTAGAACCCTACTCAAGATAAGGTAGCCTAAGCTAAAAGTGAAGGCGACTACGAGAAGAAACAGGCCTAAATTCAATGCCATGCCTACGTGCCCCTAAGTTTTTGGCTGTAGGCAAGCCTACCATGTCGTCTAGCTCATGTAGAATACGGATCTGTAGAATACGGATCTATGGGCGCTCAACCGTCCGACTGCTCGATGGTGGCTTCTAGCGACAGACGAATTTCTTCGGTAAGGCTTGCCACAGCAGCGCGTCCCGCCCGTCTATTCTGCTGGTAGTCTGCTAAGCGATCGCTCACCGAAATAGGTGGCTGCACCACCATAGTCACCCGGCGTTTTCCTAGCCGAGGCCGACCCGCACCTGACCTATCAGCAGGTGAACGATCACCAATCTTGGTGACTAGATCAAACATCAGCATCGCCATCTCAGCGCAGCGCTCGAAAGACGGTTTTTCTTTCAAGTATTCACCATCTACTGCCACAAAGCTTTCTACAACGCGCATGTGCAGCTCTCTTAGACTTGCTTCCTGCGCTGCCCAGTCTGCTAGACCTCTTTCAAAAGGCGAAAGCGTAGAGAGCGCTGGTAGATCCTCGCGATAGATGACCTGCCAACTCGCTTCTTCTATGCGCCGACAGCGATCGACAACAGTGCCTTTATTAGACAGATTAAAGAACTGTTCGGCTACTTTTAGGGCCCCATCTAGTAGGGAGCGTAGCCTGTCAGAATAAGTTGCCGGGTCTATGTCTGCAAGTTCTAGATAAGAGAGCTTCTCGACATCTATAGTTTGAGGAGTTTGAGGCTCAGCTTGAGACTTAAAAGTACGCGGATAGAACCGATCGTAGAAGGATTCCATCGTTGTCAGCAGATAGATACCCAGTCTAAGAATGCGTAAGTAGCAGTCTTTGTCGGCGCTCGGTGCAAGGTTTTCTTGTCTAGATAGACCGCTTTCTTTTTCCAGTCTATTCAACAGGTGTTGTAGCTGAGGCCAGTAGGCTTGCTCGTAGCGATACCGAATCCCTATCGGCAAGATAAAGACTTGCTCAAGTCGCTGCTCTCGGGCCAAATCTTCTGCGCACCAGAAGCCTAGCTGAGCCACCCCCGGCTCTAGCGGGCCTAACCGTTCACTGTGACCATTCGTCGCCCCTTCTGGTGCGACCACCATCGGCATCGTCCCTTGTATCATTAGCTTTCTAGCAGCTTTTAGACTTACCCAGTCTGGTCGCCTGCCCCGGCGAATGGGCACGCCGCCGATACGTGAAAGCATCCATCCTAGCCCTTTGCCAGCCCAAAGAGTCATTCCCCGCTCATACAAAAAGTGTGTGTGGATGGGCTGTTGTAGTGGAATGCCTTGCGCTTTGGCCGCTCGCTTTACAGCTCGAGAGCATAGATAGAGACCTGTGAGTGGATCGTCTACTTCAACATGTCGCACCGCCATCAAAAAACGGGACTCTCCCGCTTCTAGTTCAGCATAGAGCTTAACCAGTCGCTCCACATTCTTTACCTCTATTCGAGTGATGCCTGCCGGCAACCAAGGACGAATACGAAAGCGCATCAAAAAAGGC
The DNA here is from genome assembly GCF_000155595.1 of Synechococcus sp. PCC 7335. Taxonomy (NCBI): domain Bacteria; kingdom Bacillati; phylum Cyanobacteriota; class Cyanophyceae; order Synechococcales; family Synechococcaceae; genus Synechococcus; species Synechococcus sp. PCC 7335. The sequence goes on along the minus strand of NZ_DS989904.1, from coordinate 3,822,095 downwards.
AGTGCCCAGTGAACCAGCCGCATTATCCATGGACTATAGACGGGGGGGATGAAGGTGAGCGGCGGCGCAGCGCGGCGGGTTTTGGGCATAAAAGAGAAGGCGGGACTCCAATTGGACTATACAAAAAGACCAGAGCATACGATAAGGATTGCCCTGGTCTTTTTTATTATCTGGTCTTTTTGATACCAGTCTTTTTGCTGTGAGGCTTTTTACTGTGAGGTTGTTGGCTGGTCTATTCTAATTTGGAACGACTTGAACCATTAGCGATCGCCGATCAAAGGTCTGCACTTTGCTGACTTTTGATAGATCTTCTATAACCCGGTTGAGCAAATCGGTAGCGCGATCACGGTGCTGATGTTCGCGCCCTCTAAGACGAACCTGAAATTTGACCGAATCACCACGCTCTAACCACGCGATCGCTTTATTGATTCGCACCATATAGTCAGAGTCGCCAACATTAGGACGCAATCTAACTTCTTTGACAGAGGTACGAGCGCTTTGTTTCTGACGCTTACGGCTTTGATACTGATGCTTGCCATAGTCTAGAATCTTGGCAACTGGCGTATCCTGGTCAGGTGAGACCACTACAAGGTCAAGCTTGGCCGCTTTAGCTAAGGCCAGCGCCTCTGGTGTGTCGGTCAGGCCGCGATTGGTACCTTCATTGTCAATCAGAAGAACCTGCGCGGAACGGATCTGTTGATTGATGAGTGGTTTTTTAGCGATTGTATTTTCCTCTTAATTTAGAACGCAACAAAGGGTATCAAGATTAAACCCACTCTTGTGAAGAGATGAGCAACTTTCTAGAAACGTATCCCCTCTAGAAAGAACTTGTAGAACCCACTCTCTACAGAATTACAATTTACCTATATATAGAAGCCTATACAGGTAAATAAGTAATTTAAAGTACCCTTTACAAGGGTTGGCCCTACGGAGTCACTGTGCAAAACTAACAGCAAAACTAAAAATCTTGCGCAGTGACTAGTAACGCTTGATTCCCAATATATAAAATATTTTACGCGAAGTTGCTAGGGTAACATCACACCCTAGCAACTTGTCTTTACAAAGGGTCTCTAGATCTGTACAGTCCCGCCGTCAAATAGAGGAACTGTCATGCTGAAATTCTCTCTATAGGTCAGCTTTTGCTCTTCTAATATCCCTATTGCAATCTGCTCACCCATCCGCACGGATTCATAGTAGTCAGTGAAGTAGTGAACCCCTGCCCAGTTACGGCCAATTGAGATATTAGAAGCTAGTTTGTTGAGTTCGCCTTCTATTGTTAGGCTAAGTTCCTCGCTAGGAACCCTTTGTAACTTTTGACCATTGGTACTCGGTGTGACATAGGGCCCTGGCAGCACGTAGCTGTGATCGAAGAAGGCTTTGAGGATAGTGACACAGGCACCAGCGACAGCGGCATGACCTGCACCGTACGAAGGATGCATGGGCGATCCTTCCGCAAAGGCCATCGGCAAGAGATAAACCTCGTCGCGGTCAAATTCTTCGCCGCCTATCGATGACTTGTACTGGTCATTTTGCGCTTTGTTATGTGCTTTTACCGCCTGCAAGGTTTGATTGATTTGGGTGCTCAGTTCGGCGACAGGCGCAAGGTTAGTAGGTTGAGTATTGCGCCACTGATGAATGCGTCCGGCGATCGCTTCAGGGCGCAATCGACGGTGGATATTAAACTTCTGATAGCGAACGGCTTTGAGCGCACGCGTAGCTACTTCGGTCACTAAAGAGAGCACGTGAGGACCCCCGAACTGAGCAAATCCCTGCTGGTGATCAAGGCTATCAGGCGCTTGAAAAGGAATACCTGGATCGAAAGGAATACCCCAAGCGAGCATCGCTAAGCAGGCATTAAGATAAGCCTGATAGAGGGCATCGTAGTGAACATAAGTTGCTAAGTCTCGAGGAGTCGCGATATAGCGATAGCGATTGCGATCGCGATTACTGCCTGAAGAGTAAGCTTCTGTTCCCCGTAGGTCTGCGCCGTTTTGCACATCGAGCCACCATTCCCAGCTAGTCATATAGTCCTGGTTGGGGGTGGCAAAACGAACTCTGTTTCTAAAGGCGATCGCACCGTAGGCAACTCGGCCATCTAGAACATTGTCGTATCTAAACCCTATTTCTGGGGTGCCGCGAGTGAGAAACTGTGAAAGGTAGGGCCCCGTGGTATCTCCAAAGGTCGTTCCTCGAAAGGCGTTTTGAGAATTGATCTTGCTTCGCCGCCGCTTAGCTGCTGCCGTGCTAAGACCTGGTAGGTTTGCACCCTTGAACCACTCAAGTTTGTTTAGCCTTCTGATAGACGCGGCTACTTCTAGATTAGAATCAAATTCGCTGAACGGAATATCTCGCAGCAGCGCCATCTCATAAACTTCAGCGACTTCGGCAGCTAACTCGTCGCTACCAATTATCGGTGCTGGTGGCATTGCCACAGCTTGAGCATCTGGGCCTTCTAAATCGAAAGTGAGTCCTGCGCCTGCACTTTCCCACGCTCTGACTTCAACGCCATGACGCTGCGTATAGCTAGATTTCCATTGAATAGGGGTGTCTGGTGTCGCTCTCTTTGGACCTAGCGGCGTTGCTATAAAGTCGTTTGGATCACCTGAATTAATGCCCTTAACAAAAAGCTGGTAGTCGTCTGGATCACAAATTAAGCCATCTACCTCACTGTGCGGCAGTCCCTTTGTGTAGTTCGCTAAGTAAGACGGCTGACTACCTCGCGCGGGGTCGGTGCCATCGAAAAGGTAGCTGGACTCTTCGCCGTTGGGCTGTTGTGGAGGGTGAGGCCGATCATAGGCTAGCTTAGCAGCGGCAACACGGACATCTAAAGCTTGCTGCTTACGAGATTTCATAAGGTTGTATCCTTTACGTTTACGATTGGTACAGCTAGCTGGTTTTGTAATGGGTTCAATCTAAGCAATTTCACTTGTAAAGGGTGGTACCCGTCAGGGTGACTTCTGTAGTAGTCATAGGTAGTGACATTAGCAAGTCATCCCGTGGGTGTTGTTCCGTAGGTTTTGTTTTAGGTATTGTTTTCGACTACCGATCTAATTTTGAGTGTTGCTACTCGGTCTATCATTCAGGCAATCTTTTGTATCCTCCTAATCCATTCGCTATTCCCAATCACTTCTGGTTAGCGACAAGTCCTCAAGGCGATGCTCCAGGAGACAATCAGAAACTTACTACTCAGCCCACACTTAGCTGGTGGTTTCTCTGCAGTGGCTCACACTTATTGATTAATAACGCGGATTTCACCCTCCCTTTGTTGGCTGATGCCGAAGTAATTGGACAAGCCATTGGAATAGTGCCGTTGCGAACTCAATTTCTGGGATACCTAGATAGAGTGCCGTGTGTAGCCGCTGAGGTGAGTAGAGAAGCGGCTGTGCCAGAGGGATTAGACTGGTATCATTTGCGATCGCTCTATCAAAAGATGGATGAAGTCGGGTTTGCGATCGCGGCCCTTGCCGTTCAGATTGTTGATTGGGATCGTACTCACCAATACTGTGGTCACTGTGCAACGCGGATGACACAGCTACCAACAGAGAGAGCAAAGCGCTGTCCTAGCTGTGGCTTGAGACAATATCCAAGACTTTCTCCGGCAGTGATCATGCTGATCTATAAAGGCGAAGAAGTGCTGCTAGCTAGAGCGCCACGTTTTCGAGCCGGCATGTATAGTGTGCTCGCTGGCTTTGTAGAACCTGGTGAATCTTTAGAAGAAACGGTGGCGCGTGAGGTCAGAGAAGAAGTGGGCATAGAGATCAAAAACATTCGCTATTTTGGCTCTCAACCCTGGCCTTTTCCTAATTCACTGATGATAGGCTTTGTTGCAGAATATGCAAGCGGAAAGCTCATGCTCGAACCGACAGAGATCGAATCAGCCGCATGGTTTTCAAAAGAGGATCTGCCACCTGTTCCTGGCAAGCTAAGCATCGCAAGAAAGCTGATTGATTGGTTTATCGCCCAGCCTTCGGTTCCATAGTCTCACTAACTTATCTCTATCAGAAACATAGCTTGATAGCAGCAGTCAAACGTAGCTGAAATGGCGCTAATATGACACTTTTATGACACTTTGTTGTATGCTAATTCATCACTTCATAGCCAAAGAAACCTATCAGCTCAGTGTCAGACTTTAATTTGTGACTAACACACGCTAAATCCTCGTCCGTTAGTTTTGATATCTGCCGTTCGTTTTGATTAGAGATAGGTTGGTCTTCATAGTCCTTTACCTTTATGTTTGCTTTGAAGTTGATCGTGTCAGCTATACCATCAGGAAGTTTCAGTACTTCTAACATTGAAGAAGGATTGTGGCAAAAATTCTCATAGGTCAACAGCGGAATATTGTTTTCTATGATTAGCTCTCTTAGTTTGTAACTTCTTGTCAACCAATCTTGTGCTAATTGTTCAAGCACTAACTTGCGTTGTGTTGAGCTAATATTTTCAGGATCATGACGGCGATATAGGATGCTCGCGCAGTTTGCATACGGATTTCTATTGTTAGCTACAAAGGAACAATCAACAAACTGTGAAGACAGCTCCTTAAGCCTAATTAGATTGGGAGGACTTTTCTCTATAACAACGTCAATATACGGTTCTATTCTCTTTTTCTGTTGAAATGTGCTGAGCCACACTGCTTTTACGGATTCATAATTCACTGCTTTATCTGGATTCCAGCGATCTTGCTCGCACAACCCAGGCACTAGCCATTGCCCTTCTCCATTCTCTTTCAGAATCATCGTTCTAGGACTCGAGTTCAATAACTTCGCTATCGTTGTTGAACCAGAATTTGGTGGAGTAATGATGAATAGGAAATGCGGTTGTATTGTCTCGTCGTATCGTGGCTTAGGCCATCTAGGTTTAGACCTTGTAAAGAGTTCTTTCAAGAGAGCCTTCATAGATAAGCCTCAAAATACGACTATTTAGTAGACTATTTGCTACTGGTTACAGAAAAAGTTTTAGCTTATGATTCTGCGAAGGTAGAAAGCTTTTGTCCCTTTTGTCTGAGTGTCTAAATATAGCTGATTATAAAGCTATCAGCAACGTCTCGGGAGTTCACGCTACCTAGTTGTATAGCGGGGTTGTATAGCAGGCGGAATGCCACTGCTGCCTCGGCTGCTCGCTATGGCAATAGTTCAGATGCATGGTACCCCCAAGAATAGATATTTCAGTCTTTTCTATTCAAGCTCTCATAATTTGTTCTTAGTCGTTTCGTATACTTTTAGAACTTATACTCAGCTCAGCATCTTAGTAGTCCGCAGTATAAAAAGTTATTTTCTTATGGTTACAAAGATCCAGCACAACCAACAACCTACTGAACAGCAGGCTCTTTCTTTTCAGAACAAGCTGCTGAATGGTGTTGCTGAGGCGGCGCGAAGGCTGCTGGCAGTAGAAAACTTTGATCAGGCTGTTGACGGTGCGCTAGGGGCGATCGCCCACGCTGCGAATATCGATCACATAGCTGTCTACGAGCATCATGCTAGATCTAGGAGCCAAAGCCAGAACGAATCTTCGACTTGTCCTTATGAGTGGCCAGTTGTAAAACTGAAAGAAATCCAAGAGACATCTGCTCAATTTTGTGAGTTCTACGATGATATAGCAGGATCTAAGGAATGGCTTGCTGAACTACAGGCTGGTTGTTCTGTGCAAAAGTTAATCAGGAGAAAGTCAAAGTCAGAGCAATCCAACCAGGAAGGAGAGAATACCCTTTTGGTGCTTAGAATCCCAATCTTCGTCGGCGAGACATATTGGGGCAGCTTTGAATTTGATAACTGTATGAGCGAGAAAATATGGGATGAAGCCGAAATCGCAATGCTACAGATTGCGGTAGCCTTTATCGGCAGTGCGATTGTCAGAGAGAGGGCACATAGCGCTCGCGAAGCCGTAGCTACAGGCCGTACTACCACATTAGCGACCTACAACCAAGAGCTGCACGCTCATGATCGCCTACTTCGATGCGTCAATACCGTTACCCAGTGCCTGATTGCCAATGACGATCTTGCGCTTGCCTTTCCTGCAACTTTGCAAATCATCGGTGAAAGTATTCATCAGTGCCGCGTCTACATCCTTCGCAACTCTCATCACAGCGATACCGGCGAACTCCTCTTTAACCTCCACGCTGAATGGAAATTGCCCTCTGTTCCTAGAAAGATAACCTCTGGGGCTAAGTTCCCTGTCTCTGTAAGCGCTTTTCCTGATCGCCTATCAGCCTCTCTAAAAGCAGGACAGGCTATTCAGTTCTTTGCTCGCGAGCTAGACGGTATCGCCTCTGAAGATCGCCCTGTAGGGCAGGCCAAATCGCTTCTGGGTATCCCCATCAACGTTGCTGGCGTATGGTGGGGCCTGCTTGGCTTTGATGACTGCAATGAAGAGCGGGTGTGGGCCGATGCCGAAGTTGCTATTCTTGAGACGGCTGCGACGGCGATAGGAAATTCTATTGAGCGTGATCGCACTCGAAGAGCCCGCGAAGCGGTCGAACGAGAAATGCTCATTGTGCGTGAGCGGGTCGCTAGAACCGCTGAGCTAGAAGCTGCTAATGCAAGCTTAAGCGCCTGTGATCGCTGGCTAGAAATTACAGCCGTCGCCAACGAGCTACTTTCAGTGACAGATATAGCGACCAGTGTTGACTCAGCCCTAGCAATTATCGGAGAAAATCTAGAGTGCGATCGCCTTTTGATAATGCGCTATCTCTCCACCAATGATTCCCACCCATTAGGGGCAATGCAATCGCTGTACGAATGGGACGCTCCAGACATTCGATCGCAGATCGACAGGCTTGGGCCTAGTACAATCTCTGCTGAGGGGCTAGAGGAACGGTTTTTAAAATTTTTAGCCGGTCAATCGGTGAGCAGTGGGGCAACCGACTTTTCTGAACCCATGTGGCCGGCTCAAAAGCAGCTAGAGATAAAATCTACCTATTCGGTGCCTGTTTTTGTAGAGGGTGCACTTTGGGGAATTGTTGCTATTGATTACTGTCATAAAACTAAGCAGCTAAGCTTAGCTGAGCTGTCCGTATTCAAGACGGCAGCGACTTGCCTAGGCAGCGCTATCTATCACGCGAACATGTGAGGCAAGCATGATTTTCCCTTGACTAATCCTACACCGGCTAAGCAAATAGTCATTGATAGAGTTCCCGACTTACTGTACCCGACTCATTGGATAGGTTGTCTGCCTACTACTGCTAGGGGTAGCGCTTATATCCTTTTGCTTATCTAGTTCCCTGCTAAGCGTCTGAGCATAATTTAGCCTTGCTACTAGGCGCCTAGCGACGATTACTTCCTTAGGATAGCTATATTAACTCAACCGTGTTGCTACTGAAGTTAAAGCTACAGCAGCGGAATTGTTTATATAGCAATCTGTCAAGTACATACTTGAGGAGACAGTCGCGCTCACAGCAGACTGCGAAGTACTGCTTTATCAAACTGGTGTTTGTAGCGCTTGGTAGTGGTGAAATCTAAACACTACTTACCATTCAACACCATTCAACTAAGACCATTACACACCTTTAGTTCAATCAATCTACTCTAACTCTCTTTGAAAATTTCCTGCAAAGAAAGAAAAAGCTATGGTTTATGATTCGCCGCACAGACTAAAAGACAACATTCAACCGTCCTCTCAAACGGGTAGGCGAAAATACATTATGCTGATCTCCGATGATGTAGAGCTGGCCGAAACGCTACAGATAGAGCTAGCTAGCGAAGGCTATCAGGTCAGTGTCATTCACGACGGGATACGCGGTCTGCTAGCGGTGAATCGAATGAAGCCTGATCTGGTCGTGATGAGCTGGTCCCCCCCTCGGCTGTCGGCCCTTGAGATATGCGATCGCCTGCGTACCAACCGCTGTGAAGGCGCCATTATCTTACTTACTGAAGAAGATAACCCGCAAGATCGAATTGCAGCCCTAAAAGCGGGTGCTGATGATTGTCTCTCTATGCCAATTGTCAAAGAAGAATTCATCGCTAGGGTAAAAGCTAACTCAAGCTATCGCGATCGCGACCAATCTAGAGTCTCAGTTTTACGCTGCTGCGATATTGTGCTCAATCGCGACACCCGCGAGGTGTTTCGATACGGTCGCTTGATTCGGCTGACTGCAACAGAATTTAATTTGCTAGAGTACCTGATGGAACACTACTTTCAAGTACTCACCCGCAGCCAGATTCTAGAGAGCGTCTGGGGCTACGAATATACAGGCAGCTCCAACATCATTGAGGTTTATATTCGTTATTTGCGCAACAAGCTAGAGACGTCTCCTGAAGATAGGGTTATTCACACAATTCGCAGCGTCGGCTATATCTTGAGAGAGCCTATCTAAACACTTCTGATGACTGTATTGTAAAAAGTAGAAAAATTTTTAGAAGATAGCTTACGAAGAAAGAACTTTTTAGTTATTCTCCTTTGGATTATCCACCTACAGTTTGCATCGGCATGGCGTAATGAACGATTCATTTGCAATGTAATCAACTAACAGCTTGTTCATAGTGTTCTCACCATTGCCTAATCGATACCCCCCAGCATGGTTGCTATAAGTCTTACTAGATCAACTGACTAGATCGAGATCAATACGCTTCAACCTCAAGATTTTTCTCGCTGTGATAGCAGCAAGGAGTTTTTCCCATGCAATTTGAACGGGCTAGCTTAGGTCAGGTGGGGGCTAATGTCAGCGGCTACTTGGTACAAGATGGACACATCGGGGGCGCGAGATAGGGTATGGCTTCTGTTATTTCTGCGGATCCTGCTTCAAATATTGCTTCAGATCCAAGTTTGGATACTCCTGCCAACGGGTCTGTGACATCTGCTGCTGACTCGAATCGCGAGTTACAGGGTCATATTCGAGCAGTTGGCCCTTGTATTATTGTTATCTTCGGGGCTACGGGCGATCTGACTAAGCGTAAGCTGATTCCAGCACTCTACAACCTAGTCGAGCAGAACCTACTACCAGCACAATTTGCAATTGTCGGAATTGGCCGAACCGAGGCACCGCTCGAAACGTTTAAAGGCAAGATTTTAGATGCGCTCAGAGAATTTGCAACAAGGGATATAGATGAGACGCTACTAGACTGGCTAGGCGATCGCCTACATTATCTAGCTGGAAACTTTAAATCGCCCGAGACCTATCAGGAGTTGGGCGAGCTATTAGCGCATATCGATCAAACTCAGGGGACTTCGGGTAACTATCTTCACTATCTAGCAACTGCGCCTAGCTTCTTTGAAGAGATTACTAGACGGCTAGGTGAGGCAAACCTGGCGCAGGAGACTGAGCTAGATAGCAGCGACTCAAAAGAGGGTAAAAACAGCGAACCCAAAGCAAAAGAACAGTGGCGTAGGGTGATCTTTGAGAAGCCGTTTGGCCGCGATTTGGCTTCTGCTCAAAAGCTCAATCGAGATATTGGCCTAGTGCTCAAAGAGAAACAAATCTATCGGATTGACCATTATCTAGGCAAAGAGACAGTCCAAAATATTCTGATATTTCGGTTTGGCAATGGTCTATTCGAGCCGGTTTGGAACCATCGCTATATAGACCACGTTCAAATTACGGTGGCCGAACAGGTGGGTGTAGAAGCGCGAGGCGGCTACTATGATGAGTCTGGCGCGCTTAGAGACATGATTCAAAATCATTTATTTCAGCTACTGGCGATGGTAGCAATGGAACCGCCGGTGTCTTTCGCGGCGGACGCGGTACGCGATGAAAAGTCTAAGGTGCTTCGGGCGATTGAGCCGTTAAGCGCAGAAGATGTCTTACGCAACGTGGTGAGAGGTCAGTATGGTGCAGGCCAGGGAAAGGTAGACGCTGATCAGCGCGAACAGCAAGTAGCCTATCGCTCGGAGCCTAAAGTTGCGGCTGATTCTCAGACAGAGACCTTCGTGGCGATGAAGCTAAGTATCGATAACTGGCGCTGGGCGAGCGTGCCGTTTTATCTGCGCACAGGCAAACATCTGCCAGAGCGCGTCAGTGAGGTAGCCATTCAGTTCAAACAGGTGCCGTCGCTGCTGTTCCGGGAGACGTCTATGGACGAACTGGTGCCTAATTTCTTGGTGATTCGCATTCAGCCAAATGAAGGAATTAGTCTGCAGTTTGGTGCAAAAGTGCCGGGGCCAAAGGTACAGATGGGCAGCGTGAAGATGAGCTTTTGCTATGCCGATTACTTTAATGCATCGCCAACAACCGGCTACGAAACGCTACTTTATGATTGCATGACCGGTGATGCGACGCTCTTTCAGCGTTCGGACAATGTAGAGCTAGGGTGGCAGGTAGTGACGCCGATCTTAGACGTGTGGCAGGCGGTGCCCGCTAGAGACTTCCCTAATTATCCAGCGGGGAGCTGGGGACCAAAAGCGGCTGATGATTTACTCGCTCAAGATGGCCGATCCTGGCGAATCTAGCTGAGTTCTAGCTGGCAGATTCATTGAGCTGGTCATTAAGCTGACATAGAGAGCTGGCATAGAGAGCTGGCATAGGGGTAAGGAATCATGCAGCCCGAGAACCGTAGCGTTTGAGAATTTCAGAATTTTAGAATTACCGAATCCAAGAACAAAAGAATCCGAGAATACTTTCACCCAGTGAACATATCATGATTGCAACAGCAACAACTCTCAATCATCACCTATGGCAACAACAGCGCGAGTCTAAGCATCCGATTGAGCTATCTATTCTATTGACTCGGATGGGGTTTGTCGCCAAGGTACTCACCCGGGAGATTTCTCGGGCAGCTCTGGTCGGAAAGCTAGGTCTAGTCGGCGAAAAAAACGCGACCGGCGACGCGCAAAAGAAACTAGATGTCTTTAGCAACGAAGTCGTGGTGTCAGCTTTTTCTGAGACTGGACTGGTCGCGGCGATCGCCTCTGAAGAACTTGACCAGGTGCAGCTTGTAGAGTGCGGTAGCGAAGCTCAATATATCTTGTGTACTGATCCGCTAGATGGATCGTCTAACACAGAGAGCAGCGCTGCTGTCGGCACTATTTTTGGCATTTATCGTCGAACGACTGGGGGTAGGTGTGGCAGTGAAGCAGATGCGCTTCAGCCGGGGAACAAGCTGGTAGCTGCTGGCTATGTTTTGTATGGCACCAGTACGGTGCTGGTCTATAGCACGGGCGATCGCGTTGATGGCTTTACGCTTGATCCGACGCTAGGCGAATTTATTCTTTCTCACGAAAATATTCGCTGCCCAGAAGACGGTAAGCTTTACAGCGCTAACCTCAGCTACTACCAAGATTGGGGCACCCGAGTCCAATCGTTTGTTGATTATTTGGGCGATCGCACTACCGACTCTTCCTACTCTTTGCGCTATAGCGGTGCATTGGTCGCAGATGTGCATCGCTGTTTGCTAGAAGGCGGAGTATACTTCTATCCCGGTACGCAAGATCAACAAGATGGCAAGCTACGGCTGCTCTACGAGAATGCGCCCTTAGCTTTTGTCGTAGAGCAAGCGGGTGGCAAGGCCAGTACTGGATGCGATCGCATTCTTGATTTACCTATAGAGTCTATTCACCAGCGATCGCCTTTGGTCATCGGTAGCCTTGAGCTAGTAGACCTGTACGAGTCGTTTGTACAAAAAAGCAAACAAACTCGATATTCATCTATAGACGAGGAAGAAGCTGCCTCAATGTATGTAGGCGGCTGTAATTAATCCGTAAAGAACAATCTGGCGAAAACAAGCTGCCAAGAACAATCTGGCGAAAACAAGCTGCGAAAACAAAAGTGTGCCTTAGATATCCAAGCTGAGGGGCGCTTTTTTTGGCTGGTAGCCCAGATAAGTATTTTCACAGAAAAGTCTCAGCGCTAGCTTAGGCCGCTATGTGCCGAGGTTCAGGGACTTCGCTCACTATAAGAACTATAGAGGGCAGCGAACCAATCAAGCCGGTTGGGTTTACGCCCTAATTGAACTTTTGGACTTTGAGGTTATTGATGATGAAACGGTTTGTGATATCTGCTTTAACGGTATTGGCTTCCGTCGGTGTGTTGACTACAGCGGCTAGCGCTGCTCAGGTGTCTCTGGGCAATCCGGTTGCAGATCTCAACGGAGATGGCAACGTTACCCTGCATGAGGTTGTGCTGTATAACCGCGATCAAAGAGATAAGAGCTAAGAAATAACAGATACAACGGCTAAGGGACAACAGTTAAGACGCGATGTGTGCATACCCGATCAAATTTAGTAAGAGATTTTCCATGAAGACGCAAGAACAAACATCTACTTTAGAGGAAGTTGCGACTCTGATGCCTCTTTTGAGCGATGCTGAGACATCAGAGCTAATCGCATCGAGCGGCGAACTTGGGCAAGATCCAAGCTCAGACTATTTTACGACTCGCACCAAAAATGTGGCTTACGTTTTGTGCCTAAATGGAGACTGGTTTCAGATTCGGGCGCACTGCTTTTTACAAGCTAGTCAATACAATGATTTTTCGGGTGGCTATAAGCGCTGCTATCGGGAAATGCCGAAACAGTTTATAGAGTCGCCAGCGACAAAAAAGGTACTGAACGCGTTTAAGCTGGCCTACGATATTCCAGATAATGAGCCGGTGCTAGTTCAGGTGCAGAAAAGTCATATCACGGCTGAGAATGAAGGCCAGTGTTTGACCGGGCAGGGTATTCACTCGGATGGGGCGGACCGGGCGATGTTGGTGTGCTTGGATCGCCACAATATTGCAGGGGCAAAGAGCGCGATCTATGCGGATTTGGACGGAGCGCGATCGCTGATCGATCCGTTTGTCTTAGAGGCGGGGCAGGCAATGCTGTGGCATGACAATAAGGTATTTCATAGCGTGGAACCAGCTCAGGTAGTTGACCCGCTAGAGCAAGGCACTCGCACGGTTCTGATTGCTCACTATCCAGCTATTCACTACCTAAGCGGGACGATAAACCCCAACAATCAGCTAGGCACGAATAGCGTCGAAAGTAAGAAACGCTTGCGTCAGCAGTCAAACGGTTGAGAGGTTCATCTGATCACGCTTTTTGAACCCTCTAATATCGGCAGCTTTGTTTCCAGGTTTGGAAACCTTCTACTTGCGACGAGTAGCTATCCTTACCAAATAGCCAGGTCTGCGCTGTTATGCTTTGCGTTAGCATTTTGGTATGCGATTGAGATGATGGTCTAATTCCCTATGGTTTCGACAGTTCAGCAGAACCAGCAGCATAACTCGCACCAGGGAACAAGACAGACTTTTGCATCGCGGCAACGTCAGCTACTAAGCGGGGTAGCGGAAGCAACACGCAAGTTGCTGGCTGTAGCGGATTTTGATGCGGCGGTGAATGGGGCCTTAGAGGCGATCGCGACTTCAGCAAATATAGATCGCATATACATCCTCGAAAACAAAGTCGATAGTGCAAGTCAAGAGGTCGTTGCAGAGTGTCCTTATGAGTGGACGGCTGAGGGGGTTGTCAGAGGCAGCGATAGTCCAGGACGATTTCCAATGACCTACACTGTCTTTGGCGATTGGCTAGATCGCTGGCAGCAAGGAGAATCTATACAGGCATTGGCTCGCGAACTATCCAACATCGCGCAGGCATTACAGGAAAAAGATGAGGCCTTATCGCTACTGACCGTCCCTATCGAAGTAGAGAATCAACTCTGGGGCGTAATTGGCTTTGACGATTGCACCACGGAGCGGGTGTGGGGCGAGACAGAGATTGCGGTGCTAGAGACAGCGGCAGCGAGCTTTGCGGGAGCTTTGCAGCGGCAAGAGAATGAGCGCGCACTGGCGGAACGCGATCACATCCTAGAGGCAACGGCAGCAGCCTCTGCAGTTTTGCTTAATGGAGAAGATTTCAACACTGCAGTCATAGCCGCGTTCCAAATTTTAGGGGAAAGCATAGGATTTGATCGCATTGCCGTTGGCCAGCAGATCGATGACCCAACTGGGAAGACTTCAGGATTTGTACGCTTTCTATATGAGTGGAATAGGCAGGGCATTAGCGCTCAGCTCAGTGACCATGAAGATATGACTGACTTTTGGTGGGATGAAATAGGCATACACCATTGGTATGAAGCAAACTTAAGAGGAGAAGCTTTTGGAGAGCTAATCGACAACCTACCAGAACCTTTTCGAAGTCTGATGGCACCAGTAGATGTCAAATCTACCCACAACATTCCTATTTTTGTCGAAGGTCAGTTCTGGGGTGTTTTTGGCATTGATCATTGCCGTAAGAAGAAGCTGCTTAGTCAGAATGCCCTCGATGCGCTCAAAACGGCTGCCAACTGTGTGGGGAGTGCGATCGCTCAAGACCGGCTGCGGCAAGATCGGGCAGCGGTGGTAGAAGCGCATAACAAAGCGCTTGCAGAAAGAGATCGCATTCTAGAAGCAACAGCAGCGGCGGCGAATGTGATGCTCACGGAGAGCGATTTCGACCTGGCGGTGAACCGAGCGCTGAAGATTGTAGGGGAAGGGCTAGACGTTGATCGAGTTGGCTTAATGAAGTACTTTTGGCCAACGGAAGAACAAACATATGGCTATCATCATGAAATGTATGAGCAGGTTACGCTTGGTTTACCTGCGCAGATAAAACACCCTGAATTAGAAAAAATTAGCGATAAGGGGATAGAGTTTGTTGTTGAAAATCTAAAGAAGGGAGAGATTTTTGGCGGCATTGTTGATGAATTAGCAGAACCCTTCCGTAGCGGTCAGAAGGAGTTACACGTACAGTCTACCTATTGTATTCCCGTCATGATAAAGGGCTGCTATTGGGGCTCTTTGGCCTTAGATGATTGCCACAAAGAGACGCACCGGAGTGAGGCAGAGCTAGGAGCGCTGATGACGCTGGCAAACTGCATTGGCAGCGCAATAGAACAAGATATCAATAGAAAGGCGCGGGAAGCAGCCGAACGCATGGCGCTGATTGAGCGAGAGCGGGCGGCGCGGGCGGCAGAGCTAGAGGCTGCTAATGCGGTGCTAACAACGCGTGATCGCTGGTTAGAAACCACTGCTGCCGCTGCCAACGAACTGCTTTCTAGCAGCGATATTGAGGCTAGCGTGCAGGCCGCGTTGCAAACGATCGGAGAAAATTTAGAGTGCGATCGCCTTTCCGTACTACGCTACATCCCCGACCCCAACGAACATCCGCTTGGCGCATTGCAGGGCATTTACGAGTGGGACGCAGTAGGCATCAGACCGCAAATTAAAGATCTCAATCTAAGTACAATCTCTGCTGAAGGTTTTGAAGATTGGTTTGAGCAATTATTGAAGGGTGAGTGGGTTGGCAGTAGCGTCTCTGAGCTGTCCGAACCTGCTCGAAGTGGTCAAGTCGCGTTGGGCGTACTCTCTACCTACGCAGTTCCTATCTTTATTGAAGGGCAGCTTTGGGGCACCGTTGCGATGGACTACTGCCATGAAGAAAAGCAACTGAGTGCAGCAGAGATTTCGGTGTTTAAGACGGCAGCTTCTTGCGTGGGCAGTGCGATTTATCAGGCACAGGTGCGGCGAGATAAGGCCGCGCAGGAGCGATCGCGCTTACTAGGCAGCGTAGCAGAAGCGGCGAATTTGCTGCTGCGTAGCGCGGACTTTACAGAGGTATTGCCGGAGGTGACGCGGCTGTTGGGTGAGGCGGTAGGAAGTGATCGCTGTGGCATTACTCAAGATATTCTCCTAGAATCTTCGGATGAATTAGGAACAAGACTGTTAGAAGAGTGGTGTCGCGAGGGCGTTATCCCCGCAGTTAAGGTTGCGCCCGATGCTTTCCCAGAAAAAGATACCTTTTTGATAAAAGGTGATTTCCTAAGATTTCATCAGGCGCTGAGGCGAGGGGAAATAGTCAACTTTCATGTTAACGATCTCTCAGATGATGAAAAAGCATTTTTGGAAGCTCAAGGCAATACCTCAATGTTGATCGTGCCAATCATGGTACAAGACAAAATTTGGGGAAGCATTGGCTTCGATAACTGCGGCGAACCGCGCCTATATGATGAAGCCGAAATCGCCATTCTCAAAGTCGCTGCCGAAAGCATCGCGGCTGCTGTGGCTCGTCAAGCACAGGATGAAGCACTACGCGAGTCGGAGAAAGCAGTCTTAGCAGAGCGAGAAAAAGCCGCCAAAAAGAGAGCTGCACAGCTAGCAAAGACTAACGAGGCGATCGCCCAAACCCTCACCACTCTCGCCGCCAGCCCAGAACTCGATCAGTTTTTGGGCACCATCCTGGCCGAAATGTCTCGTCAGCTCAACGCGGCCAAAGTCCATCTCTTCCTTTACGATCAGCCAACACATACGCTGACTCAGCGTGTCGTAGTTCAAGCAGGAGAAATGTATCTTGGCGTTGGGCCGGACGATCCAGAGATGTTCCGCCGTCCTATCCCAGCTGACATCACGCCCGCATGGGAGCGCATCATCAATGGCGATAAACCACTCACCTACGACGAGACCCAGCCAATTGACGAAGAAATTTGGTGGCCCGAAACTGTCGCATGGCACCAAGCGCAGGGTCATAAAGCAATTACCTGCATTCCTCTGAGAGCAGGCGATGTGCCCATCGGTTTTATTGGCTATGCCTTTTATGATCGCACCTTCCTTAGCGACGAGCAGCTCGAATTCATGCAAGCTCTTGCAAATCAAGCCATCGTCGCTATTCAGCTCACCCGCTTAAGCGAAGAAGCCAAGCAAGCCGCTATCTTGCAAGAGCGGGAGAAAGCTGCAAAGAAGCGAGCCGCACAGCTTACTCGCTCCAACCAAGCTCTCAAGCGCAGCCTCGATTCTCTCGCCCAGCAGCCCGAACTAGAAGCCTTCCTTCAGCGCGTGGTAGATGAAGCGGCTGCGCAAACTGGGGCCAAAAGCGGACATCTTTTTCTCGTTGACGAAAAGGCGAACTGTTGGTTTTTGCAAGTTTCTACCGACAATGGCGGCGACTGGCGAAGTGTGGCTGATATGGAGCTGTGGCAGCGGCCACTTCCATTAGACGCTGCCCCTGAGTTTTCGGCGAAGATCTTGCAGAAGCAACCAATCGTTATTGAAAATCTAAGAGAGACTCTAAGACCTGGGCCACACATCTGGGAGCCTTCTATCGCTTGGCACTTGCAGCGCAATCACACTAGCATTATCTGCGTACCGCTAGTTCTGGGCGATCGCGTTCTGGGCTTTCTGGGACTCCCCTTCGTTGGCGCAACTCATATCACCCAAGACGACATAGAACTTGCCCAAGCCCTTGCCAACCAAGCCACCCTTGCTATCCAGCTCACTCGCCTTGCCGAAGAAGCAAAGCAAACTGCCATCTTGCAAGAGCAAGAAAGAGCTGCTCGTCAACACGTCACCGAACTCGCCAAAACCAACGACGCGCTCAGCGAGACTCTGACTGCCCTGACTGCCACCCCCGAACTCAACGACTTCCTCGGCCAAAACCTTAGCAAAATGGCCGAACAAGTCGGTGCTAACGCCGCTCATCTCTTTCTCTACGACGCAGCTGCGCATACCCTGCGCCAACATATCACTGTCCAAGACGGTAAAGTCTACCAGGGCAACGCGCCTACCGACCCAGATATTTTTCGCCATCCTATCCCTGCCAATCTCACCCGTGCTTGGGAAATTGTTGTTAACTCATCCAAGCCTTTCACCCTAGACGAAAATCATCCTGACGCCATTGAATTCTTTTGGCCTGAGTCTATTCTCTGGCACCAAGCCCAAGGCCATACCTCTGCTGTCTGCGCCTGTATGAAAGTCGGCGACCAACCTCTCGGCTTTATCGGCTTTGCCTTTACCGACAGAACCCTTCTCACCGAAGAACAGCTTCAATTCATCCAAGCTCTTACCAACCAAGCCACGCTCTCTCTCCACCTTACTCGCCTTGCCGAAGCAGCTCAAACTAATGCCCTCAGCAGCGCCCTGACCAGCGAGCGCAACCGCCTCGCCCGCGAAATCCACGACACCCTCGCCCAAGCCTTCACCGGCGTTTCGCTGCAGCTAGAGGCCGCCAAAGCCGCTGCCCCCGACAACCTCGAAGATAGCACCTACCACATCGACCGCGCCGGACAGCTCGCTCGCCGAGGTCTTTCTGAAGCTCGCCGCTCAGTTCATGCACTGCGATCGCAGGCCCTCGAAACCGACACTCTGCCCAATGCCTTGCGCACTGCCCTCTATGAAATGACCCAGTCTAGCCCTACCCAGCCCCATTTCCGGCTAAAAGGCACCCCCTTTGCCCTCCCCGAAAACATTCAAACCAACCTACTACGTATCGGCCAAGAAGCGATCACCAACGCCCTGCGCCATGCCCAAGCCGATAATCTAACCCTGCTTTTAGAATTCTCTCCTGCCCAAGTTCGCCTGTCCGTTACCGACGATGGAACCGGCTGCGAAATCTCCTCCTTCTCTGAGTTAGAAGGCTTTGGTCTAATGGGTATGCGCGAACGCGTCTACCGCTTCGACGGCCACTTTTCCTTCACCAGCCACCCTAGGAGGGGTACTGTAATAGATATCACCATCCCCACTTGCCCATGAGCGCCGAGCCGACTATTAAAGTTCTTGTTGTCGAAGACCACAGCGTCGTCAGAGAAGGCATTGTCTCTGTCCTCAATCGACAAGAAAACATCACGGTCGTCGCCGAAGCTAAGAACGGCAAAGAAGCGATCGCCCTACATGCGGATCATCAGCCAGATATCACCTTGATGGACCTGCGAATGCCCCAGATAGAAGGTTTAGAGGCCGTCATTCAGATTCGCACTGCATCCCCTCAGGCCCGCATCATCATCCTGACCACCTACGACACCGATGAAGACATCTATCAGTGCTTGCAAGCAGGTGCTCGCGGCTATCTTCTCAAAGACGCTACCTCCCAAGAACTCACCCAGGCCGTCCGTCAGGTCTATCAAGGAAAGCGCTTCATTCCTGCCGACGTTGCCATGAAACTCGCCGAACGTATAGAAAGCGACGAGCTTACCGCTAGAGAGATAGACGTTCTTGAAATGATGGTGCAAGGCAGCAGCACCGCTAAGCTCTCCGAAGCCCTCCACATTTCAGAAGGCACCGTGAAGTTTCACGTCAACAATATTTTGCAAAAGCTAAACGCCCATGATCGTACTCAGGCGGTCGTCACTGCGCTGCACCGAGGAATCGTCAGACTCAAGAGAGATTGACACATTTTGTCTGTGATTGGTGTCCAGCCAATGATGCCACCTTGGGCTCACAGCATCTGAATGGTGGCTTCCTTAAATTTTGCAAAATAGTTGGTGGTACAGTCTTCCGGCGGCAAACACTCGTAGCCGTGATCGTTCGCTAGGTGATCTAATGAATCAGATAGCGGATAGTCGTAGGGCAGCGCCGGAATAGTGTTCATGAAATTGTTGTGGTAGCGTTCTTTGCGAATCACCGATTAATCAACCCAATTATTAATCTGTCTGTAAGTTAACGAATAGCTTGCTGGTGGTAGTTTATCAGTGGCCCACCACGACGTGCCCAATGGCTGCGTAGTCTGCGATCTGAGTAGGGATGAAATCAACGGCGGCAAAGGCGTTGCCTCATGTTTGAACATGCTTCCGGTGCTAGCTACTGCGAACCCAGTCGCCTGTAAGCGTACAAATGTATTTATATGCATACGATACCTAGCCGATCGCTCAGGTAGAGAACTGAGTAATCGCCTCACAAATATTCTTTGTCAAAGGTAGTCGTACTGTTCTTCGAAAAAAACCAAGATGGGTGGAACAACCCACCATAAGACTAACCCTCGCTCAAACTTCAACAATATGAATGACATGCCGACGCTCAGAGATGTTGACCACAGCCGGGGTTCGCTATCAGCTGCGCTTTCGATCATGACCTACGGTAGCTATCAATGTCCTCAGTCTGGCCAAGCTCACAAAACAACCAAAGAACTGCAAAAGTCCTTAGGCAATCAGCTTTGCCTGATCTTTAGACATTTTCCCCAACCCGAGCGCTACCCTCAGGCGCTAACAGCAGCCGAAACTGCCGAAGCAGCAGGCAGTCAAGGAAAATTCTGGGAAATGCACGACAAACTATTCGAGAACCAAGACGCTCTCGACGATGCTTCTCTAGTAGAATATGCCAGTGAACTCGATTTGGACATCTCCCAGTTTCTTTTCGAGATAACTCACAGCGTCCATCTTCAGCGTATTCAATCTGATATCGATAGTGCCTCAAAGGACGGTGTCGACGATTCTCCAACATTCTTCATCAGCGTTCGTCACAAAGGAAGCACCAACCTAGCTGCTCTAGTTCGTCAGATTTTGATAGCCACCGTAGACAATGGGAGCGAGGAAGACTTGCGCCCCACCTAAACACTTGTTGCGTTTGACACTTGCTTGGGGAGTATAGCTCTTTGGTTAAGAGGCTCGCAAAACAACTAGCCAAGTTATCTACGTTTCTCTAAGTTTCTCAGATACAGTGGATTTAGAGATGAGCTGTAGCCTCATCCGTCAAGTACTACAACCCTTGATGGATGAGGCTATATCAATCTGTTGAATGCATACTCAAAAAGGCTACGCCTACAGCAGATTATCAAGCAGTTAGCTGCACTGTTCTCTTAGCATATACCCAACGCCTCTGACCGTATGAATCAATCGCTTTTTATCAGTATCTCCTAGCTTGTTTCGTAAGTATCGGATGTAAACCTCGATAGTGTTAGAGTTGCCTGTGTAGTCGTAGTCCCACACATCTTCTAGGATTTGAGTCCTCGTTAGCACTTGACAGTAGTGGTCCATTAGAAACTCTAGCAAGCTAAATTCTTTCGCAGTTAGCTGGATAGAAACACCCCCACGAAAGACTTCTCTTGTCTCGCGATTGAGCACAATATCAGCACATCTTAGAATAGCTGCTGAGTCGTTAGAGACCTGGCGAAGAGCTAACTTAGCATTGATCCTAGCAACGAATTCTGCCTTTACAAAAGGGGGAGAAATACAGTCGTTGGCGCCTGCTTCAAATCCTTCAATTCTCTCTTGAACAGCATTCTCACTTGTGAGTAAGATGATCGGCTTTTCCCGATCATGCAAGCGTAGTCGCTTACAGATGCTTATCCCACTTAATCTAGGTGGATTCCAGTCGACGATGATCAGATCAGGAGAGAACCGCTTAACCGCCATCAGCCCTCGTAGGCCATCGTGAATAACGCTGACTTGATATCCTTCATAGGACAGCTCAGTCTGAATTTCTTCTGTGAGTTCTATCGCATCGGAAATAACAATAATATGTTTGAGAACTCTAGCGCGATCGCCGCCCTGAATACGATTGCTTTGCCAAGATAACTGTTGCTGAGCTGTTGTAGAGGGAACTTGCTGTAAAGAGGTCACCATTGCGCTTTCTCTCAGTTATGTGGAATTTACGTGGATCTACTTACATTCTGCCGATAGCGAAGGAGTAAATCAGTACCTTATGAAGAAATCATCTTTCCAGATATAGAAAGCACATTCTCGTCAAACCGCTATAAGTACTGATATGAGTAGCGTTAGCCATAGATGCTTAAGAGAATCAATAATTAATTTTCCTAAGCAACCTTTAAGTCTTCTAAGCGTTCTTTAGAGATCTTGCCTAAGAAATGTTTCTAAAGATTATCTTCTAAAAAATATAGTGAAGACATTGTCACAACAATTACTTGTGAATGAATTACTGGTGAGTAAATTACTACGGATAAACAATCGCCATAGCTAAATAACAGCCTTTGGAACCCGCTCAGCAGCGTACTTTCATTAGCTCATTCCACCTTGTTGTATAGCGTGGCGATCGCCACTGCTGCCTCATCTGCCAGCTTCTATTGATACCTTGCGCTGCAAACGTTACCGTCCCTCGTCCCATTTGCGAGTTGAGCCGATCGACTACCTGCATTAGCCGTTCGCTACGGTGATAGTCAGGCGCATAGAATAAGTTGCCTTGTATGTCACTATCAGGGGCGATCGCATTGAGCATCACACCGCATTTGGCATAGCGAAACCCTACTCGATACAGATTGCCTAGGCACTCCCTCGCTGCGTGAACAACCTCTCTCGTATCATTTGTTGAACAATCAAAAACCCATGTAGTATTTGCTTGATATTGTGGCTCACTTGCGCGAAAGTGATTCGTCGTCAGAAAGACCTGTAGCGCTCCACATCGACTATGCTGAGCGCGAAGCTTCTCAGTCGCTCTGCTCGCATAGCAAGCGATCGCTTCTAGCAGCTCTGCTTTACTAATCACTGCCTTTCCAAACGAACGTGAGACCACAATATTCTGCTTCGGTTGAGCAGTCTCTAGGCCCAAACAGCTAACGCCGCGCAGCTCCAGGACAACGCGCTCAGCAACAACACTAAACTTCTGTTGTATCAGACTAGATGGCGTATCGCGCAGATCGAGTGCCGTTTGGATACCCATAGCACCAAGCTTCTTAGCCCATCTTGGTCCAATTCCCCAGACCGCTTCTACCGCAATAGTCGGTAGCGTTGTGTCCTGCGCATGGGGAGAAGAAAGATCAAACACACCCATTTCGCTCCGTTTAGCAACATAGTTAGCAACTTTTGCTAGGGTCTTCGTAGGCCCCAGTCCAACGCACACAGATAATCCTGTCCACTGATAGATTCTTTGTCTAATCTGCTGCGCGTACTTCTCTAGCTTCAATTGTTCGAAGCCATCTAGCTTCAAAAATGCTTCGTCGATAGAATAGATCTCTAACTCTGATGAAAAGCCTTCAAGCGATCGCATTACCCTTTGCGACATATCACCATACAGCGCATAGTTCGAGCTGAACACAGCCACCCCATGCTGTTGACAAAAAGCTTTACGTCGATGCCAGGGCTCTCCCATCTTGATACCCAAAGCTTTTGCTTCAGGTGATCTGGCAATAACACAACCATCATTGTTCGATAATGTGATAGCCGGTCGCCCGATCAGAGCCGGGTCAAACACCCTTTCACAAGCGATGTAAAAGTTGTTCACATCAACTAAGGCATAGACTGTCATTGCTTACTTTCCATCATATGGATAGAAGCTTTGACTACTCCCCAAAAGTGAAAGCTGCAAAACTCTGTGACTTCTATCGGTGGATAGTTCCGGTTATCAGCAGAGAGAACCGTTCTGTCTAATGTTGTGTGCAATCGCTTCACTAACATTTCTCCGTTGAGCGCTACCACCACCACCCGACCGTTTCTAGGCTCAATGCTGCGATCAATAATTAGCAGATCCCCATCAAAGATTCCGCCTGGCTCCATTGAGTCACCACAGGCACGAGCGAAGAAAGTAGCGGCAGGATTCTCGATTAGATGAGCATTAAGATCTAGAGTCTTTTCGATGTAGTCATCAGCAGGCGAAGGAAAACCAGCCGAAAGTCGACAGCTATAGAGAGGTAGTTCGACTTTACTGCCAGCTACCTGTAGAAATATATCTGCGACGTTCGCACCCAATGAATTGAACTGTCCAGAATCAGACACACTAAGCCCCAAAGGAAAACGGATAGGAGTAAACTTCGTAACCCTATGACAAAATAGTACTTTTGAACTACTCCCTAATTGATAGATTACCCAAATCAATCGCCGAAATCAAGCAGCTTTCTTTAATGGCAATAGCGATCGCTCAATGCATTCGGTGGTCGCTAACCGCTTAGCCTCATATGCATGAGCGGTTCTATCTATCGCGACCGTGTAGAGCCGCGACCGTGTAGAGCTACGAATGTATAGAGCTAAATGGAGATCGCTATAGGCATCAGACGCTATTCCCAAGCTAGAGCCAGAGGTCAGGAGCAGTAGAGTAACCGCCAAGTTCTGGTCGATGAAGCGTCGTTGACTAAACATCAAAGCTTGGGTCGCCGACTGTGGCGATCGCTATGGCACCAGGCATCAACTAACGCGCTGACCACGCTGCTTATCGCAACAAAACAAGCATTCTAGAAGACTTCCACCATTCTAGAAAACTTTTAATATCTAGCGAATATCAGCAGCTTTATCAATAATTTTTCTGATTGCTAGAGCGAAATCGCCCTACTTCAAACGCTCGCTTCTTCTGATGCTTGGTCTGACGGCCCGCTACTCGTTTGCGCCACATCTTGAAGCTTGAGCGTTTCATATATCGTCGCATGAGTGCGATCACATCTTTCTCTTTTAACCCAAACTGTTCTTCAGTTACACCAAACGGAGTGCGGTCTTCCCAAGCCATTTCAATGACGCGATCAACTGTTGCTGCCTCTAATTCTTTTATATTTGGTCTGCTATGGGCTGATACATCAGCAGCTAGGCTACTGGAATTCTCTTTGTTTCCTTTATGCCGCAGATCAAACTCTTCTAGCTTAAATTCCTCTAAGGTAGGTTTCTTATTGACCTGCTTGAGTGTTTCAG
Organism: Synechococcus sp. PCC 7335; assembly: GCF_000155595.1. Classification (NCBI taxonomy): domain Bacteria; kingdom Bacillati; phylum Cyanobacteriota; class Cyanophyceae; order Synechococcales; family Synechococcaceae; genus Synechococcus; species Synechococcus sp. PCC 7335. The sequence goes on along the minus strand of NZ_DS989904.1, from coordinate 3,797,887 downwards.
ACTGCGGTTTAGACTGCATAGCTACTTCGTACTCTTCATTCCTTACTTTCTACCTTTGCTTTTACCTAATAGATACAGTCTTCTCTACCTTTAAGAAAACCTACCTAGGTACGAAGCTAACGATTTCTATCACCTTTAGCCAATCGCAACCAGCCTTATTCACGCACAAGCTACATACGGATAGTTGCGTACAAACCCTACGCCTACCTAGCTCAGGTCTCCGGGCCGCGCCGCTAGATAGTCGTCACCTTTTAGCTGCACGACCATCAGCTTTGCAGGTTCATCGCCCACACAGCCAGAAGTATGACCTTTTCTTCCTTTTGCATCTGCCTTTGTGTTTTGATCTGCTCCAAAAGAAATCTCACCGGGTCCCATTTCTACTCGCATACCATCCATAGTTTCTACGTACCAAACACCAGAAATTGGAACAATCCACTGCGGCCTAGGATTCTCATGCCAGTCTCCAACCCAGCCCACTGGGAGAGTGGCAAACAACACTTCGGCATCGTCATTCATGAGTCGATTGTTCCACTGTGGCGCAGCATCACCGCCCATACTTTCCTGGGTGAAGTCTGTGAGTTCGCATTCTGTTTGATGACTTACACCTTCGTCATCTGTCCAAACATGCCAATAAGAGAGTGAGGGTTTGTTGAGATTGCTCATATCTTGAAGAAACTAGCACAGGTAACGCAGAAAATCTAACTTGGAAAACACCGCTCAAGCTAATGTAAAAGGGTAACAATAGAATCACAGAAGAAGATGGCAAGCATATCGGTCGAGATATCAGTCGGCTGCTTTCTTCTGGCCAAACAGCCCTTTGACACTATTCACTAAACCTAACAAGCCACGTTCAGATCGATCGCGTTGTTTTACAGCAAGTTCAATGTCGTCTTCGGTCTCACCTTTGAGTCGATAACCATACTCTAGGTTGTCTCTACTCTTTTTTAGAACCGGAAAGGCTCGAAACGCACCTTGTAGCAGGTCCTTCTCGCTATGGTAGATAGCGCGGCTAATCTGGCTAGATCGACGAACGGCGATCGCCCCAATCGGATACCACTGTTTTGAGCCCACGCCTCGCACATACACCTCATACTCCGGCAACCCTTTTGTTTTCATTTTGTCGTACTGCTTAGAAGCTTTTTCGCGCTGCTTCGTTCGCTCAGACTTAGGTTTTTTGGGGGTCTTCTTGCCAAATCCAACTGGCTCTGCCATAACTTTCACAGGGTAGGTCGTTCATAAAAGTTTACATCGTTTTAAGGCAGATCCCGGCGGAAATACATCGCTCGATACACGGGTAGCCCTTTTTCCTCACTGACCTGTTCTCGATCAGTCTTGGCAGGGAAAGGGCTTGCCCCTAGCCATTGGTTGGCTGGCTGCTCGAAGACTCCTCTATATGATCTTTCAAAAGATGCATTCTCAGCGAAGCGATCACACATCTCTTGGCAGACTTCCTCAATATCCGACTGCAGCCACACTTTTCCGCCGACTACCATCAGATCGGCAATCACGTTTACCAGCTCTGGTTGGACTACTCTGCGTTTCTGATGCCGCTTTTTGAACCACGGATCGGGAAACTGGATGCTGACACAACGCAATGCTGATGGATAGCTTTCTAACAGGGACCTTAGTGAGTTATTAGCATTGCAAAAGACAAAATGGAGATTGCCCTGACGGTCAAGATCGCGTCTGGTCAGTGCCTTCTCGACTAAGGGCGCTCTAATTTCTAGCCCCAAAAAATTCCAATCTGGTACTTTGTGCGCCATTTCTCTGACAAAATCTCCCTTAGCACAGCCAATATCTAGATGCAAAGGCAGCTGAGGGTTAGTAAAGACCTTGCTCCAATCTGGCGCAAGCGCAGGGGTAGCATATTTGTGGCTGAGCGGATTGACGTGCTGACGAACGCGGCGAATAGGAGGCATAGCCAAGCAAGAATTACGCTTAAGTTATTCTGTATTGTCTTCTAGAGCGGCTAATTTTCGGGCATTTAGCAAGTAGGGAATGTTATCTCCAGCTTTTGGCCAGCTGCGTTTGATAAATTGCCATAGTAAGGGCGTTGAGATAGCAATCAAAATAAGTCCTGTCCACCAGCTCTCTTGCAAGCTAGTGACAGTCACAGCTTCAGAGCGATCGCCACTTATCCACTTAGAAAGGCCATCGATGCCAACGGCAGCCAGATTGTTGAGGCTGTGACAGGCAATCGGGATCCACAGACTACGCGATCGCACATACAACAAGCCCATCAATAGGCCAAATAGCGTTAGCCCTACTGGATTATTCAAATGCAGAATCCCGAAGAGCAAAGAAGACACAATTAGACCGCTTCTTAGTCCCCACTTTGATGCCCAGCGCTGTAGCAAAAACCCACGAAATACTAACTCTTCTACTAGCGGCGCATACACCAATAATAGAAACAGCATCAGTACGTTATATAGCTGAGGGTACTGGCTGTTGAGCCCACCGCCTAATAGATCAGACTCTAGGATCTGTGTTGCATAGTTAGGAAAGCTTAGCGACAAGAAATAGAAGACAACTGAAAAGCTGCCAAGAGAAAAAATGAGCGCGCTGATCACCAGTACCGCCGCATACGTTAGAGAAAACTGTGGCATCTCCTCCCCGAATAGCGATCGCACTTGTAGTCCGTGGCGACGACTTTCTCGCCATACTACCGCTAGTAGTACCGTCCAAATCGCAATCGATAGCACCGGTACTGAGAGCGGATCGTCACGATCCCACGGCAATAGCTGCAACATCCCTAGATAGCTATATCCAAATCCAATGCCTAAACTCGCCACTACGTACGCACCTAGTACCAAATAGCGACTTCTCAAGGTCAAAAATGGATTAGTCAAGGGTTCAAACCTAGCCGTCGGCACATGCTCAATCCAACCATTATAGAAACCTTTGAGCACTGTTATCTGCTCTATTCCGTGCGGTTTTGGGCGCAGACAATGATCGCCGATAACCAAACTGCCACATCCTCATAAAAGGGCTGGCCAAAGTTGCTAAAGTAACTGAGTAGTCAGGTTTTGAGCGACTTTTGTGCCTCAAATCGATCCTCCAGATTCTCATTTAGAGCAACCCGAGAACCCAAGTGATGGCCGCTTACCGCGTCGATTCTCTTGGTTCTGGCTGGGTGCTTTCACAGGGTCGGTAATCGGCGCAGTTGGCCTAAGTCTAGCCATTTGGGGCTGGCTGTATATTCATAAAGACCTCTCTCCTTTGATTTCAAGGATCTTGACTAACTACCTAGAGCGTCCAGTCGCGCTAGGCGAAGTTGAACAAGTAGGCATTGGCAGCATTCGCGTGGGGCCTTCTACAGTCAGCGCTTCAGCCTTAGACCCTACGACACTAGATGCCGAGAGCGTCATTGTCGAATTCGACCTGCTCAAAACGCTGCTTACTTTTGAGCTGAGCCTAGATCTGATAGTGGTTGATGCAGAGGGCTACCTAGCTCAAGATCTCGAAAGAGGTTGGCTTAACTATGTTTTTCCTCAAAAAGAAGAGAGGCCAGAAAGTCGATTTAAAATTCGCCTCGATGAAGTCTATCTTGAAGAGTCTCAGCTGACCTTAGTACCGTTGCCTGTTCCGAATGAAGAACCTGAACCCATCTTTCTAGAAAACGTATCAGGGCAGCTAGCACTCGATGAAGTAGAGATTGCTGGCAAAGACGTTTTTGCCGTTCGATTTGAGGCAGACGGCGATCCTATTAAGGGTGGCAGCATCGGGCTTAAAGGGGAGGTCCAACCCATGATTGCTCCGGTGGTCATTGAAAGCCTCACGGACGAGGACGATCAGCTAGATGATAGCGATGATGAACCCAACGAGGAAGTGGTTGATGAGCTGCTCAGTGAGGATGCAACCGACCAGGCGGACGTTGTCGATTCAGCCGAGGACACAGCGCTCGCTTTTGCGACCAATTTAGTGGTGCAAGCGGACGAGGCTCCGCTCTCAGACATACTTAGCTTTACGCTCTCTACCTTAAAGCTGCAAACCAACACCGTGGGAATTAACGCGGGTGATGTGAGTGGCACTCTAGATCTAAACTTTCGACCGCAGGCGGACGTTGAGTATTCCGGTACAGTCAGTGTCAAAGAGGGCGAGCTGGCAACTAGCATTTTGCCGCTGCCAGTAGAGAACATCAACGGACAGACCCAGTTCAAAGACAATGTGTGGGTAATTGATCGAGTCTCGGCTGACTATGGCCTGATTGATGCGATCGCCGAAGGACAGATTAATTTCAATGAGGGCTATTACGACCTAGCAGCTCAGACAAAAGATGTGACGGTCGCAGAGTTTGTCGAGACTGTTGATTTAGATTTGCCCGTCCCTGCTGCGGGTGTGTTTGAGGCAGTTGCCAGAGTCGATGGCTCATTAGACAAGCCTGTATTTACAGGGCTAGCAACCTCAACTAGCCAAGTTATGGTCGATGAAGTTGTCTTTGACACGGCCTCTACTGGATTTCAGCTACAGGGTCAAGATCTTTATCTCAATGATATTTTCGCCACGCCGAGCGTCGGCGGCTCGTTACAAGGTACGGGTGAGGTCTTCTTAGGAAAAGGCTCACCCTTCTCCTTTCAATTTGCCGGGCGCAATTTACCCGCCAATGCGATCGCTTCTCTTTACGGTGTAGAGACCAATTTTCAGATCGGGCGAGTGTCAACTGATACCACCGTGGTAGGCCGCGATGGGGCAGTGGATACCACGGTAGAATGGGACGCACCGAATGCTGAATATGCTGGATCAGGCACGATCGACATTCGAGGGACAGATCTAGTTTTTCGCAATACGGTTTTTGCGGTAGGCGGCGGTACGCTCAGCGGCGCTGGCACCCTTACCAATGGTTTTTTTGAAAGTGATGTGGCCCTATCAGGTGTGCAGCTAGGATCGTTTTCACCCGATCTGCGTGGAGATGTCAGCGGACAGTTCACGCTCAGTGGATCAACAGACAACTTAGGATTAGATACCCTTACCGCTGAAGGGGACATTGCCTTTTCTCAAGGACTCGCTAGCTTCAGCCGTCAACTCAACGGCTTTAGTGAGCCGCTCACGGCCCAGGTCGCTTGGAACGGTGAGGAGATTCAGGTGATCGAAGCAAACTCGGATCGCGCTAGGGCTAGCGGCACCCTTACTCCCAACTTTGAGAATGGGTTTAGCATCGAGCGACTAGATCTGCAGGTGAACGCTAGAGACTATGCGATCGCCGAGCTGCCTTTCGAGCTACCCTCTATCCTCGCCGTCAAAGGTCGCACCGACTTCGACGGCACCATCACAGGCAGCCCTACCGATCCCACCGTTGAGGGCCGTGTGAGCCTTACCAACCTCGTCGTCAACAGTTTGCCCTTCGAATCTCCCCTTACAGGCCGAGTTGCTTATGCCTCCAGGACCGGCGTAGCCTTAGATGTCGTGGGTGGCGGCGAAAGCATCCTAGTCAATACAGGCCCACTGCTAGGCCAAGATAGTCCACCTAGCTTTGACTTTGCCGTTGCCTGGAAAGGGGCAACCGCTAGCGGCCAAACCCAAGGTGATGTGCTCACCCTAACAGCAAAAGATTTTCCATTGGCAACCCTCAACTTTCCCACTGATGGCATTGCTGAGATTGGTCAGCTCCGGGGGACGCTTTCAACTAACCAGCTAGCTTTCAATCTAGTCACTCAGTCGCTTGAAGGCGATATCAGAATCGATCAGCTAGGTCTTGGCTACATCTCCGGCGGCCAGCTAGTCGGACAAGTCAGCCATGCCAATAGCATAGCGACGATCACTAATGGCCAGCTCATCTTAAACAAAGGTGATAATAACCCGGAAAATAATACGACTTACCAGCTAGCTGGAGAGCTGAACTTAAATGGACCAGAGCCGGTCTACAGCGCTACGCTTACCACCCAAGCAGGCAGCATCAATAGTCTCTTGAGCGCCGCTTCGATTTATCGCTTAGAGGATTTTAATCGCGGTTTGACTTCACCTGATTGGCTCAGCGATCCGATTTCTGAGGCTGATTTGGGTCGCTTACTCAATACTGTCAGCGTTAATGATTCCGACGCTGCTCAACCGTTTGAACTCAACGATCAGCTCAATCGGCTAGCCGAAATTCAAGAGCTCCAGGCAGAAAGTGCGATCGCCAATGAAAGTAACCTACTGCCACCGCTAAGCGAACTAGAAGGTCCTTTTGCCGGAACTTTTCAGCTAGAGGGCATCGGTCGTGAATTTGATCTAGGGTTTGACCTAGTGGGTACAAACTGGCGGTGGGGAGATGACTACAGCGCTGATAATGTCGTTGCCGTAGGCAGCCTGACGCCAAATCTCTTAGTGCTACAGCCGGTTCGATTTACCTCGGTCGTTTCTGCTGAGAATCTAGCTGAGAGTCCGGATATCCTAAGTCCAGGTGACGAAGCCATTGTCAACCTAGTGGGACAAATTGTGTTCGGTCAGGACACCGAACTCAAATCCGATCTCCAAGCTACCGCCAACAACATCGATGCTGGCATATTGGATAGTCTTTTTGAGCTACCTTTTGATATCGAAGGGCTAGCGAGTGCTACTGCTACGCTTGGAGGTGATCTTTCAAACCCACAGCTTAGAGGTAGAGCAACTCTCTCATCTGCGCAGATCAATGGCACCCCTTTAGAGACCGCCTCAGCCGCTTTTGTTTACCAAAATGCCATCCTCAGTCTGCAAAGCACTTTGACCGCTTCTACACCAGAGCGGCCACTGCTACTAACGGGTCGAATTCCCTATGCATTCGACTTTATGAGTGTCGAGCCTTCAACTGATCAACTAGATATTGATATTAGTGTCGAAAACGAAGGGCTGGCGCTACTGAATATCTTCAATGATCAAGTCGCATTTGAATCAGGCAGTGGTGAGGTGAATCTGACGGTAGATGGCACCTTAGCCAAACCGGTGATTGCTGGGTCTGCCTCACTTTCAGAAGCGGTACTTAGCGCTCAGATCCTACCAGAACCGCTGATAGAGGTCACTGGCGAGGCTCGATTCTTAGGCGATCTGATCGTTGTAGATGCCCTGAAAGGTCAAATTGGACAAGGACAGGTGACAGCTGCCGGAACGCTGCCTTTGCGGAAGAACGGTGGATCGATCGCACCGCTACTAGAAGACTCGGCAGCTAGTAGTCGTCCGCTACGTGTGAACCTAGACGATATCCGCCTTTCTCTAGCAAACACTTATAACGGGGGCGTCGACGGCCAGCTTGTGATCGGAGGTAGCCTAGCGGGTGGTACAGAAATTGGTGGTCAAGTCTTGCTTAGCGATGGCCGGATTTTGCTTCCTAATGGTGACGAACCTGAAACAGTGGCAGAAGCAGATGCTGAAGCCGAGCTAGCCGAAGACCGCAGCGACTCTGAGTTTGAGCTGCCTACGCAAAGGCCGATTCCACGCACTCCGGGCACGGTCAGTTTAGCAAATAATCGCCGCTCACCGACTTTCCGCAATCTCCAGCTCACCCTTGGTGACTCTATTCAGATTACTCAGGGTACGCTGCTGAACTTTATTGCCGATGGCACCATAGTGCTAGACGGTGCGCTTACCGCACTGAGTCCTCAAGGGACAATCAGTCTTCGCTCAGGTCGAGTCAATTTATTTACTACACTGTTCCGGCTAAATGGAGACGATAATACCGCGACTTTTACGCCGGAAACAGGGCTGCAAAATCCAGATCTAGATGTTTCCTTACGAGCTTCTGTGTCTGAGGTAAACAGAACAGCCCCTATTGCCAGTTCACCGTTTGCCCGTTCCGAGATTGTAGATGATACCAATCCAGGTTTTGAAAGTACGGGTTCTTTACGAACGATTCGCGTGCGGGCAGACGTTGAGGGACCAGCAAATAGGATCTTTGAGAACCTAGAGCTAAGCAGTACGCCACCGCGATCGCAAACCGAACTTTTAGGACTCATTGGTAGTGGTGTAGTCACCGCTCTAGAGTCAACCGTCGGCTCGCTCTCGGGCGGTGGCGATAGCTTCAGTGGTCTGATCAATCTGGTTGGGGGTGCCTTGCTTAATAACGTGCAAGATTTCGTTGTTGGTCCCCTCAATCTCAGTGAGTTTCGGCTGTTTCCGGTCACCGCTGCTAGCCGTACCCTTTCTGAAGAAGACAACGACACCGGAATAGATCTAGCGGCTGAAGTTGGTTTTGATGTAACAGATGATTTCTCGCTAAGCATTGCAAAAATCTTGACCGATAGCACCAACCCTGAGTTTGGTCTCAACTATCGCCTTAGCGACTCATTTACAGTACGTTCAAACACGAACCTTGACGATATCAACCAAGTTTTCTTGGAATATCGGATAAGGTTTTAATGGTTTTTAACTTGGCTTCGCTATCAATTCTGACCGCAATCAACTGAACTCTATTGAACTCTATACTGAAGACACCTTATTCATTCTAGACTGGCTGTCGGTAGCAAAGTCTACACTAGGCCAAGACCCTTAGAGATTATGTATTGGCTAAACTAACTGGCCAGATACAATATAGTCACCTACCCTTAGCTTGCCACGCTATCAAAAGCTACAATCTCTATTTGATGAGGTTCTTTTAGAGCCAGCTAAATGGCTAGATCTAAACTAAGTGCTTAGCAATCTCTTGAAGTTAGTCCTCCAAAAGTTCTCTACTGAAGCAACCTGTGTTCAAACGATCTACTCTCTCGCTACTCCTGTTTCTAAGCGCTTTGACGAGTGTCTTAGGAAGTAGTTTAGGCGGCGCTAGACCAGCAAAGGCTCAGGCGCTGCTGCCCTATACGCTACCCCTAGACGAAGAACGTCTGCGTGCAGATGGTGAACTGTTGGCACAAGATGCCGTTCAGCTTGCCCAGTTTCAGCAATTCGATGAAGCACTTGCTAGAGCGCAGCTTGCTGCTCAGCTTCTGCCAAACGAACCAACCATATTAGCGCTGCTTGGCAACCTATACCTGCGCGCTAGTGAGCCAGAGCCTAGGAAGGCAATCGATAGTCTAGAGCGAGCGAAAGATCTCGAACCAAACGATCCTCTAATTCTGTTTAATCTGGGTACAGCTTACTTTAGTGAAGCTTACTATTGGCAGGCTGCCCGTTCAATCGAGGATGGACTGAAGCTATCGCCGGACAATCCTAGTGCGCTATTCGATCTAGGTAACGTTTATTACAAGCTCAATCGCTTTGACCAGGCGATCGCTCAATATGAAAAAGCGATTAGCAGTGATGCTGCTATGTGGCCAGCTGTGAACAACATTGGCCTGGTGATGTATGAGCGGGGTGATACCGACGGAGCGATTGCGAAGTGGCAAGAAGCATTGAGCTTGACAGGCAACGAGGAGACCGAACCAATACTCGCGATCGCCGTTGCTAAATACAGTCAGGGGAATCGAAGCTCAACTAATATAGAAAGTGCGATCGCTAGCCTAGAGCGCGATCCTCGCTACGCACAAATCGAATTTCTCGAAGAAAATCTTTGGGGTGATCAGCTGATTGCCGCGACTCAAGAGTTCTTCAGCACTCCACAACTACAAGCACTGCTAGAACAGCTCTAGATCTCTCAGCAAAAGCCTCATATCCAAGCTATGGCCTACTTATCTTTTCCGACAAGGCCCGGTAGCCAGGTTGTGCATAATATGCGAGATAAGAAGCAAGAAGCACCGATTCTAGCTGACCTGGCAAAGGTAATAGGGTATGAACAGACTCTACAGATGAAGCGATCGTATGTGAATGCGATATAATACAAACGAACTACATCTAAGGATGACTATATCCAGTATTTAGTGCTTATCACTCAGCAGGAATCCTAGCCGCAATCTCATCTATAAACTGCTGATGATCTACTACTGGTTTAGAGATGTAGCCATCTGCTCCGCTCTGGCTTAGAAAGGTCTCTCTATCTCCATCCATGGCATGGGCTGTTACTAAGATCACAGGGACATCTGAAGTTTGTGGATCACCCTTTAGTAATTGAGTAATCTCGATGCCATCGACTGGCTTACCTTGATACATGCTATGAGAGAGCGAAACATCCATCAAGATAACATCTGCCTCTTTGTTTTGAGCAGTGCTGATAACTTCATCCACATTCTCTGTGTGTTTTACGTTCAGCCCTCCTCGTTTTGTCAGAATCTTCGAGAAGACACGGGCGTTCACCATATCGTCTTCCACAATCAAAACGGTTCTCATAGCGTTATCTACCCCAGTGATGACGTCTCGCTAGACAACTTACAACCTTTCGGGTGGCGATGCTCTCTATCGAAACTATCAAGATAAGTTTTCATAAGACCACCATTTTCGCGCGACCAGTACTCTTTAGACATAGAACTATCTTCCAAAAACTAAATCTTCCAAAAACTAAGCCATGCTCTGTCTAAAATCATTCAGTGCCTGAGCGATTTGTTCACATATGGTAGCCATGATTACCCTTACCTTTAGCCTACCCTTTATCGAAAGACACAACCTGCGCTAAATTGCAGTACTAAATAGGGTTAACTGCTTAGAAGTCCGGCGGATGTATTCAGTAGATCCTCTTAGAGCTGGTATATTTCCTTATCTCCAAATCCTAAATGTGAAAGTTTCACTAAATGACTCAAAATAAGTGACTCAAACTAAGTAAGAAGCCTGAGTGCCTAGATCTAAAGTTGACTCCTAGATCTGGAGGCCCTAAGAAGTTCAGCTTTAGGTGTTGCGACTTTTCAACACTTCCGTGTAACGTACAGCATTGTTACACCTATTTCTCACTTGAACTATCGCTTGAACTACTCTGCTTCAAACCGGCCAACGTCGAGGAGCTAATTATCCCTCACATCGCCAGTTTTAGTCTCACATCGCTAGAGTTCGTATCTAGCTACGTGGTTAGCCTTCACCGCTAGCGATACTCACGTCCACCTAATGCTTGCTTAAGCACCTATTCATTCACAGGCCCCATTCATGGCGAAACAGTTAAAATCTTCCGAAGAGCAGATCGTGCCAATTTCCTTGCATACCGAGGTACAGCGATCATATTTGGAATACGCCATGAGTGTAATCGTTGGGCGAGCGCTGCCTGATGTTCGCGATGGCCTCAAGCCAGTGCATCGACGCATCATGTATGCTATGCACGAGCTAGGGTTGGTTCCCGATCGACCTTTTCGTAAGTGCGCCCGCGTTGTGGGAGACGTGCTAGGAAAATATCATCCCCATGGCGATCAGGCGGTATATGACGCGCTAGTGCGGATGGTTCAAGATTTTTCTAGTCGCTATCCGTTGTTAGCCGGCCACGGCAACTTTGGTTCAGTTGATAATGATCCGCCTGCGGCCATGCGCTATACCGAAACGCGCTTAGCAGAGATTGGTCATGCTGCACTACTCGGCGAAGTTAGCGAAGCAACTGTTGATTTTATTGATAACTTTGACAGCTCTCAGCAGGAGCCAATTGTGCTCCCTGCTCAGCTACCTAATCTGATTTTGAATGGCAGCTCAGGCATTGCAGTGGGTATGGCGACTAATATTCCACCGCACAACTTGGGCGAGGTAGTCGATGGGTTGATTGCACTAGTTGATCGTCCCAATCTTTCAAATGAATCGCTATTTAAGCTGATTCCGGGACCAGACTTTCCCACAGGCGCAGAGATTATTGATACGAAGGGCATTCATGATGCCTATCGGACCGGACGAGGCAGTATTCCAATTCGAGGAATTGCTAATTTTGAAGAGATCCGGCCAGGAAAGGGAAAGCGATCGCGTCAGGCGATTGTTGTCACAGAGCTACCCTATCAGGTTAATAAAGCAAGTTGGATCACCAAAATTGCTAGCCTAGTCAATCAAGGACGGATTGACGGTATTTCTGATATTCGCGACGAAAGTGATCGCGAGGGCATGCGAGTCGTCATTGAGCTAAAGCGAGAAGCTCAACCCCAGCTGATCTTAAACGATCTTTACAAGATGACGGCTTTGCAGACCAACTTCGGTGCGCTCATGCTAGCCATTGAAGACGGTCAGCCCAGGCAGCTTTCGCTTAAAGAGATCTTAGAAGCGTTTCTTAACTTCAGAGAGAGTACGCTGATTCGTCAGTACAGCCATGAGCTAGAACAAAAGCGTAACCGCTTTCACATCGTCGAAGGGCTTTTGATCGCCCTAGATAGCCTAGATGACATCATCGACATCTTACGTAACGCGCCCGATGGCACGACCGCAAAAGTAGAGATGATCGAAGCGTTTGACCTTAGCGATCGCCAAGCCGACAGCATCCTCGCCATGCCGCTACGGCGTTTGACTGGCCTTGAGCAGCAGAAGCTACGAGACGAGAGTGATGAACTTGACGAACGCATCAATCAGCTAGAGACATTGGTGAGCGATCGCAATGTGTTGATGAAATCGCTCAAAAAAGAGCTGCGCGCGCTCAAAAAGAAATTTGGCGATCGCCGCCGTACTCGCATCCAGACCGAAGCTGAACGGGTCAAAGAAGAACAAGTACTTGCCGAGATTGCCGCCGAAGAAAGCGAAGAAGAATTCATTTTAGAATTTACTCGAAAGGGCTACGTTCGCCGTGCCTCTCCTAAAACCCGCACTCGGCGTAAAGACGCTAGCGGGCCCACTAAAGCCCTAGAAGAGTTTGATGATGTTACTATCCAAACAGAGATAACGAATCCAACTGAGGAAGTACTTGTTCTGACCCAAGAGGGCAAAGCCTTTACGCTTAGCGTCAGCGATGTTCCGATTGCCCAAAGGCAAAGCAAAGGTGTTCCGCTCATTGGCCTATTGCCTGACGCGGTTGGAAGTACGCCTGATAGCGTCGTCACCCAGATTGTCCTGAGTGAAGCAAGGCTAGCTCAACAGCTTATTTTGGTGACTGCTAAAGGCCGAGTGAAACGCTTACCTGCTAGCGAAATGTCAAACCTAACCGGTCGTGGACTAACCGCCGTCAAACTTAAAGACGACGATCTGCTAAAGCATGCGTTCATTGCGCCTATGGGAAGCGATTTGGTACTCGCCTCATCTGGCGGCAGAGTGTTGCGCTTTAGAATCGATGCGGATCAGCTGCCGGAGATGAGCCGAACGGCTCAGGGTCCACAGGGTATTCGGCTACCCAAAAGCGAGCGCCTAGTCGGTTGCATTCCTGTCAGTCCAAAGGATACGTTGATTCTAGTTTCTAATAAGGGCTACGGAAAACGCATTCTAGTCAGCACCTTCAAGACTTCTAACCGCGGCGGTATTGGCTCTCAATCCTTTAAATTCAATCTCAAAAGCGATGCTCTAGTCTCCCTTAATGTTGCAGTACCAGAAGCGAATCTCACTGTGCTAACCGATCAGGGTCGCGCGGCTAAAATTGCGATAGATAGTGTTCCGCTTCAAGGGCGATCTCAACCCTGTGCTCGACTGGTGACGCCTGAACGCACTGAAACGATTGTCGAAACGCTAGTCACTGATATGCCTGAGAGTGAGAAGTGACTAGCAAAGGGTGCTAAAGGCACGATGGATGAAGTGATAAATAATGAAGTAGGGCTGCGCTGCTATGCATCGGCTTGATATCATCAATTTGCTTTGTGCTAATTTTCGTCCATAGTTTGTCTTTTAGCTTTCGATTTTCATCGCTCACCTTTCACCGTTTACCCTTTGGCTTCTGTTCTTCTTAAAAACATCACCAAGATCTTTCCACCAGAGGCTGCTACTAAGGCTGAAGCTCGCCCAAGAGATATTGATCGTCCTGTTCTAGAAAATATCAACTTAACGATTGCCGACGGTGAGTTCATGGTTCTAGTGGGACCCTCTGGCTGTGGAAAGAGTACGCTACTGCGGCTGATCTCAGGGCTTGAAACACTGACAGGCGGCGAGATTTGGGTAGGCGATCGCAACGTCGATGCGCTTCCCCCCAAGCAACGAGACATTGCCATGGTGTTTCAAAGCTACGCGCTCTATCCGCATCTCAGCGTTTACGACAATCTCGCCTTCGGGCTAAGACGGGCTCGGCCTACGACGACAGCTCAGCGCCCTAGCCTACTTTCTAGTGCCCTAGTTAGCCTCACTCGCAGACTTCCTAGCGCTCTACGCTATCAGTCCGCTGCCGAACAACAGATCTCAAAGAGAGTACACAGCGTCGCTAAAATGCTACAGATTGAAGCGTTACTCACTCGTCTCCCCAAACAGCTTTCTGGTGGACAAAAGCAAAGAGTTGCCCTGGGTAGAGCCATGGCCCGCGACCCACAAGTCTTTTTGATGGATGAGCCACTATCCAATCTAGATGCCAAGCTTCGCACAGAAACTAGAGCGCAGATTGTCAGTCTGCAAAAAGAGCTGGGAACGACCACTATCTACGTGACGCACGATCAAACTGAAGCAATGACAATGGGCGATCGCATTGCTGTGATGAACGCAGGCAAAATCCAGCAGGTCGATCCGCCACTAGCACTCTATCGTCAGCCAGCCAATCGTTTCGTTGCTGCCTTTATTGGTTCGCCGCCGATGAACTTTTTGCCAGTGACTGTCAAAGCGGGGCAGCTCGTTCACCCTAGTTTCACAGTCGCTGTCCCTGACGACTGGCCGCTACACACCTACAACAATCAGCAAATCACACTAGGCATTCGCCCGGAGCATATCGCAGTTGGTCAAACTCCCGGCGCGTTTCCAGCAACCGTCATACAGTTCGAAGCCTTGGGCAGTGAAACCTTCGCGGTAGTAACGCTAGCGCAGAGTGCAGGTAGTCGTAATGTGGACAGAGCCGCTAGTCAATCGCTGCAGGTAAGAATATCTGCCGATCTGCCAATTGAGCAGGGCAGCGTGCTACAGCTTAGCTTTCCGACTGAAAAAATTCATCTATTTGATGATGAGTCAGGTAGAGCTATCTTTTCAGAAACGAGGTCAGCATAAGAAGGCTCTATTTGCTTTTCAGTAAACAAGTATTAAACACTATTATGTAACCAACCTTCAAGCTGTCGGTGGAGATAATGCTTTGAAGTTCTCTCTATAGAGCGTCGTCAGAATTATGGATGTATACAGTCAAGGTCTGACTCTATCGGTGGAGAACAGGTTGCAGACTCTTTGGGCTAAAATCCGCCAAGGCAGATTTGAACTTTTGGAGTCAATGAAGTTCTCGAAGGAACGAGAGTACTAGTCACGCTGCTACCTGATGATGAAACTGAGTCTTAGCTGTATGAAGGTCAAATGTTGTTAGATGTTGTGTGAAACAACACTGAGGATATCTGTATGCCCAGCTACTCTAAGCATGATATTGTGCTGGTTCGCTAGCCATTTTCGGATCTGTTGAATTCCAAAGTAAGACCTGCGGTTATGGTGAGTTCTCCCCATCTTTACAAAGATATTCTGGTTACACCTTACCTATGAATCGTTATAACTTTCATCACTTGTCTTGCAAAAGGTCGTTATGAGACAGTAGTACACTGCGCAGTTACGAACTTATCTTGATAATGAGATAATGAGCAGTTGTTGCTGAGCATGCTCTATGGTTTGACTTTGAAGAACAGTCAGCCGCGATTGTGATTTGAATAGCTATAGTGTTTATGCAAACTCTTTGTCCAGGGGACTCTGTACACCATGTCCACCTTTGTTCAAGACATGAGTGTAAATCATCGTTGTTTTCACATCCTTGTGTCCAAGTAGTTCTTGTACCGTACGGATATCGTAGCCATCTTCGAGCAAGTGAGTTGCAAAGCTGTGCCGCAATGTATGACAGCCTCCGTTTTTAGTGATTTCAGCTTTCTGTATTGCTTTCTTTACAGCGCGTTGGACAGATTGCTCATACAAATGGTGCCTGCGAACGACTTTGGATCTTGGATCGAGTGACCGCTTCCCGGAAGGAAACACAAATTGCCATTTCCACTCCTTGTGCGCACTAGGATATTTTCGTGCCAACGCATAGGGCAGCTCTACAGTGCCGTATCCCACTGCCAAATCTTGTTCATGCAGATGCTTGGCTTTCTTGAGCTGGTGCTGAAGTGGCTGTATTACAGATTCTGGCAGCAGCGTATGGCGATCTTTTTTGCCCTTGCCATCTCGCACCGTAATGTGGCGGTACTCAAAGTCAATGTCCTTTACCCGCAATCGTAAGCCCTCCATCAGTCGCATGCCCGTACCGTATAGAAGACTAACAACCAGGTGATTGATTCCATCTAGATTGGCTAGGATTCGCATCACCTCAGAGCGAGTAAAGACAACTGGCAGACGCTGAGGCCGCTTCGCTCGTTCGATGTTGTCTATGTATGGCAGCTCTATCCCTAAAACCTGGCGATAGAGAAACAGTAAAGCGCTGAGAGCGACGGTTTGGGTCGAGGCTGCAACATGGCGGACGGTCGCTAAATGCGATAGATATGCTCTGATCTCAGAGGCTCCCATCTTCTTTGGATGCTGCTTGTTATGAAAAAGAATGTAGTCGCGGATGTAGTAGACGTACGACTTTTCCGTTGACAAGCTAAAGTGCTTCAGCCTGATTGCCTCCCTAACCTAGTCGAGTAGGCGCGGTGGTTGCTGGCATGGCATACTTTTTAGTGTGGTAATAAGCAAATATCTGGGCACTTGCACAGCAAACTTGCTGTATAAGCACCGCATACTCTACTTAAACCTTCAGATGTGATAAATAACACCCTACTTCTGTGATAAATAACACCCTACTTCTACGGACTTATCCAGCAGAATTGACAGATAACTTCTGTGGACAGGGTAGTTATCTGTCAACCTTGACATTTAAGATCCTAGATAAGGAGGTTATACAGCAAATCTGACACTGAATATATAGTTATGCGGCTTGAGGCTACCTGTCGGGGACACATGTTGGAATTTGTTGGCGAGGTGAACTTGCTGGAATTTGGTAATTTTTTATGCAGTTGCTTAGCCAAAAGTTTATAATAGTACAAGTAAACTATGAGGCTGGGGAATTCCTCATAGCTTCTGCTGCAAGAACTGTATAAACTGGGTATGTAAGCCTATGAGTCTTTCCAGGGCTTTGTAATTAAGGGGGTGAGCTTAGTGATGTCCTGCTTTGACATAGCAGACTATTTTATTTGGCTAGCGAACGAAACTGGCTCCTTCATTAGTAACTTAAAGCTTCAAAAGCTTGTTTACTATGCTCAGGCTTGGCATATCGCACTCTATGACGATCCTCTCTTTGCAGAAGATTTTCAGGCTTGGGTGCATGGACCGGTCATCCCATCTTTATATCAAAAGTATAAGACCTTTGGATGGCAACCAATTCTGGAAGACGCTGATCCTAAGCTTCCTGAAGATGTTTTTCAATTCCTTGACGAAGTTGCGGAAGAGTACTTTGCTTGTGATGCCTATGAGCTAGAGCAAATGACTCATGCTGAAGCTCCCTGGGACTGGGCTAGAGGAGATTTACCCTCAGATGCGTCTTCCAATGAAGTCATCAAGAAAGAGTGGATGAAGGAGTACTACGGGGCACGTGTCGAAGAAGATTAAGAAGACTAAAATCCCGAAGAATAGTACATCTGGGATTGAATCAACAAAGCTGAAGCCGCAAGGCATCAGCTTTTCGTTTAAGTATTATCAAGACGGACACGATAAGTTTTATTGTAATGACAGAATAACTATATACTGGCTAACGCTAATTGATCGCCTAAAGGCTTTATCAGGTTTGTCTAATCGAGAACTATTAGTGAATCGTAGCAGTTCTCTTCGATGCCATCCAATCAAATGGGAAGATACAAGCGAAAATGGGTTTGGATTACCGAACGAGGAACAGTTGGTAGACACTCCTTACCAGTTTTCCCTCTCTTCAAACGAGCACGGTAGAGTTCATGGATTTCTTATTGATGAAGTCTTTTATATTGTTTGGTTAGATCCCGAACATTTACTTTATCCAGCAAAAGGTTAGTAGAGATCGCCGCATAACAACCCCAATGCACCCGACCGTTGATAGGTTATCTGTTCGAATTCAAGATTATCTGCGGCGGGTGATTGGGAACGTTAGCCGAGTTAAGTTCTTCGATTCTGAAATGACAAAATGACAGAGAAGCATAGTCCTGCTATTCAAGCCAACACTATTGGGCAGCGGATCTTAATTACTGGCAATAGCTGCTCTGGTAAGAGCACTTTAGGTAGTCAGCTGGCTGCTTCATTGAATGTGTCTTTTGTTGAATTAGATGCATTAAATTGGGAGCCGAATTGGGTTAGCTTAAACGACACTAATCCCGACAAGTTTATTCGACGCATACAAAAAGCTACAGTGGGTGATAGTTGGGTAGTCGCAGGTTCTTATACCAAGTTTTCTCAACAAGTCTTTTGGCCTCGACTTGAAACAATCGTATGGCTTGACCTACCTCTTTATCAGTTAGTTTGGCGTGTGCTCAAGCGCTCATGGCATCGCTGGCGAACAAATGAATTGCTGTGGGGAACTAACTATGAAAAGTTCTGGCCGCAGTTGATGGTTTGGCGTAAAGAAGATTCCTTGTTGTGGTGGATTCTCACTCAATACCAGCCCAAACGCCAAAGAATGCTTGCATACCACTTAGATCCACGATGGGACCATATCCGGTTTATTCGCCTGTGCTCAAGCGCTGAAATCAAAGAGTTTGCCCACTTGGTAGCGCAAACCGTACCCATGAAATCAGTAGAAACCATCGTCTAACAAAAGCATTCAGCGAAAATCAAGAAGCCCCGTTACTCTCGCTACTGATTTTTGCTTTCGCTGATACAGGGCGTTAGCTTTCATATACGGTTTAGGGAGTAGTTCGAGGATCTGTACTTCCCAGTAAAGTCTACGAGTTTGAGCGCTATTATTGAGGTGCAAGGCTTCGTAAGTAGGTGCTGCAACTGCGAAAGGTCAGGTTGAACATGAGCAAGACATATTTAACGGATTTTAGTTCGTGGATTAACCAAACAGCTCAACTGTTACGTGAGCGTCGTTGGCATGAAATCGATGTACCAAATTTGATTGAAGAGGTTGAAGATTTGGGAAAAAGTGAACGGCGAGGGATTGCTAGCCAGCTAACTCGTCTTTTACTGCATCTGCTCAAGTGGCAATATCAACCTCAGCGCCGCTCAGATAGTTGGCTTGACTCTATCACTGATGCGCGTACTCAGATCGAATTGACGATTGAAGATAGTCCTAGCCTAAGGAGCTATACGGTAGAGCAACTTGAAGGGAGTTATCAACGTGCCCGTCGTCAAGCTGCCAAGCAAACGGGAATGGAAATTTCGACATTTCCAGAAGTGTGCCCATACTCTCTAGAAGTCGTCTTGGCAGAAAACTGGCTACCAGAGAGCTAACAATTCAAATGCAGCGGATGGATGAAATCTACTGATGCCGTTTCGGGATTGTCTGCCGCCGCTGATTTGAGCCGTTAGCCTGCAATTCTAGGCACTCTTTCGATTAGGAGCATTGATTCGTTCCTATTGAGACTAAAACTTTGAGCTTGTCTATGGAGGATGGAGTATGAGCGGTTGGTAATCTGCTGGTAACAAACTAGAAGCGAAGGTCACAAAGCGTGGACAACTCATGATCTGTGGAGCTGGTAAATATCCATCGAATGATGACTATCCTCACTTCATTGTGAGCTTCGATAGTCAATGCAATATCGTCGATTATCATTCATCCGATTCTCGTCATGGAAGTCGATTTGGATAGAATGAAGTTGTAGCGACTGCTCTGGCATTTCTACGTGGAAAGGGAATGCTGTAGTAAATGATGATGTAGATATAGGCAGGGGCTTTGCCCCCTTCCCTTTAGGTTTCAGGTGGGCAAACTTCATTCATACTAGAGGAAAAGCAACTACTGAGATACACTCTATGCCATCCTTACTTGAAAGAATTACTATTAACCCCAAGCAATGCGGTGGTCGCCCCTGTATTCGAGGGATGAGGATCCGAGTGTCAGATGTGTTGGATCTGTTCGCAGCAGGTCTTAGTGCAGGAGAGATTTTAGAGGAAATGCCCGATCTTGAAGCAGATGATTTGAAGGCGTCACTTTCGTATGCTTCGCGGAAACTTAACCATCCAGTTTTAGTGGCATGACTATTTGGGTGGATGCACACCTGTCTCCAGCAATAGCGACTTGGATCACCGGCACGTTTGGGTTTAAAGCAATAGCCTTGCGCGATCTTGAGCTAAGAGATGCTGAAGACCCTGAAATCTTTGAGGCTGCAAAAGACCAAAAAGCTATTGTGATGACAAAAGACAGCGACTTTGTGGATCTGGTCGAGCGGTTGGGTTCGCCGCCACAAATTATTTGGTTGACTTGTGGCAATACCTCCAATGCGAAGTTACGCGAAATTCTGAGCGAGACGTTACCTAAAGCTTTGAAAATTTTAGCTACTGGCGAGACATTAGTAGAAATCAGTGGAGACTAGCCATGCAGGCTAACAACCCTGGTGCAGCGGATCGACCCAAGCCTCTTGTGGCGTTGCAAAAATCTTGGCAACCGTTGACCAGGAACGTTAAGTAGGAACGTGTCTTACAATCTCTTAGGCTTTTCGAGAAATCGATTCTGAGACATATTTTGAGACATACTTTCAACAGAGTATCGAAGGGCATGAATTTTGAGAGTGTGTGGAAAGCGTTCGCTAATGATGTCCAGACTATTCTGAAATCAGAATATGAGAGCCATCGTTGTCTTTGTACACGTCTATACGGGTCTGGAAGGCCTCGCGAAAGTGCGGCATGTGGGTGATGGTAAGAATGCAGGCAAAGTCAGGTGCGATCGCCTCTATCGCGGCAATTAGTCGCTCACATCCGGCTTTATCTTGAGTGCCAAAACCTTCATCGACAATCAACATCTGTAGGGCTGTGCCAGACCGCAGGGCCAGTAGTCTAGCGATCGCTAAACGAATCGCAAAGTTTACCCTAAACGCCTCACCGCCTGAGTAAGTTTCATAGGGCCGGGTGCCTTTGGCATCAGCAATTAAAATGTCTAGCGTGTCGATCAGTTTTTTCTTGTCCCGCCCGGTCCGCTGCGTCACAAACCGCACATGTAGCTGGTAGTGGCTCAACCTACCCAGAATCTGATTGGTTGTAGCTTCTAACTGGGGTAGTAGATTCTCGATCATCAGCGCTTGAATACCATTGCGGCCAAAGGCATCCGCTAGCGATTTATAGACCAGATACCGGTGCTGAAAATCAGCTAGTTTCTTCTGTTGTGCTTGATGCTGTTCTTGGACAACGTCTAGCTGAGAAAGCTTTTGATCAAGCCGACCTAGCGTAGAAAGTTGCTGATCGCGGCTTTCTCGGTAGCTATCTAGCCATGCCTGTAGTGCCTCAATATCTCCTGTGACATCTCGTAGCTCAAAGACCTGCTGAGTACAAGTAGTCACTTTTTCTATAACCGCCTTCAGCTTTGTGGTTTGGGTAGCGTAGTCTGTGCTTAGCAGGTTAACTTTGCGCGCAGCTTCGATATGTTGCATCTGTGCCTGCTGCAATCGCTGATATTTACTTTCCCACTGTCTAGCTTGCTTCAGTTCATCTCTAATCTGGTTGTGTTTGCTCAGACTATAGCGAGTGGCTGCTAGCTGCTGGTCTAATTCTTTTAGCTCCTTTGCAGTAGGGTGATGGTCCGCTGCTTCTATAGCAGCGTGGACTGATTGAGCTTCTACCTCTAGCTGCGATCGCTGGGCTTGAATCTGTATCAACCGACGCTCGGCTTGCTTGAGCTCACTATGCTTGAGTTCACTCCAGCGAAGTCTTTCGACTTGTGATCGCACTAAAGCATGATCGCGATCATCGTAGCTAATCTCCGCTAGCTGCTTTTCGATCCGTTGAAGCTCACCCTGCAGTTCTTCAGCGTAGTCGTTTTCCTGTAGGCACCGCTCTAGCTGAGCCCGCTCTGCGCCCATCTCTTGTAGCTGCCCTTGCCAAGTATCTACAGAAGCAAGCTTTTCCTTTAGCTGTCCTTTTTCTTCTAGAAAAGAAGAGTAGCTCGCTAATTCTGCTTCCAAAGCACGATATTCCTGACGCAGCACTTGAATTTCGCTCTCTGAAACCGCTAGCTGTTCACGAATAGCCCAGATTTGGTTCTGGACGTCCTCTCTTTGTTCTCGGACGCGATCGCCTAGCTTTTGCCAGTTTGCGCCTTCCAAGGCCTGGGCACACAGTGGACAGTGGGACTCGTCTGGATCTTCTAGTAACGCTAGGGTCTGATCGAGTTTGCCAAGTTCTACCTCACAGTTTCGCTGGCTCTCGCGTAGCCTTTCCATAAAACTGCGCCGCTCTACTCCCTTCTCTCGTACCGCCTCCTGATATTTCTTTCTTTGTTCTAGATACGCTAGTCGATGAGAAATTTCCGTCGCGCTTTCTGCCAGCTGGGGCGCTTGCACCTGCTGAGTCAAGATTTGTTCCCGGCGACTTCCTAACTCTTCTATGCGAGTAGCCAAACGAGTTCTAGCCTGAGCAATTTGACCTTGAAGTTGTTGGAAGCGCTGTCGCAGCGGCGCGCTTTTAGCCTGTGTTATATCAAACTGTCTGAGCTGCGCTTTAGCTACTTTGAGTGCTTCTAAGCGACGCGATATTTCTGCTTTTTGCTCTAACGATTGTTGGAGCGAATTTTCTTGCTGCGTCAGTTCGCTGAACTGAGTCTCTATCTGAGCTAGGCGGAGTTGACGCGTTTGCACCCTCTGAGTGTGCTGCTGCTGATAGCGTAGTCGCTTAGATTGAATACGCTGATAGCGTTGAAACTGCTTTGACTGTTCTTCCTCTAGCCTACGTAGTTCCTCAAGCTGCTCATATTGCTGCTGAATGGTGGGCGCATTCTTCAGTATCTGCTCAATGCTAGATAGCTGAGTCTGCGCTTGTTCGAGGGCGTTGCCTACCGTACTTAGAACATCCTGTTGATGGCGTTGTTCTTGGTCTAGTAGCGCTAGCTGCTGCTGAAGGTGAAGCCGCTTTTCTTGATGCTTTCTCAGCTGATTAAGCGCTTTTATTTTGAGACTTTGTGCTGCCTTTCCTGCGTCGATCTGAGCTTGTAGCTGACGATAGTCTTGCTCGATCGCAGCACGGGTCTCTAGCTGGCTCGAGAGCTGATCTACCAAAAGTGCTATCGGCTGAATTTGGGCCTTATAGTCTTTGGCCTGGGCTTTAGCCTGTTCAGAAAGCTGATCGTAACGGCCTAGCCCTAATAAATCAGCTAGTACCTGCTTTCTCTCAGCAGGGCGCTTCAGCATAAATTCGTCAGCGCGACCCTGACGTAGATAGGCAGCGTTGACAAAGGTTTCGTAGTCTATCTTTAGCTGCTGAGAAATGTATTGTTGAGTAGCACGGACGCCTTTTTGAGTCAGGCTTCGAAAGCCTGCTGCCGTTTCTATCTGAAACTCTAAGGTGCTATTTTGACAACGGCGGCGAGTCCGAATAATTCGATAGCTTTGTCCGCCTTGCTCGAAGCAAAAGCTGACCTGAGCTTCTAGACTACCCTGACGGACAATATCGTCCTCGGCGCTAACGCGGCTCTGTCCCCAGATACACCAGGCGATCGCCTCTAACAGCGATGATTTTCCCGCTCCGTTTGGCCCACACACACAAGCCACATGCAGTCCGGCAAAATCTAGCACTACCTCCTGGTAGCTCAAGAAATTTTGGAGCTTTAGCTGTTTTGGAACCATGCGGTGCGATCGCACATAATCAGGTTCCTATCATACCAATACAAACGATCTGGCGTACGCCTGCACTTGTTTGATCGTGTATTTAAATAAGTGCGATCGCAATCGATCCGGCTAACTTATAGGCCGGATCGCGATCTACTTAAGAAAGTCGGCTAGCCCGCTGGCTACTCTGGCCATGGATGCTCACCATGAACGGTACACAATACGTCAGTAGGGCGGCAAACCAGCGGCTAGGGCTCATTTCATCTTGCACTAAAGCCTGACCGTGATTGATGGTAAAGAGAACTGTCCCTACAATTAACGCAACCCGCATGGCGACGGTACGACACCGCTGCTGAGCCAGCGTCAATTGCATACGTTTGACAGTTCTTTTTGGCCTCACCATGTCTTCTAGGAAATCAAATGTGTGTTTTTATTAAAAAAGGCAGAGCCTAAGACTCTACCTTTAAAAATTGTAACAAATGATAATCGCTTCTGGGATTGACTAAAGCCGTGTGACAAAAAGCTCTATCTATCCCTATTCATCATCCTCTTCATCGTCTTTGGAAGGATACTCAAAGCTGTTAGATTGATCGGTCAGTACAGACTTACCTAGAGAGAGCGCTCGCTGCGCTTGGATAGCTGCTTTGCGGTTCCAGGTAGCTCTACGACTGTCCCGCTTGGATTTGGAAGTTTTCTTCTTTGGAACCGCCATAAGCGTAATAATTTGTGGAATTGAACAACTTTGCTAGTGTAGTACACTATTGCACTTAAGTTCAAAGAGGCAGTTCAAAGAGGCCAAATGAGGCTAAGAGGCCAAATCGAGCAAACCACATTGAGAGAGACCTAACTAAGGATCAAGTTTAGAAGTGCTCAAAGCCTTGATGAGAAAGGGGGGTGCGCTTCTCTTGACCATATGATGCAGAACATAGGTAGACGGTGCCGGTATCTGTTGTAGTACCAATGGCGATGCCAAGAGAGGTCTGGGTGAATACCTTGGCTAGAGACGGTGGCAAGCATAGCACGAGCTCAAAGTCTTCTCCTCCATAGAGAGCCCAGTCTAAGGCAGTTTTAGCGCCGACGATAGCAGTCAGCCCAGCTGCAAGCGGGATTTGTGATTGCCCAATATTCATCCCAATTCCGCTGCTGCTACTCAGCTGCAATAGCGCATTGGCCAAGCCATCACTGCTGTCCATCCCCGCAACTACTGGATAAGTATCAGAGGTAGCTAGCATTTGATCTTTAATAATTTGGTGAAGAGTAGCGATCGCATCAAATCGAGGCACTGGCTCCTGGTGCGCCTTGATCCAGGTGGCTACGAACGCGGCTATCTCTCCGTTAGGTGCTATTGGTTCATCTAAGGTCAGCTCACCTAGCAAAACCGCTAGTCCAGCCCGAGAGGCTCCATGGGCACCTGTAACTACGACTGTCATTCCTGGTATTGCCGTATTTCGACAAATCACCTGTGATGGCTGGACTTCTCCTAACGCTGTAACCGATACTGTCTGGCAGCTTGCGCGACAAAGATCGCCGCCCACAATCTCACCACCATACGTGCTTAAGCAGTCCGACATGCCCTGGTAAAGTGCTTCCACCCAGCTCAGCGGTGTATCACTAGGCAAACCTAGTCCAACCGTCACTGCTAGTGGCTCTGCGCCCATAGCGGCTAAATCAGATAGGTTAGCCGCTACCGCTCGCCACCCAACTGAATAAGGCGGGGTTGTGCGATCGCTAAAGTGAACGGCCTCGACTAACATATCAGTCGTAGTCACTAGCTTGTGGTTTGGCCGAATGTTTAAAGTCGCAGCATCGTCACCGATGGCCCCAGTTGCACAATATGGCTTTAGCCGTTCGATGAGAGCTAGCTCACCAATATCTGCGACCGTAGGGGCAAGTGCTTCAGCTTGAGATTCGATGTCAGAAGAATCGCAACTTTGGTCTGTAGCTGCCAATTGAACTAACCTGGCTGTTCAAGGTTTTCAAGTCCGTCAATCACGCTAGCAGAGATAATTTTGTCGTCTTGGCTGAGCGATCGCAAGACCTCTTTGCCATCGATTGTATAGCCAAAGACTGCATAGCGTCCGTCTAGCATATTGCGACCTGCAGGGGTTAGCTCCGCTTCAAACAAGAAGAAGAAAAACTGCGAAGACCCACCGTTGTTGTCGTTGCTAGGTCTAG
Source organism: Synechococcus sp. PCC 7335 (assembly GCF_000155595.1). NCBI lineage: Bacteria > Bacillati > Cyanobacteriota > Cyanophyceae > Synechococcales > Synechococcaceae > Synechococcus > Synechococcus sp. PCC 7335. The sequence continues at coordinate 3,772,238 of NZ_DS989904.1, read as the reverse complement.
CAAGAGCCAAGCTGCCATAGGAGTTGAACGGTAGAACCGGCTCGTCCATATACTGACCAATTTCCTCTAGCGTGAAGCCATAGATCGGTTCATCATCGCCTTTAACCAGAATTTCCATGGGGATCGCCCGATACTCGCCCGTTTCTGGATCGATATAGCCCGCATCTGGTCCTTCTGGATCGCCTGTTTGCAAGACATAAAAGTCTTCAGCGCGGATAAATGGCATGTCGTCATAGAATTTCTTATTGACTAGATCAACAAAGTTACCAGCAGTAACCGGGGCGCTGTAGCCATCTGCAACAACAGTCACATCGCCTTTAGTCGTCTCGAACTTAACCGTCGCTCTACCTTTAAGCTGGGGCAAATTATCATATTCAGCCGGCACTTCAAACGGAAAGCCGTCTACCATCAGCTCTTCTAGCTCGCCGACTTGATCTAGCAGCTGCTTACGCTCAGTCCAAACGCCTTCTTTGTCTTCGGCCTCGATTGCTTCACGAATAGGCTCTAGTCCGCCTGCTAAACTATCGAGAATCTGATTGGCCTGCGCTTGGCGATCTTCTGGCACGCTAGCTAGAATCGCGTCTCGCTTTCTATTGAGTACTCGTTCTACTTTATTAACGTCTTTCTTCATGGGTCCCCAGCGCTTACTGCGCAGCCATTCAGAAATCTCTTCTAAGTCGCCTTGAATCGACCGGATCTCCTTATTGTCAATCGGTAAAGCGTAGCGTAGTAGAGCCGCACCGTCTGTGATTGCATTTCCTGGCGGCAGCCCAGCTAGGACAGGCGCTAGAACCGGATTAAGCGCGATCGCCTGTGCAGGCATCACGGATGTCAATAGACACATCGCGGATAGCAACAGACTAAAACAAGCGGCTTTGATCAGACTTTTAAGCTTTCGCAAATTCATGGCTTGATTGGGAGACTTTTGGCGTTCAGCTTTGATCTTGCCATAGTCTGGGTCCCTCACCCCCAGTCACCCGCCGATGCTGTAACCCTTGTTATCAATTAGTACGCTCACACTATCTGCCATCAGCTAGCTAACTTTATCAGCAGGTCTAGCCCGTAGTGAGGCTGTTAATTTATGGAGCATAATTAGCAGGCAACTAACCGCCGAGCTGTACAATGATTGCCGATTGCCTTAGCACCTTTTAGCTATCATCATGATCTCTAGCAATGATTTCCGCACCGGTACCAGTATCGAAATCGATGGCTCCGTGTGGCGCGTCGTTGAGTTTTTGCACGTCAAACCTGGCAAAGGCTCTGCTTTTGTGCGTACTAAGCTGAAAAATGCGCAGACAGGCAACACGCTCGAACGGACTTTTAGGGCGGGCGAGATGGTGCCTCAGGCAATACTTGAAAAGAGAAACAAGCAATACACCTATAGAGACGGCGATCAATACGTCTTTATGGATATGGAAACTTACGAGGAAAGTCGGCTCAACGCTGATCAAATTGGTGATGCTGTGAAGTATCTCAAAGAAGAAATGGAAGTAACCGTTTTGACTTGGGATGAGCGAGTTCTAGAAGTAGAACTGCCCAACACTGTCGTTTTAGAGATCACTCAGACTGATCCAGGAGTCAAGGGTGATACGGCTACTGGAGGAACCAAACCTGCCACCGTTGAAACGGGCGCTCAGGTGATGGTACCGCTGTTCATTTCTCAGGGTGAAAGAATCAAAATCGACACTCGTAACGATACCTATCTAGGTCGTGAAACCTAAGGTTGTATGATTTGCGCACTAGCTATGAACATTTTTAATATGGGATTTTACAGGTGAACTTTAAAGAACTCTGCGAGTTGGTAACGGCTATAGACCAGACTGACATCGCTGAGCTAACCCTAAAAAACGATGAATTTGAACTGACGCTTCGTAAACCTTCTGCGCTCCAGCCAGAAGTTGTTCTTAGCGCAGCTCCAAGTACTACGCCCGCCGCGCCCATTGAGCCAGCAGCACCAATCTCGCCGCCGGCTCCTATTAGTACGCCAGCAGAGCCTACTACTCCGTCTACACCAGCGATTGATGCGTCTTTAGTCGAGATCACCTCGCCAATGGTCGGTACGTTCTATCGATCGCCCGCGCCGGATGAGTCTGCCTTCGTAGAAGTAGGCGATCGCATCCAGTCGGGTCAAACAGTATGCATCATCGAGGCAATGAAGCTAATGAACGAGCTAGAAGCCGAAGTGTCTGGCGAAATTGTAGCCATTCTGGTAGAAAATGCTGAACCGATCGAATTTGGACAGCCACTGATGCGAGTAAAACTTGCTAAGTAAGTTTTTCCAGCCTATTCTTTCAACCCACTTAAGCCCACTTAGTAGTAGGCTGCTCAAATTCACTTTTGTCAAAAACTGTAGAAAAGCTATATCTAACCAAAGCTAATACTCACTAAACTAAAGCGATCAATTAAAGCGACCAATTAAGTAGGGATTTGCTATGTTGTAGTGATATTGCATGCCACTTGCCTACAGAAGGCATCTACTAGGCGCAATCAGTTAGGGGTGATCAGTCGTAGATGCGCGGTTCTCTACAGTCGGATAATCCTTGTGAATTAAGATGACTCATCTTTAGTTGGCACGGTATGCTGTGCCAAAGCATCACCTGAACTGACGGAACAAACATCTTTGTATCCTAATAACTAGCAGAACTAACGAAATCTAAACACTAAGCTAGTAAGTCGAATGAAGTAGGACACAGAAGCAAGCAGCATATTAAGAGGAGGAAGATTATGACAGAAGGCATGATGAAGAACACCGCCCGTCAGGAGCAGTCTACTAGCACTCGACCTGCCGCCGCCGCCACTTCAAATTCTTCGAGCCGACTGTACCGCCGATTAGAAGAAGCCCTCCACGCCGGTAGCGAAGTTTGGTTTCGTATGCCAGGGACACGCTTAGTGGGCATACCTATCTATCTAGACGCAGAATATGTCGAGGTGGTCGATGTTGATGTGGCTGAGGGATTCGAGGACGAGGAATTACCTGACGACCCCTACCAGCGCACTGTTTGGCTAATTCGTTTAGAGGAAATTAGCGCTATTTCCTATGCTACCGATCGCTGGAGTAAAGAGCGTTTTGAACGCCTGCTAGAGCAATCTCAAAAAGATGATGGTCCTGCGGATAAACCTCGCTAGATGCTTACCTTACGCGCTCAGCGATCACGTCGTAGATATACATAGTATCCACCCAATCTAGGAATAGCCCAGTAGTCAGAACAGATACTACTGGGCTTTCACTTGTAGACCGCACGGTAGCTGAAAGTTTTGCTTTCCTATTCTTTTTTCTTTAGTTCTATGAGCCCGCAAACGCAAACGACACGCTAGGAAAGAGTTAATAGCGATCGCCAGTGGGCATAATTACCTAGCTTTAGTAGTTAGCTTTACCGTTTGTCGCTGCATCTTATGACTTTATGTAGGTTAAACCCTAGGAGGCAAATGTCCATATAACCTTGAGTGATTGAAATTTGACTTAAATTAAGTCTTTTAGCTATTAACTCAAGCAAAAATTCAAGGGAACAGCGTCGATAAACAGACCTCAGCCAACCTGCTTATATTGCCCCCCATCCATCTATCTGGTGACTTATGCAATCCAAAGAGATCAACACACCACAAGTACGTTCCACTATCCGAGTGGAAGATGATCGTACTGGTCTAACGCCAGAAACACTAAAACGGGCGTTTCTAGACAACTTGTTCTATGTACAGGGGAAATCGCCGGAGATTGCCTCTATACAGGACTACTATATGGCATTGGCCTATACGGTGCGCGATCGCATGCTGCACCACTGGCTCAGCTCGGCAAGCACCTACCGGGCTCAAAAGTCGCGGACAGCGGTCTATTTATCAGCAGAGTTTTTGATGGGGCCGTATCTAGGAAACAACCTGATCAACCTAGGTCTATACGATGTAGTAGACGAAGCCATGGCTGATCTGGGCCTAAGTTTGCCCGAAATTATGGCGCAAGAGCAAGAGCCTGGTCTAGGCAACGGTGGTTTGGGTCGACTAGCGGCCTGCTATCTAGATTCGATGGCAACGCTACAAATTCCCTCTCTAGGCTATGGTATTCGCTACGAGTTCGGCATCTTTAAGCAAGAACTTCAAGATGGCTGGCAGATTGAGCGCACCGACAAGTGGCTAGCTAATGGTAATCCTTGGGAAATTGTTCGGCCGCTGTGGGCTCAAGAAGTTAAGCTAGGTGGCTATACCAAAGCATATACCGATAACAAAGGCAGCTACCGGGTAGAATGGGTGTGCGATCGCGTCGTTAAGGGCGTCCCTTACGACACAGCTATTCTTGGCTATAAAGTCAACACAGCCACTACGCTCCGTCTGTGGAAAGCTGAATCGCCTGATGCTTTCGACTTTGAAGCTTTTAACCACGGCGACTACTCCGGTGCGGTCAATTCCAAGGTAGTCTCTGAAAACATCTCCAAAGTGCTCTATCCCAATGATGAGCACCTAGAAGGTAAGCAGCTACGCCTAGAGCAGCAGTACTTCTTTGTCTCTTGCTCTTTGCAAGACATGATTCGAATCATGCTGCGCGATGGCATTCCCCTAGAACAATTCCCAGAAAAATATACGCTGCAAATGAACGATACGCACCCTGCGATCGCCGTCGCAGAACTCATGCGTCTACTCATCGACGTTCACGAATTTGAATGGGATAAAGCCTGGGAAATCACCCAAAAATCCCTTGCCTATACCAACCACACCCTTCTGCCCGAAGCCTTAGAACGCTGGCCTATTGGCTTGTTTGGCAACTTACTTCCCCGCCATCTTGAGATTATTTTCGAAATCAACCGTCACTTCCTAGAAGATGTCAGACTCAAATTTGGCCAGGACAACGAGCGCATATCCCGCATGTCTTTGATTGACGAGAGCGGTGGTCGCTATGTTCGCATGGCTAATCTTGCTTGTGTGGGTAGTCATGCCATTAACGGTGTTGCGGCCCTTCACACAGAGCTACTCAAAGAAACTGTACTTAATGACTTCTATCAGCTCTTCCCAGAGAAATTTATCAACGAAACCAACGGTGTCACGCCTCGTCGCTGGATGGTACTCAGCAATCCTAAACTTACTCGGTTGATCAATCAGCGCATTGGCGACGAGTGGCCCACCGACCTGTTTCAACTCAAGCAGTTAGAATCGTTTGCCGATGATCCGGGCTTTCGCACTGAATGGCGACAGATCAAGCAAGCAAACAAAGAAGCCTTAGCCGTACGCATTGAAAGGGCAACTGGCGTCAAAGTTAGCCCTACCTCGATGTTTGACGTACAGATCAAGCGTATTCATGAGTACAAGCGTCAGCAGCTCAACGCACTGCACATCATTTCGCTCTACCACCAGCTCAAGAGCAATCCGGATCTAAACATTACGCCACGCACCTTTATCTTTGCGGGTAAGGCAGCGCCGGGCTACTTTATGGCTAAGCTCATCATCAAGCTCATCACCTCTGTGGGCCGTGTAGTCAACCGCGACCCAGACATTCGCGATCAGCTTAAAGTCGTTTTCTATCCGAACTACAACGTTACGAACGCACAACCTATTTACCCTGCCTCTGATCTTTCAGAGCAAATTTCGACCGCAGGTTTTGAAGCATCCGGTACAGGCAATATGAAATTTGCTATGAACGGCGCACTGACTATTGGAACTTTAGACGGTGCCAACGTTGAGATTCGCGAAGAAGTTGGCGATGATAATTTCTTCTTGTTCGGACTTCAGGCACACGAAGTTGCTGAGCTCAAAGCCACGGGCTACAGTCCCCGTAAGTATTATGAGGAAAATGAAGGGCTCCGTACCGTCATCGACCTGATTGGCTCTGGTGTCTTCTCCAGCGGAGATACAAAGATGTTCAAACCGTTAATTGATAATCTCTTGAATCAAGATAGATTTATGGTCCTAGCTGATTATCAAGCCTATGTCGATTGTCAAAAACAGGTAGACGCCGCTTATAAAGACCAAGATAACTGGGTTCGCATGTCAATTTTGAACGCGGCTCGTATGGGTAAGTTCTCTTCTGATCGAGCTATTCAAGAATACTGCGATCAGATCTGGAACATTAAGCCTGTTCCTGTGGAGCTACAGGAGTACACCAAAACTCTATCGATGATGACAGATAACAGCACTCGCCTACCCGTATAGCAGAGTCTCTCAGCTTAGAAGAGACTGCCTTAAGCGAAAGTTGATATTTCAGGAGATGTGAACAAAGGCCTTCGGTTTCTCGATCGAAGGCCTTTGGGTTAAATAAAGAAATGAAGCCGGAAGAGTTTAAACCGCTCATTGAAAACGTCTACAGCATTATTTCTCCCTACGTTCGAGAAACTCCAGTTATTAGGTCAAAAACAGGTAGCTTTGGTCTAGATGCTGATCTTGTTCTAAAGTTAGAGCTGTTTCAGCACGCGGGCTCTTTCAAAACAAGAGGTGCCTTCTCCAAACTTTTGAATAGCGCTGTGCCATTAGCTGGGGTGATTGCGGCATCAGGAGGCAACCATGGTGCGGCAGTTGCCTACGCAGCAAAAAAACTGGGCTATCCAGCTGAAATCTTTGTGCCAACCGTTTCTTCTACAACTAAGGTAGATCGGATTAGGAACTACGGTGCGTTCCTTTCTATAGGTGGCTGTGACTACTTCGAAGCCTTGGACAAAAGCTATGTTCGAGCCGCACAAACGAATGCCTTAGTCATCCATGCTTTTGATCAGTGGGAAGTCATTGCTGGGCAGGGGACAGTAGGGCTGGAGTTCGAGAAACAGTCTCCTGATCTCGATACTATTTTGGTATCGGTAGGCGGGGGTGGTTTGATTGGAGGGATCGCCGCCTGGTATCAAGGTCACTGTAAGGTCGTAAGCATAGAGCCAGAAAGAGCGCCAACTCTACATGATTCTATGGCAATAGGTGAGCGAGCGATTGTAGAAGTCGGCGGTATTGCAGCAGACGCTTTAGGCGCTAGGCAAGTTGGTCAGATGATGTTTCCAATCGCCCAGCAATACGTAGGTGAATGTGTCCTAGTTGATGAAGATTCGATAGTAAAGGCTCAACAGCTACTATGGGATCAGTGGCGGATCGTAGCAGAGCCTGCGGGAGTTGTACCGATTGCTGCTTTGATCTCAAAGCGGTACGTGCCGCAACCAGGAGAAAAGATTGGCGTGCTGATTTGTGGAGGGAATGTAAATCTATCTAGCTTTCTAGAAGCACTGGGTGCCAACGTCAGCCGCAATAGCTATTAATTGGTTGTTTATTGTAGTGATGACCCATCTAAAAGTTCGGCTAAAGGGTGTCTAAGCGAGCTTTTAGATGGATCGAGTAGCAAAGTTTAGCCTTGGTTAATAGGCAGAGTAGTCAGTAAGCAGAATAGTAAGCCATTGCAACAATTTGATTACCCGCGCTGGCTACTAATCCAGAAAGTATCTGTAGCGCAAAGATAGCGATGATGGCAGAAAGATCCAGGCCACCGATTGGCGGTATGATGCCGCGAAATATGTTCAAATATGGGTCCGTAAGCTGCGAAAGCGTAGAAAATACAGAATTAGACCAGTCAATATTGGGAAACCAACTGAGTAAGATACGAATAAAGATTAGTACAAGGTAGATACTAAGGAATGTAGACACTCCTTGAATGATAGGAGCGATAATCTGTGCGGGCATAGGTCTATAGGATAAGCGTCAAAGTGTGTAAGTAGTCTTAGCGTCTAAAAGAAGCGTAAGGTCCAAATAATGACTTGTATTTTAACTGATCGGCTCGCAATCGGGGGGTAACCCCTAATTCACTACAGAATTGAATCATTTCGCGCTTGGACAGATTGATCTTGTAGGCTGGTCCTAAGTCCAGAAGATGCTTGAGCGTTGGGAGCATCATCGTTGACTCTTCCCATTTGCAAGCGAGCATCTTCAATAGCCATGTTTAGCTGGGAGATTTTATCTTCTAGGCCGCGTCTGGCAATTTCCATTTTTTCTTCAGCGCTAGCTCCTTCAAAGTGGCGCCGGTTCTCATCCGAGATTTGGGCAAAAGTATCGGTTTCGTCAAGGCGTAGGCGATTGCTAGCGAGCACACCAACAATGCCGCCAATGATTCCTCCTACAAAAGCTCCGGCGACAAATCCACCCGCAAAGTTATTCTGACTCATGACTCTCCTTAATTCTGACTTCCTCTCTTTATGTCTGTAGATATCAATAGCGTTTTTGAGACGGGCTTCATAAATTTATAAATGGACTCTTAACAAGCTGGCAATGACATAGCTGAGAGATGACGCTTGTATTTAAGGCATCAAACCAAAAAACGATGTGTCGAGAGATTATGTGCCAAAAGTGCGATCGCCTGCGTCGCCCAACCCTGGCACAATAAATCCATTCTCATCTAATCCCTCATCGATAATCGCTGTATACACCCCCACCGTTGGATACGACTCAGCAATCTTTTGCAAGGCAGGTGGGGCAACGACTACCGAAATGATTCTCACCAGTGCTGGGTCTGCGCCCCGCTGGGTCAATTCAGCCATTGTCGCCATCATCGTGCCGCCTGTTGCCATCATGGGCTCACTGATCACCACTCTAGTGTTTGGCTCGAACCTTTCTGGCAGCCTGTTGAGATACCAGAAAGGTTCGAGTGTTTCCTCATTCCTAGCCAACCCAATATGATAAGTATAGCTATTCGGTAACGCGCTCTGAATGCCCTCTACTAGCGCTAAACCCGCACGCAAAATAGGAATTACAACGACTGGTACATCTGGGTCAACAAAAGTCGCCGGACATGTTGTCAGAGGTGTTTCTATTGTCATATCCGTAGTTGGTAGCCAGTCGCGCACTGCTTCGTAGGCTAGCCAGCGTCCTAACTCTGTCATTCCGCTGCGAAAGACGCCTGTTGGTGTAGTGGCGCTACGGACAACGCCTAACCAATGCTTGATCAAGGGATGAGGTGGAACGTGAATACGCAGTTGCGGAGCCATAAAGCTAGGACGAGAAAGGGTTCCAAACCATCATACTGCTGGGAAGAGAAGTATAGCGATTTGCTGTAGGCTTAGCCCTTTCGCAGCTGTATAGATCTAGCCGTATAGATTGAGTAGACCGATAAGCGATCATTTCACTTTGATAAGGAAATAAGGATTGCAGATTCCGTGCTGTAGTCTCTGATGAGAGTGCGGGTCTAGATGACTGATGAGTTGGAGAGCCCATGGCCCTAGCCTACGTTTTGGGGTGGTTTTTGGACCTTAGTTCTTTTGTGGTTTCACTTTAGAAGTACTCACTGTTCTGTATCTTAACCACGATTTTACTTCTCAATAATCTTTAGACTACTAAAGCTTAAATCATCGTATAAGTCTCTGTGATTGAGTGTTGAGGACGTTGCGATGCAAATGTTTTGGTTTCTGTCAAAAACGAAAGTGTAGATACTTCTAAGTCTGACTTTGCACCACCGACCCTGTCAGCGGTAGCAGTGTCTCGCCTTAGTAAAAGCTTCCGTAATATTCCAGCGTTGTGCGGTGTTGATTTGACTATTAAAGTCGGAGAGATGGTGGCGCTAGTGGGCGCATCTGGCTCCGGGAAGTCTACGCTGCTTAGAACGATGAACGGTTTGCAGCTTGCAGATAGTGGTGAGATAAAGATATTTGATACGCCGTTGCAGGCAGATGGAAAACTCCATTCAAAAGCGCGACGATTGCGTAGTCAAGTTGGCTTTATTTTTCAGCAGTTTAATCTCGTCAATCGTCTCAGCGTTTTAGAGAATGTACTGATTGGCAACTTGTCTCAGGTTTCACCTTTACGCTCAGCTTTTCGTCTTTTCAGCAAGACGGAAAAAATAAGGGCTTTATCAGCGTTAGATAGAGTTGGAATTTTGAACCAAGCCTATAAAAGAGCTGCGCTGCTTTCAGGCGGACAGCAGCAGCGGGTGGCGATCGCCCGCTGCTTGATGCAAGGGGCAAAGATAATCTTAGCCGACGAACCTATCGCTTCGCTCGATCCAGAATCGGCAAGACGGGTGATGGAGCTGCTAGTCGAACTCAACCGGACAGGCGGGTTGACAGTGATTACCTCTTTGCACCAGGTGCAGATGGTTCGATTCTATTGTGATCGCGCGATCGCCCTACGAGACGGAACCGTTCAATACGACGGACCTATTGTTGATCTTCTAGACGATCGCCTCAGCAATATATATGGCGCTGCTGCTGAAGAGCTCGTTCACCGTGGTCACGCCGAAATTCTAACCAGATAGCCTTTGCTTAGCGTTTTACTAGTATTTTTCCTACTGCCTAAATTTTTTATTTGAACCTACAGGAATCCTCGATAACTCCCATGCGAAACCCTATCAAAAACACCACGTTCACGAAATGTGCAACGTTCTGCTCTGCTGTGCTCTTTAGCACTACCGTACTGGCTAGCTGTAGCGGTAGTGCCACTGTAGATGAACAAACCTCTGCGGATCCTGTCGCCACCGGTGGCGCTTGCGCACCTGAACTAACCGAACTCGAGTTCGGAATCATCTCTACTGAGTCTCAAGCAAACCAAAAGCCAAAGTGGGAACCCTTCGTCGCTGCACTTTCTGATGCACTTGGTCGTGACGTAAATGCGTCTTATGCGACGGACTACGCAGGCGTCATCGAAGCGATGGGCGCAGGCAAAGTTCAGATGGCTTGGTTCGGCGGTAAATCTTACATTGAAGCCGCTGAGCGCTCTGATGCAGAAGCGTTTGCTCAGACCGTTGGCTCTGACGGCAGTAAAGGCTACTACGCTTATCTAATCACGAACAAAGAGAATCCTATCCTGGCTGATATCGATGTAGAAGCTGGCAACGGCGACGAGTACGTTGTTGAAAACGCAGGAAATCTAACCTTCGCTTTTAACGACCCTAACTCTACCTCCGGTTTCTTGGTGCCTAGCTACTATGTATTCGCTCAGAACGATGTGAATCCTGAAGAAGCGTTTAGCGAGTTGGTGTTCGCAGGTAGCCACGAAGCGACTGCCCTAGCAGTTGCCAACGATCAAGTAGACGTTGCTACCAACAACAGTGAATCGCTCGTAGAAGTTGAAAAGAACGATCCCGAAGCGTTCGAAAATATTCAAGTCGTTTGGACTTCTCCTGAGATTCCTAGCGATCCTATCGCGTACCGTAGTGATTTACCAGATTGCTTGAAAGGAGAGATTCAAGACTTCTTCTATAGCTACAACGACGAGACAGTCCTTGGCCCCTTGGAATGGAGTGGCTTTGACGAAGCTGACGACACGACTTGGAACACCGTACGCGAACTAGAGATCGGAAAGACTATTCTAGAAGTTCAAAACGACGACAGTTTGGATACAGCTGCTAAAGAAGCTCGTTTAGAAGCGCTAAATCAAGCGTTAGAAGCAGTCAAATAAGCGCTAGCTACCTACAAACAAACCGACTTAGACCTCTTGTGAAAAGAAAAGCTAGGTCGGTTTATGTCATTAAAGAACGTTTTGTTATATGTCTCTTTTTACTGATAAGAAATCTTCTCTGAATGACTCAGACAAAAACTTTACTGAACAGTATGAGCTATCAGTATCGCCTGCTGTTTTGGAGATGCAAAAGCGTGATCGCCTAACCTCAGCTCAAGTTGTTAGACGGCTAGCAGGCATCACCACAACTATCGCCATGCTCTGGTACGCCGGTGTCGTTAGTGAGATTGACCTCGCGGAGCTACTCGAGGGTGGCGGTACGATGGGAGAGTATGTCGGCCGCTACTTTCCACCAGATTTTTCCGACTGGTCATCCTATCTTGCTGACATCATCGAAACTATCGGTATGGGTATATGGGGAACGCTACTTGCCGTATTTGTGGCCGCGCCGCTCTCTATCCTAGCCTCTAGTAATCTCTGTCCCTTTTGGATTGTGCAGCCCACAAGAAGACTATTGGACGCGATGAGAGCCATCAATGAGATTGTGTTTGCGTTGGTATTCGTTGTAGCTGTTGGCTTAGGCCCTTTTGCAGGCGTACTTGCTATCTTCGTTCATACTGCTGGTATTTTAGGAAAGCTCTTTTCTGAAGCGATTGAGAATATAGATGTTGGACAAATCGAAGGCGTACGCGCTACAGGTGCTAGCAAACTTCAAGAGATTCTCTTTGGTGTGGTTCCTCAGGTAATTCCACTCTGGATTTCCTTTGTGCTCTATCGGTTTGAGTCTAATGTACGCTCGGCTACCGTGCTTGGCATTGTCGGTGCAGGGGGTATTGGCGTCTCTCTCTATCAAAGCTTTCGCTCTTTTGACTACACGAAAGTGTGTGCAATTTTACTGATTCTTATTGTGGCAGTCGGTTTGATTGATGCAGCGTCTGCGTGGCTGCGACGACAGTTTATCTAGTGCAGAGAGTTTTTGCTAGCAGAGTCGCGAGCATAGGACTTCGATCAAAACGTGCCAGCCTCTGTGCCATCGGTCTAACCATTGTAGATATTGGTCAATTTTTTCCTAGCATCCTCCATTTCGATTATTATGAAAATATGGAAGTAAGTGCTATGGACGAGTCATCGCTTGAGGATCTAGCAGATGCATTTGCCGCTTTAGGTCAGCCGTCACGGCTGAGAATTGTGCGTCTGCTGCTGTCTGCTTATCCTGAAGGCTTGCCTGTTGGGGAAATTCAGAAGGAGCTAGGGATTGCAGGCGCAACGCTATCCCACCATCTTGATAAGCTGCGTCAGGTAGGCATTGTGACCTCTAAAAAGGATCGGCAGTGGATTTGGTACCGCGCTGAAGAAAAGTCGCTAACTCGCTTAATTGACTTTTTGTTTGAGGAGTGCTGCACGCGCAACCACGTCGTGAGCATCGAGCATGTTGGTCAGACCATTGCTAACAGCGCATCGAATCCTGGCTGCTGTGACTGACTTCTATTTAGCGAGATGGCGTTAGCAAGATAGCACCTTCTTATTCTTATTTCGATATTTCTAGAAATGTCTAAGGAGAAATAATGGCAACCTACAAAACCCATATTGCATTGAAAGTTTTTGATGTAGAGCGTTCTGTTGCGTTCTATCAAGCTCTATTTGAGACTCCACCTACTAAGCACAAGGTAGGCTATGCCAAGCTTGATATTGAGAATCCATCTTTAAATTTAACGCTGAACGCTACTGGTACGCCTCTGCAGACCGGGAAGCTATCCCATTTTGGGATTCAGGTGGATAGTGCAGACTCAGTGGTTAGCGCGATCGCCCGACTAAAAGCCGCCGGACTCAACCCCTCAGAAGAGTTCAACACAGACTGCTGCTATGCCCTACAAGACAAAGCCTGGATTAGTGATCCGGATGGTAATTTCTGGGAAATTTTCGTAGTCCACGTTGCAGATACTGCACCTGAACTGAATATCGATACGGCTTTTAGCCAACCTGAAACCGCTGAGAAAGATTACTGCGCTCCCACTTGCTGCAGGTAAACCGTCGATTTTTCCAAGGTCGTCTTTCAGCTACAAACCAGTACTTATCTAAGTGTACTTACTTAACTCAGGAGATAACTTATGGCTGTTAGTGTGCTCACTCGATTGAACCGCAGCGTGCGGCGACTAGATAGCGTGTTTTTAGCAATGGCATTGATCGTCTTAGCGCTCACGTTTATTGATCCTGCGCAAGCTAACGTCAGCCTTACTGCTACCCTTTGGCATCTTGTCGAGGTCACGCCTTTTCTACTGCTCTCTATTGGGATTGCTGCTTCTGCCCAGGCTAGCGGCGCCGATAATCTGATTGGAAAAGCATTTCAAGGCCGCGTTGCTGTCATGATTCCAATCGCGTCACTATTTGGTGCACTCTCTCCTTTTTGCTCTTGCGGCGTTATTCCGCTAATTGCTGCGCTGTTGACGATAGGGGTTCCGGTGGCGGGCGTTATGGCTTTTTGGTTATCATCACCGCTGATGGATCCTTCTATGTTTGTGCTGACGTTAGGCACATTGGGGTTAAAGTTTGCGATCGCTAAGGCTGTCGCAACTGTCGCCATTGGGCTGCTCGGCGGTTTTGGCACACTATTGCTCATTCGCCTAGGCGTTGCAAAAGCGTCTTTCTTCGATCCGCTCAAAGAAGGTGCAAATGATGGCGGCTGTGCTGGCAGCAGCGTTCGGAATCCAAAGCCTGTCGTCTGGTGGTTCTGGCTAGAGAAGAAGCGTTGGCAGAAGTTTTGGAAGGGAGCGCGCAAGAGCGCCTGGTTTTTGGGCAAGTGGCTAGCTCTCGCTTTTCTGCTAGAGACTCTGATGCTGGCGTATGTGCCTGATGGTTGGATCGGCGCAGTGGGTGGGGATGATAGCTTATTTTCAATCGTTGTGGCTGCTTTTATCGGTGCGCCTGCCTATCTCAATGGATATGCGGCCCTACCGCTGGTCGATGGACTCATCTCTCAGAGAATGAATCCTGGTGCAGGTATGGCTTTCTTGCTAGCAGGTGGGGCGACTAGCATCCCGGCGATGATTGCAGTGTTTGCATTAGCACGTCGTCCTGTTTTTTTCGCGTATCTCGGCTTTGCCTTTATAGGCTCTGTTCTAGCGGGTCTTGTCTTTAGCGCTGTTATCTAATCTTGGCTTTTGTCCAATCTTCCGTTGTCCTTAGTCGTGGGTTGCCTTGCTCGCTTTTGCGACGTTATCAAACACCATTTCCATGCGATCGCCCCTTAGTCTAGCGACGCCGTATTCAATCAGTCGTCCTTGCTGGTCTGCGTTCACCGACTCTGCCAGTAAGATAGCTTGATTGAGTGGCAGCTCTAGCATTTTGGCATCGCGCGGCTGTACAAGCCTTGCGGATACTGACGTGCTTAGGCGGATATGGTCTATTGCGTAGCGATCACGTAGCCACCGAGAAATCGAGCCAACTTCTACCAAATACGATATGCTCTCTTCGCTCAATAGATCGGGGAATCGTGCCAGCGGGAAGTAGCCACTGCCGACGCTGATCGGTTCGTCGTCTGCCGTTCCTAAGCGCTCTACATGAGCAACAGGCGCGCCTTGCTCGATACTCAATTTCTTCGCTACCGAGACATCAGCTGAGACTTCAACTGCTCTGATAAGAGTAAAAGCGGCACTATGTCCCTGCGCTTTGAGCGCTTCGTTGTAACGCACTCGCTGACCGATGGCGTAGCGGATGGGCGCGGCCACAAAGGTGCCGCTACCGCGTTGGGAGCGCAGCAGTCCTTCTTGCTTGAGCAGTGATATGGCCTGTCGGATGGTGTTGCGGTTGACACTGAACTGCTGTGATAGCTGTGATTCTGGAGGAAGGCGATCGCCCACTTTGTACACACCCGCCTGAATGTTGTTGCGGAGCTGCTGTGCAATCTGCACGTATAGCGGTGCGGCGGAGTGAATCATCAATTTAGTCAAAATGTATTTGAGTCGAGATGTATTCGACAACACTTAGTGCCGAGAAAGTCTTGCAGAATTTGAAAGCATACGGCATACTCTAATCCTAATCCAAATTGTCTATACATCTAGGCTAATTAGTCTAGCCGGTTACAACTAGAGTATCTATGACTATGAATAGAGCAGACAGACAGGCATGGATGGCTGTATTAGCGAAAGCGCCTTTGGACCTATTAGAGCAGTGTGTGAGAAATTTGGGTGATTTACCTAAGTATCGTTTTTTGAGATCGCCCGAAGTCGGCCTGACGATGGTACGCGGCAGGGCAGGCGGCGGGGGTGAGGCCTTTAATTTAGGAGAGATGACAGTGACCCGATGTGTCGTTCAGCTCACAACATCTGTAGGCACAAAATCAGATGAAGAATCATCTGGGTTTGGATATGTGGCGGGCCGCTCTCAAATCCACGCTGAGCTTGCCGCTGTCTGTGACGCACTACTACAGCAGCATCGGTGGCATTACCAGATAAAGTCCACTGTCATAGCGCCGCTGCAAGCAGCCTATCAGCGTCACAGTCGGGAAACTCAGCAGCAGACAGCCGCTACGCAAGTCGAGTTCTTCACCTTGCTTAGAGGAGAGTAGTCATGAGCGCAGCGATACTGCCTGGCTTCCAAGACACAGTCCATGACGCTCAATGTACCTTCAAAAATCTGTTAGAAGCGCTCTCTCATCCCGGGCGTCCTTACCGCCTTCGAGTAGATATCACTGCACCTGATGGTCTTACCCCTATTTGCGCCGCGGCTTGCCTTTCACTTGTTGATATAGAAACCGCTGTTTGGTTGCAGCCTAGCTTACCAACGTCGGTGCGAAACTGGCTGCGTTTTCATACGGGATGCCGATTTACAACAGACCCCAGTGAGGCCGATTTCGCCGTTGTTGCAAACTTTTCTTCAGAAATTGATTTGAGCGCTTTCAATTGGGGAAGTGCTGAATGTCCTGAACGCTCCACGACGCTACTTGTTCAGGTCAAAGGACTTGATGGTGGTGAATCTAAGCAACTTAATGGTCCTGGCATTTTGGGAAGTCTTTCTTTTTCGCCTAGATTGCCTGCTGCCTTTTGGAAGCAGTGGCCCGAAAACAATACTCTCTATCCTCGTGGCCTGGACTGCTTTATGTTTGCTCATGATTCTGTTGCTGGTCTGCCTCGTACTACTCACGTTCACAGTTAAGCCTATGTCCTACGTATCTGTAAAAGGGGGCGAAAAGGCAATTCGGAATGCGGAAGCTTTGCTAAAGGCCCGTCGCAGGGGCGAACATACCCTTCCTGAACTCAGCCTTTCCCAAATAAAACAACAGATGAGTCTGGCTGTAGATCGAGTCATGTGCGAAGGCAGCCTCTACGACCCAGACTTAGCCGCTCTAGCTATCAAACAATCCTGGGGCGACCTTGTTGAAGCTATCTTTTTACTGCGAGCCTACCGCACCACACTTCCCCGCTTCTACTACAGTCAGCCGATAGACACCAATGCAATGTCTATCCAACGCCGGATCTCTTCTATCTTCAAAGATATTCCAGGTGGTCAGATGCTTGGTCCTACCTTTGACTACATTCACCGACTGCTAGATTTTAAGCTTGCGGCCGAAGATAATATGCCGACTTTCCCCAGAAAAGAGTCGTCATCTACAGAAACACCTAGAGCATTAGATGTGCTTGGGCATGAAGGACTCATCCAGTCAGAGCCACCACTAGATGAGAACTCGGTGCCAGAACCCTTCGATCTGACCCGTCAGCCTTTGCACATTCCAGCTTCTCGTGATGCTTGCCTGCAAAATCTTACCCGCGCTGACGAGGGGTTTCTGCTCAGTCTGGCCTACTCCTCGCAACGTGGCTATGGCAACAGTCATCCGTTCGCGGGCGAGATTCGGATGGGTGAAGTGGAGGTTGTGATTTGCCCAGAAGAGCTAGGATTTGAAGTTTGCCTTGGTACAGTAGCCGTGACCGAGGTGCAAATGGTGAATCAGTTTAAAGGATCGAAGCAGCTAGCGCCCCAGTTCACACGGGGGTATGGTCTAACCTTTGGCTACAACGAACGCAAGGCAATGGCAATGGCGATAGTCGATCGCTCGCTGAGAGCAAAGGAATTTGGAGAGGAGATTAAAGGACCAGCCCAGCAGCAGGAGTTCGTTCTTTCTCATAGTGATAGCGTCGAGGCGCAGGGGTTTGTTCAACACCTGAAGCTGCCGCACTATATTGACTTCCAAGCGGAGCTGAATCTGGTTCGCAAGATGAGAGAAGAGTACGAAGCTGATAAGTCGTCATCTCAGCAGATAGATTCTCAGCAGATTGGCGTATCGGATGGAGGTATTAGTCATGATAACAAAGTTGCCTGACGCGACAAGCAGCGTAGAGCCAGGTTTTAACTTTGCTTACTTGGATGAGCAAACAAAACGATCTATTCGCCGTAGTCTGCTTAAAGCTATTGCTATTCCCGGCCATCAAATCCCGTTTAGCTCGCGTGAGATGCCGATGTCTTATGGGTGGGGAACTGGGGGTATTCAGGTCACCGCTTCTGTGATTGGCGCAAACGATACGCTCAAAGTGATTGACCAAGGTGCGGACGATACGACCAATGCGGTGAATATTCGACGCTTTTTTGTGAAAGTGTGCGGCATAGAAACGACTGAAAAAACAACAGAAGCGACCGTGATTCAAACTCGCCATCGCATTCCCGAGACGCCGCTAAAAGAAGGACAAACGATAGTTTATCAGGTTCCAATTCCAGAGCCGCTGCGGTGGATTGAACCCTCGGAAGTAGAAACGCGCAAAATGCATTCTTTGAGTGAATACGGTGCAATGCACGTGAAGCTCTACGAAGATATCACGCGCTTTGGGCATATCGCCACTGCCTATGACTATCCGGTGATAGTAAATGATCGCTATATGATGCGGCCTAGCCCAATTCCTCGCTTTGATAATCCCAAGCTAGATATGAATCCGGCGCTGCAGCTTTTTGGGGCGGGTAGGGAGAAGAGGCTGTATGCAGTGCCACCCTACACCTCTGTAAAAAGCTTGGGCTTTGAGGACCATCCGTTCAGCGTAGAGCGGTGGGACAAGCCCTGTGAGTTTTGCGGTTCTACAGCAAGCTATCTGGACGAGGTCGTCGTTGATAACGATGGTGGGCGTTTGTGGATTTGTTCTGATACGGACTATTGCAACCGTATGCAGACTGCGATTAAACAGGCAGGTGAGAAATGAAACCGCTTTTAGAAGTGAGCAACATCAGTAAAACATATGGCTCGGTGCGGGCGTGCGATCGCATTTCCTTTTCTCTCTATCCAGGACAAATTCTCGGCATTATTGGTGAATCCGGTTCGGGTAAGTCCACTCTGTTAAGTGTGATCGCTCGTCATATTCCTGCGGATAGCGGCCAAGTCACCTACCGCAGCCCTCGGAACGGCAGCGACAAAGCGCTCGATATCTTCAGCATTTCTGAATCCGACCGCCGCTGGCTAATGCGAAACGAATGGGGGTTTGTGCGCCAACACGCTTCCGACGGACTGCGAATGAAAGTGACCGCAGGTGCGAACATTGGCGAACGCTTAATGGATGTGGGGCATCGGCACTATGGCAACATCCGCACCGAAGCGAGACGCTGGCTCGAACAGGTGGAGATTCCAACCAGTCGAATGGACGATTTGCCTGGTACGTTTTCTGGTGGGATGCAGCAGCGCCTTCAGCTTGCCCGCGTTCTGGTCACTCAGCCTCGTCTTGTACTGATGGACGAACCGACAGGGGGGCTAGACGTATCGGTGCAGGCCAGACTGTTGGATCTAATGCGTCAGCTTGTGCGCAGCCTCAATCTTAGCGTCATTCTAGTTACCCACGATATCGGCGTTATTCGCTTGCTCGCCCATCGTCTGCTCGTGATGAATCGCGGCAAAGTCGTAGAACAAGGGCTTACCGATCAAGTCCTCGACGACCCGCACCATCCGTATACTCAATCGCTTATCAGCGCTACGCTCGTCCCATAGGTCTTTACAGCATGTCCGATCCAGCTCAGCTACTCGAACGCTTACCTATATCTTCTCCTGTGCCGCCGCTGCTCCCTGATGAAGCACTGCTTTGCGCCCGCAGCCTATACAAAGGATTCACGCTTCATAATCAAGGCGGTATCCACTTTCCGGTGTTGGAAGGGGTTTCGCTGACCGTGAAGCCGGGTGATTGCGTTGCGCTAGAAGGGGCATCAGGATCGGGAAAGTCGACTTTTATGCGATCGCTCTACGCTAACTACCAAGTAGACAGGGGCGAAGTTTGGATCAAGCACAGAGGCCAGTGGCACGACGTTGTGACCGCTCAGACACATGAACTGATGGATATTCGGCGCTATTCTCTCGGGTATGTGAGTCAATTTCTAAGAGTAATTCCTCGCGTATCGGCAATAGATGTCGCCGCAGAGCCCCTGGTAGATTCTGGTATTTCACCTGCGATGGCAAAGGAGAAGGTGCGATCTCTTTTCTCTCGTCTCAATCTGCCCGAACGACTGTGGAGCGTTTCTCCAACAACATTCTCCGGCGGTGAGAAGCAGCGCGTCAACGTTGCTAGAGCCTTTGCAGACGACTATCCCATCCTGCTTTTAGATGAACCCACCTCGGCCTTAGATGCTGATAATCGTAGGGTCATTGTCCAGCTCATAGAAGAAAAGAAGCAACAAGGCTGTGCGCTGATTGGAATCTTCCACGATGAGTCCGTGAGAAATCAGGTTTGCAACCAATCCTTAACCTTCGCACTGCATGATTGAGACTTCCTGATTGCGCTAGCCGAATAGCTAAATCTAGATAGAACCGTACCAGCTACCAACTATGAAAGAAAGTATCTACACGAACTATCGCCTTCAGCTCCCCACCGAAGAAGTTCTAGGAACGCTGGTTGTTCGAGATGGTCTGATTGCCGATATTCAGCCTGACTTATTGCCCTCTTCTAATAGTAGTCACCTCAACAACAGCCACATCATCGATGGAGAGGGGGACTATCTCCTACCAGGCCTGATAGAGCTGCATACCGATAATCTAGAGCGCTGTATCACTCCGCGCCCTGGCATTCGCTGGCCGCTCGAAGCGGCGGTTACCTATCACGATAGAGATCTTGCTGCTGCAGGTATTACGACAGTTTGTGATGCGATCGCCATCGGTGATGTCACCCCTGGCGAATCGGTTCGCAAAACAGACTACGACAATATGATTCAAGCGGTGCGCGATCGCCAAGCGGCCGAGGAACTCTTAATTGACCATCGCCTGCACCTGCGCTGCGAACTTGCCTACGAGATGGTTGCTGATATTGTCAGTGACTATGTAGACTATCCTGCGCTTTCGCTCATCTCGCTGATGGACCACACGCCAGGTCAACGTCAGTTTGCTAAGCTTGACAAGTTCAGAGAATACTATATGGGCAAGCACGGCCTTCGCGCTGACCAAGTTGATGAGTTCATTAAAGAGAGAATCGAAGCGCAGAAGATATACGCGGACAAAAGCCGAAAAGGTCTCATTTCTCTAGCTAGCAAACATCAGCTCTCTATCGCTAGCCACGACGATGCCACCGTAGAACATGTTGAGCAAGCCGTTAGCGAAGGGGTAAATATCTCTGAGTTTCCGACTACACTCACCGCCGCCAAAGCAGCTAGATCTCATAATCTTCAGGTTCTGATGGGTGCGCCAAACCTGGTCTTAGGCGGTTCTCATTCTGGGAACGTGTCGGCAATGGAGCTAGTGAAGCGAGATCTTGTCGATCTAATTTCATCGGACTATGTGCCGCATAGTTTGCTGCAATCTGTTTTTGTGATGGCTGAAGTGACGGGTAAACCTATCTACGAGACTATGAAGCCAGTAACGATTAACGGTGCGATCGCCATTCAGCTAGAGAGTGATCGCGGCAGCCTCGAAACGGACAAACTCGCCGACCTTCTCTGTGTGGGATATAGCCCGGCGCACAAAGCGCCTGTCCCTCGCCTTACTCGAGTCATAAAAAGCGGCCATCGGATCGCGTAAAGCCTGCCCTTTTTATCCAGCAGCCCTATGCTAAAGATGCCGTCAAACTCCGTATCTGGGTCGACTTAGCCAAAGATCTAACTCACCGTACGTACGTTCATTTTGTCCCTACACTTGCCCGCTGCCTACATAAATAGCCTCTGTAGAGGCTTCTATAAAGTTGGCTAGGTATCCAAGCGCTAAAAAGCGCTAAATAGGGACAGCTAGCTGAGCCAGAACAGACCGCCTAGGGTCAAGGCGATACCGAGTAGGGCAATCCAGACAAATTGATTATCGGCAGTGTTTACCTCGCTTAGATCAAGCGGTTCTGGTTCGGACTTAGGCTTACGACGGCGAGGCCTCTTAGGCCTTTGGGCGTAGCGAATCTGGGTATCGTCATCCATATTTGCCAAATCTGGGATCTTCGTCACCCACTCTGGCTTTAGCTCTAGCTCAGGAGCTTCTAGAATGTAGAGGATACGTTTGCTCTGCTGTTTGGTATCTAGATCAGGGTGCATAATTAGCTTGCGGCAAAGGGCTAGTCCTTCTTCCTCCCTACCGCTAGCGATATAGGCGTTGACTAGCCATAGCTGGATTTCACCCCCTCGGCTACCTACCGGGTTAGAAAGGGATAGGGCAGTCTGAAAATGCGTGATCGCTTGTTTGTAGCGTCCTCTTTCAAAGAGAAACTGTCCGCTAGCCATTTCAGCATCCGCCTGGGCTTTCTTTTCGGCATTGTTCAATCGGTTGAGCGCTGAGCGGGTAGTGTCCGGCTTGTCATCTGAAGTAGTTAGACTGCTTATGTCATTCTCTCTACCGTCTCTTTCACCATCATTCAATCGGACATCATCAGAAGTCGAAGTATCAGGCTGGGGGATTTGCCCTGGCTCCAAGGTCATGGATAATCATCAAAATAGCTATCATCCTGTATTGTACCGCGGTGTAATCTAGCGCTAGTGCAAAGCGGTTCAAAGGAGTCGGTATCGATGTTGACGGTCATTTCCCCTGCCAAAACTTTAAACTACACAGGAGCTAACTATCCTCACTTCACTCAGCCTGTCGTTCTAGACCAAAGCGAACAGCTTGTCAAAGAACTCCGCAGCTACGATCAAGCGCAGCTCTCAGAGCTAATGAAGATTAGCGATAAGCTGGCCCAGTTAAACTACCAGCGCTACCAAGACTTCCAAACGCCCTTTACCCTAGAGAATGCTAAACAGGCTCTGCTAGTTTTTGATGGAGATGTTTATAAAGGCATCCATATAGAGGACTATGACGAAGACGATCTCACGTTTGCCCAAGATCATCTAAGAATCTTATCAGGTCTCTACGGCGTTCTGCGTCCACTCGATCTAATGCAGCCCTATCGCTTAGAGATGGGTACCAAGCTAGCAACCAAGAAAGGTAAGAATCTCTACGAATTTTGGGGTGAACGAATCTCTGATCTGATCAATGCTGAGCTAGTAAAAGAAAGCGAACCCTGTCTATTGAATCTGGCCTCGAACGAATATTTCAAGGCAATTCAACAAAAGTCTATCAAGGCGAAAATCCTAAATATTGAGTTCAAGGAAAACAAAGCGGGCATCTATAAAACTATCGCTATCCACGCTAAGCGAGCTAGAGGACTGATGGTAGATTTTGTAATTCGCAATCGCATCGATAACCCCACACTTATCAAAGGATTCGATAGCGATGGCTACACTTTCAACAAATCGCTTTCAACAACGGATAGCTGGGTCTTCTGCCGTGATTAGAAAGATGATGGAGGTAAGAGGTATAGCATCTGTATGCATGCTTACTTCGCGAAAGGTTTCTGTTATTCGCTCTGATCACGGTAGTCGGCTACCAACACGTTCGTTTCACTTCCACTAGGACAGAAATAGCTCAGTTAGTTTGACCAACCTAAGACGGTTCGAATCTGGTCGGCTAGTTCTAGCGGGCGAAAGGGCTTGATAAACACAGTGGTAACATCGTTTGGATCAATACCCGTTTGAGAAATTGGCTGAACTTTAGCTGTTACTAAGATCACCGGCAGGGCCTGGGAGTCATACTTTTCTCTAATTTTTTTCAGCGTGGCGCGGCCGTCCATATCTGGCATCATCATATCGAGCAAGATTAGATCCGGCTTTTGCTCTAGGATAATTTCCAAGGCCTGGTGTCCGCTGCTAGCCTGGAGCAATATCCAGTCAGTTTTCATCTGTAGGGCTAGCACGGCGATCGCTAGGGCATCCGCTTCATCATCTACAATCAACACGGTTTTAGACATCAGCTGCCCTTTCTCCTAAATCGTTTCTATCTTCTTTAGACAATATTCTCTAGACAGGTGAGCCTGTAGGCAGACAAACGTGAAAAGTACTGCCTTGACCTAGTGTGCTTTCTGCCCAAATTCGACCTCCATGCTGCTGGAGAATCTGGCGACAGATGGCGAGCCCTAGTCCAGTTCCGCCTTTTCTGCGAGAGTCGGACGCATCCACTTGCTGAAATCTTTCAAAAATAGTTTCTAATTGCTCAAAGGGAATTCCTCTACCTTGATCGCTTAGGGTGATATGAAGCTGAGGAACTGTTTGAAGCGTGTTGCTCGAAGCAGGTTCTTCTAGAGTAGGTTTATCCAACTCAACTGTTAGCAGTACTGTGCCACCAGCGGGAGAGAATTTGATGGCATTGCTCAGCAGATTAGTCAGGGTTTGGAGAATGCGATCGCAATCTACAGTCACAGGTACGGACATCGACTGTACCTGCAGTTGCACTTGAGCATTATCTGCCATGGCTTGCATTGACTCTACCGCCTGCGTGACTAAATTGGCGATATTGCAATTAGAGCGATTGACGCTCATTTTGCCGGACTTTAGCCGCTCTAAATCGAGGATGTCATTAACTAGGCGAATCAGTCGCTCTGCGTTCGTAGTCGCTACTGAGAGAATTTGCTGGCCCTGCTCTGTTAGCACGCCTAGCTCGCCAGTGCTCAGCAGATCTAATGCGCCTGCAAGCGAGTGCATAGGGGTACGTAGCTCGTGGCTAACGACAGAAATAAACTCGTTCTCCAATCGTTTACGCTCGGTGATGTCGTTGATAATGGTCAAAGCGCAGGGTTCGCCATCAAGTACGATTTTCTTGATCGAGGCCAGCACAATTCTTAAGTCTCCTTGTCTGGTCTTATACTCTAGTTCTTCGTTGTCAAAAGAATCGTTCAAAGAGACTTGAGAAATCGCTGCTTGATAATGGGATTGGTCTTGCCACATCGCTAGTTCAGCAGTTGTTTTCCCCATTATCTCAGGCTGCGAGTATCCGCTCAAACGCAAAAAGCTAGGATTAACAGCGATGAAAGTGTCATCACTGAGTCTGGTAACCGCAATCGGACTAGGGCTAGCGTTAAAAGACTTTTTGAAGGTTTCTTCAGCGCGCCGACGGTTGTCTATCTCTTGCTGTAAGCGTAGCGTATGAGCCTGTTGCTGCTGCTGTAGACGGTGCAGAGTGAGATGGGTTTGAATGCGAGCGAGGACTTCATCTACATGGAAAGGCTTGGTGATAAAATCAACACCACCGACGTTGAAGGCGTTGACTTTATCTAGAACGTCGCCTAGAGCGCTGATAAAGATGACGGGAATATCACAAGTGGTTTCATGGGCCTTTAGCTGCTCACAAACCTCATAGCCATTCATTTCAGGCATGTTGATATCTAGCAAAATTAAGTCGGGCGGCGCGGCGATCGCCCCTCTTAATCCTGTTGATCCCTTCGTCACACTACGCACCTTATACTGCCGTTCGCTGAGCATGGTGGAGAGTAGGTGTAGGTTTTCAGGGGTGTCATCAATGACAAGAATGTCGGCTTTGATTGGCCTGACCTCTGTTGAGTGCCTCTGGCTTAGGTGGGTAGTCTTGACAGCTGTCGGATTGACAGGAAGCGATGAAGGATCAAGCATAGGTCTTAGGTCAATTCAATAAGCTCATCGAAGCAAAAGTTTTGAGTCATTTGGGTAAGCGAGGCGGCTAGCTGATCGTTGCTCTCTGGAATTTGGCTGATGAGTTGATAGAGTTGTTCGGCATCGACTGCTATGGCCGCCTTCTGGAACTTGGCTCGCCAGGCAGCGGGCATGACAGTCATATCTTCTGGCTGCAGCGGTTTGGCTGGACGGGAAAATGAAGCCGACTGGTCGTTTGGCTCATGTGCGGCTAAGCTTGGAGCGCTCAGGTTTTGAGGTAGTGTAGGAATATCACTGCTTGAGCTATATCTAGCCAGGTCATAGCTATACAGGTATTGCACGCCTAGCTGCTCAGTCATTTTTTCAAAGATGGTCTGAGTATCAAATGGCTTACGCACGAGATCATCGCATCCGCAGGCCAAAGCCTGAGCGCGTTCTTCTTCAAAGGCGCTAGCTGTGACGGCAATAATCTTGGTAGAAATATCTTGGTTGGCAGCGATCGCTCGAATCTGTTTAGTCGCCTCGTAGCCGTCCATAATGGGCATCCGCATATCCATCCAGATTAGATCAGGGCACCAGGACTTGAAAGCTGCGATCGCCTCTTCACCATTGGTCACTGCCTGCACCTCAAACCCTATCGGGGATAGCAGCGCCAGCATCAGACTTCGAGCTGAATCCACATCTTCTACCACCAAAATTCGATAGGTCCGCTGACCAGGCGCTAGTGACACCACCGTGCCGATAGGAGCGGTCGGCAGCTCGTCTAGCTCTGCGGGCTGCGCTTGAATAGAGAAGGAGAACGTCGAGCCTTGATCAACGATGCTCTCGACGTTGATCTCACCGCCCATCATCTGTACAAAGCGCTGACTGATCGCTAGACCTAAACCAGTTCCCTGATGAGCCGTTCGGGTTCTAGACGCCTGAAAAAAGGGATCGAAAAGGCATGAGAGATCTTCAGCAGAGATACCGACGCCTGTATCTACAATGCTGAAATTAAGTCGGTATAATGAAGGGATATTTTCACAGGAAACCGATAGCGTTACGCTGCCTGTGGGCGTAAACTTAATTGCGTTGCCTACTAGATTTACCAGCACCTGTCGAAGCTTAGCCTCGTCGGTCTTAACAAATTGAGGAACTGCTTGATCAACCTGCACAGATAACGTAATCGCTTTAGCTTCTGCTCGCATAGAAAGCATTTCTTCAAGTGTGCGTAGCAGATAGCGTAAATCGAAACAGGTAGGATCAAGTGTTAGCCGCCCTGCTTCAATTTTGGACATCGAGAGTACGTCGTTGATCAGTGTCAATAAATGACCACCACTACGACTGATGATCCCAAGATAGTTGTTGTAGTCAGAAGAGCGCTCCTTTTGAAAATAGGTTGTGTTAGCGTGATCGCTTTGCATGAGCTGAGTAAATCCAAGAATCGCATTCAACGGGGTTCTTAGTTCATGGCTCATATTTGCTAAAAACTCACTTTTTGCCTTGTTGGCCGTATTTGCAGCTAGCGCCGTTTTTTCTAACTGCTGGCTATAGCTTTCAATCTGCAGACGAGAACGGCTAAGCTGACGCACTAATCGGTTCACACCAAGCAGTAGAATAGCCGCTGATCCTAAGCCAACTATCGTCAAAGTAATCGCCAAACGACGGGCAGGTAAAAATGCTTCTTGCTGACTCATCTCTGCTAGCAAAGCGAGGTCTTGACCGGATAGCCAACGATAGACCCCAATTACAGGCTTACCTAGATAATTGTCATAGAGCCCTTCTCCATTCTGTCGCTCGAAGGCAGCAGCAATTCCTTCACTCTGAGGAGACTGGGCAAGGGGGTTGTCGGTGCCCTCGCGTGAGATGAAAGCTGTTTTATTGGCTAGCAGACCAACCAGATAAGTTTCCCCTGTATCGGAAAGGCCAGTTCGCTCCGAGATGATATCGTCGATCCGCTTTAGGTTGAGATTAGCTAAAATCATCCCTTGGCGATTGCCTTCTGTATCCAATACTTTGGTCGCGTAGGTAATGGCGGGTTTTCCAGTTTTAGGAGAAACATAGAAGATAGGTGCAAATGTCTCTCCTGCCTCTACTTCTTCTACCTCAGTTAGATTCGTTGAAATCTCATACTTTCCTTCTAGCTCGGGATTTGTTGATAGTACGATTTGATTCGCCCGATTTTGAATAGAAATGTCTGTAAACTTTGGCTTTTGATTTTGAATTTCTTCTAGATAGGCTGATAGTCGCTGATAGGCCCGCTGATAGGCTGCCGATTCTGCTGGATTAGTGAGCAGCGTCTGCAATTCTGTTTCTACAGTTGGAAACGAAGCAATCAGTAGGAAGTCTTCTTCACAAGCGACTAGCCAGCGGGTGATTTCTTTTTCTTTGAGGGTGGCAGTAACGCTCAACCTATTGTAGGCAGCCTCTTCAAGCGCCCGGCGCCCCCGAACATAGGCTACTGTGCCGACCATTCCTACAGCGATCAGCGCTAGTAGCAGAAAAGAGCGAGCAATCCGAGCTGCAAAGCCAGATTGACCAGGCTGAGTATGATGCGGTTGAGAGTGAATAGCTTTGGGTGTCATAGGCGATCGCGAAAGATTGCTTCGATCGCCTCAATGGCTTCTTCAGCTGCTTGCTGAGCTGAAAGTTTGTCAACCGCCATCTTATGAATTATTTGCCCCCAAATATTTCTTTCCATCACCGTGCCATAGTCAGGATTTAATGCATTATAAGAAGGCAGCGTTCGACCTTCAGTGATTGTTTTGATCACGGTTGAGACGTGCGGATCATTAGAATCATGCCAGTAATCATCAGCCTCTATTTGACTTAGACCGGGGGGAACGTATCGCCCATAAGATGTTTTCAAAAAGGTGTTGAGTACTTCAGGCTGAACTAAATAAGATAGAAAGTCTTTTGCCGCTTGTTGATGAGGCGCGTCGTTGAATACAACCGCTTGACGAATGCTCACAAAATGGGGTGAAGGCAGACCACGCACAGTGTTTGGAAATTCAATCGACCCTAATTTCTTAAAATAAATATCCTCATCATTGCGAACCGCCGCTGGAATTGACATCGTTGGATTAGGTGTCATTACCACGTCACGATCTAACAGATTTCGATTGTTTTCAGGATCTAGCCAGTTGACCGCACTCTCAGGCACATAGCCTTCTCGATAAAACTGAAGATACCAGTCTAAACACTGGGCAATTCTAGACTTGATTTTAGGATCGTCTAGACGGAGATTCCCGCTATCATCTAAGAGCTTTACATCGTAAGCGGCTAGCACCTGTTCGAAGGCATGATAGGTATCGGTCGCATCGGCAGAATAAGGCAAGCCGATGCTGCGTAAGTTAGGGTGATTGTCGCTAAGGTTAGTCTGCACCTGCTGCCAAAACCGCCAAAAGCCATCCCAGTCTGTTGGAATATCTTCTGGTGTGTAGCCTGCCTCCTGCAGCAGATCTTTCCAGTAGTAGATATGGATAGTTGATTGATTGAGCGGTACTGCGTAGTAGCGATCGCCTTTTTGACTGCCAGACTTTTCGCTGCCGTAAACTTTAGCCGCTTGCAAAGCATCTGCGGTGTAGCTGTCTGCCAGTGGAGCTACGACATCCGTCACATCAGCCAGCCTGCCTTCCCACTCAGAAACAGGATAGACCGACTTTGCAGCAAATAGGATATCTGGAGAAGCCCCTGACCGACTAGCTCTTAGCGTTTTTGGTGCGGTTTCCCCCGAATTAAAAAAAGATAGTTTGACCGGCAGTCCACCATTCGCTACCCAATCTTCTACCACTTGCCGAATGGCTTCGTCCTCTTCGATGACATAGCCTTTATCCCAAAGGACTACCAAAGCCTCTGAATTAACTTCACTAGCAGGTCGTTCAGATATCAGCACTGACTGAGAGCAGGCAACAACGCTCAGCAAGGCTAGTAGAGCCAATAAACCATAGCCTGTTTTTTTGAGTCGATAGTTTAGGCAGTTCACCATGACAGTCAGACAGATTTCAAGGTCTCTTTAAAATATAGTCAACTATCTATTGTGATATCGATCAAGCTTTTTTCTCACTGTATGGCAATGTATCTTTAACTAGCTGTGTATACTTCAATCTGTCTGCTGAAGCAATCCTGTAGGTTATTAAGTTTTCTGCTACTAAAGAGCGCGATTGTGTAGCTACCTTTTCTCTACAAAAACAGTACCTATAAGGGTACTATTTTCCTTAGTTTGTTTCACATAGAATTTAGGTATGGAAGCTGGCTGGTTAACTTTAGGAGCTTAGATACTAGGAGCTTAGATACACGAAGATCTTGAATACACATCACAAGGAGACGCATAAATAGAATTCAACTGTTCTTGCTCTATCTTTGCAGTCTCTGTCGCCCTAATCTATGTTCCTTAGTTTCAGGATATTTTCGAAGATTATACCAAGATCAGCAGACAACTTTTGCCTTATTTTATTTGTATTACTACAGTGGAATTTTAGAAGAATAAGTAGATTTTTTGCGGAATAAATAGATTGTTGATCAAAAAAAGTTATTCTCCAGCGATGGGGTGTGCTTACCTACTTCAACAGAGTCCATAGAAAGCGATCGCTTTTCTAGTTCAGATGTGTTCAAACTCTCTTAACCGCTCTTTCTCAGTTACTTAGTCCATTGGTACTGACCTATTGCTGTATCAAAGCATCACCTAATGGTGTCGCTCATTGCTACGCTCATTGCTACGCTCATCGCTTAGGTAGCAGAGTGACTAATAGGAATGAGTTTGTCTCGGCAATTTTTACAACAGAATCGACTTAATAAGTTGACTTCAATAACCTTATATCCTGAGAACTCATTATGTCATTAGACTCACAAATATCCGCTCCATTTACATACGACGAAGCTGTGGATGGTGACTTACCTAGCGGTGGTAATTCACCGGACTTTGCTTTTGGCGTAGGCACAAATATTGTAATTGGCGAAACCTCATTCTCAAACAATGATGCGCCTGTGCCTATTGACACTGACTTTGATGCCTTTTCCTTCCACGTTCCGGCCGGTACTGTCTTGGAGTCAGTTTCTTTAGATATTGGGCTGTTGCCTGTAGGTGCAGGGACTTTCTCCCAAACAAGCATTTTCCTTATCGGTGCTGCGTCTGTAGGGGGAAATCCGAAGGCACAAGTGGATATTCCTTCTAAAAGTCTCAACTTATTTAATGAATTTTTGCCGTTGGCATCTGGTCGCTATAAAGTCAGCCAAGGCTCTTTAGCAGGTGTATTAGATGCCGGAGAATTTCGAACTGCTAAATACACCTTCTCTATAAAAGTTAGCGAGTCTCCGCTTTCTCCTATCAACGGCACTAACGCAGACGATAAGCTTTTAGGCTCTAGTCGGATCGATATCATTAATGGATTTTTGGGCAAAGATCAGCTGGTTGGCAAAGCTGGTAATGACCTGCTTAATGGTGACGGAGGTAATGATAGGCTCTTCGGCAACGGTGGCAATGACAAGCTTTTTGGAGGGAATGGTCGAGATAAACTCGATGGTGGAGGAGGTGATGACCTACTCAACGGGGGTATTGGCAATGACAAACTGTTTGGAAAAGGCGGCAATGATAATCTTATCGGAGGTAGGGGCCGAGACTTCCTAAACGGTGGGGTAGGAAATGATCTACTAGATGGAGGGGTTGGAAACGACCATCTATTTGGTGGTGGAGGCGCTGATAGGTTTGTACTGCGAGCCGGTGATGGGCTTGATACGATCACTGCTTTTCGAGTCGGAGTAGATGAGTTTATTCTAGATGGAATAAACTCTGTTGATATTTTAATAACTCAAGGTTTAGGCGGCACTTTGATTAGTCTTACTGACACTAACGAGCAGTTGGCCTTTGTTGAAGATATACAGGCTAACGAGCTTGTAGGTACCCTATAGGTTCTTGTAGCACGGGTATCTTTAATTACAGGTATCTTGGAACAGATCTTCCCATGATCATTTGAACCGGAGAATCTTCTATCTCTTCGGCCCAATTACTTTTCTAAAGAAAGCAACAGCTTGCGTAGCAGGTCGGATAGAGTTTTTCGGTCTGCTTCATCTAACCCACCCAATACGCGATGCTCGTTGTCAACATGCGCGGTGACAGCAGATTCGATTAGATCGAAACCTTTGTCTGTTAGATGAATCAGCGTACCTCTGCGATCGCGTTTATCCGGCACCCGTTCGACTAGCCCTGCCTTTTCTAGTCGATCAATCCGGTTGGTCATTGTGCCAGAAGAGACCATCATCGATCTAAATAGCTCTGTAGGCGAAAGCTGATAAGGTGCGCCTGAACGACGGAGCGTTGCTAGCACATCAAACTCACCGAGCTGTAGGCCAAATTCTGCAAACGTTGCACCAATTGCTTTACGGAAGTGGTGAGCAAGCCTAGTAGTTCTGCCGATTAGCCCCATCGGCGATACGTCGAGGTCAGGCCGCTCTTTTGCCCACTGCGCCAGTATGGTATCAACGGGATCTTTAGGAGTTGAATCATTATTGACAGTGCCTGAAGCCATTAGAGCAAGATGTCTGAAGCTATATGAGAGCAATTCTACCACTCAGGTAAATCTAACTATCATGATTGAAAGTATCTCGATGCTAAGATAAATATGCTAATATCTTGATATAAAGTATCTTATCGTCGAGATTAAATGAATTCTACGTCTTCTCGCCCAGCAGATATTCTGCTGACAGCTTTAGCTCCACTCTTTTGGGGCACAACTTATGTAGTGGCGACTGAGCTCTTGCCATCAGGTCATCCTCTGCTAGTTGCTTCAATGCGATCACTACCCATTGGCCTTTTGCTCACTATTGGTCTGCGTAAGCTGCCAAAAGGTATTTGGTGGTGGCGAATGCTGGTTTTGGGCGGCTTAAACATTGGCGTTTTTCAAGCCCTACTGTTTGTCGCAGCCTATCGTTTGCCGGGAGGTGTAGCTGCGACCACAGGAGCTATTCAGCCTTTGCTAGTAGGACTATTTGCCTGGACAATATTAAATCAAAAACCTTCTAGTCTTTCTGTGATAGCTGCGTTCATGGGCTTTATCGGCGTTGGCTTACTTGTTCTTGGACCGGGCGCTCAGCTGGATACGATTGGCATCATCGCAGCGTTGGCAGGCGCAGGTGCGATGGGTTTAGGCACAGTATTAGTCAAGCGCTGGCATCCCCCGGTTTCTCTAATTGTTTTCACTGCTTGGCAGCTTGCAATTGGAGGGCTGATGCTGCTTCCTATTGCACTAGTTGTAGAAGGGCCTTTTGCTGAAATCACTAGAATGAACCTGTGGGGATTTATTTATCTAGGGCTAGTCGGAACTGCACTCGCCTACGCGCTTTGGTTTCGCGGCATCGATAGACTCAATCCTACCGCCGCTTCCTATCTCGGATTACTAAGTCCGGTTGTAGCCACGCTGATTGGATATGTCTTTTTACAAGAAACTTTCTCAGTTGGCCAGACATTTGGCATTGCGATTGTGCTACTTAGCGTTGCTATTGGCCAAGAGAGTCAGTCGCAACATAAGCTGATGCGCAGGTTAAAAACAAATCAGAGATAACAAAAAACGGAAGAATACAACGAAGAGGATAGATCTGATGACTCAGGAAATTCAACGAATCAACCCTTCAGATCTTGGCGATCCTTCTAGTTATGGATTCACGAATGTTGTAGTCGTTCCTACGGGGAAAACTCTAATCTTTTTGTCGGGACAGGGCGGTAGAGACCAGCAGGGACGAATGGGTAGTTTTGAGACGCAGCTCAAGCAGGCTTTTGAAAACTTGCGAACAGGTTTAGCTGCTGCAGGTGCTGTTCCAGAAGATGTTGTCAAGATCACCGTGCTCTCGGTTGATCATAATGCTGATAAACAGAAACTCATCTCGGCTGAACGGAACGCTTTGTGGCCAGACAAGCTAGTCAAACCCGCTAGCACACTCATTCCGGTTCCCCGGCTAGCGGGCGATGATATGCTCTTTGAAATTGATGCGATCACTGCCATCTCACCTGCTTAGAACAGTCCTACCAAAGATAGTCCCCCTGTCTACCGTTGCTTTTTTAGTTGCTAAGTTCTGTTAGCCTATTAATCGTTCGTCTTTATCAACAACGTTCGTCTTTTCAACAACACCACTTCTTATGAGTAAACCTATCCTTTCTCCAGATCAAATTATTCAAACGCTCAACTGGCGCTATGCGACCAAAGCGTTCAATCCGGACAAAAAAATTCCAGACGATGTTTGGCACGCGTTAGAACAGAGTTTAGTGCTAGCACCGTCTTCTTTTGGAAT